>CALULC010000001.1 GCA_944321385.1 uncultured Atopobiaceae bacterium
GGCCGCCATGGCTCGCTACGCGCACCTGCTCAAGCTCAAGGACCTCTACGCCGAGGCGTAAGTTCTTCTCGCTGAGCGCCTGATCGCGCAAGCTGCGGCCCCCGGCAATGCCGGGGGCCGTTTTGTGTGCCGAGTTCGCGCCCTTCTCGTCCCGCATGACTTTTGAGGCCGCAAAAGTCACGTGAGTTTTTCTGCCAACTGGGAAAACGTCAGAGCCCGACGAAGATTTGAGGCCGCAAAAGTCACGCGAACGAGAAACGCCTCCAGGCGAGCTGACATTCGCGTAAAACTCCCTTACTGCCCGCTTGCACGCGCGTTTCTGAAACGCGTCCAAAGCCCCTCTATAACGTTCACGTCTGACTCTGCGGCACCCCTGCCGCGGGGTTCCTACGAAGAGAGGGGTAGCATGAAGGTAAGGAAGAGGTGGCTGGCTGCGCTGTGCGCCCTGGTGCTCATGCTGGGCGTTGTGACGGTTGCCACCGGCAGAACGGCGGGTGCCGCCGAGGCTCAGCCCGCCGCCGAGATCGAGGTTCAGAACGAGAGCGGCGTGCAGTTTGACCGCATCTCCCTGGAGATCGGCGCCACGTCGTCCCAGCGCAACTTCAACTGGATGAGCACGTCTGACCTTGACGGCTATGTCCAGGTGGCTCTCATGCCCGAGGGTTGGACCAGCGGCTCCGTGTTCCCCGCGGACGCGGACTTTGTTGCCAACGTCCAGGCCGAGAGGGGTGGCAGCGAGCGCGAGGGCTGGAGCTCCTACAAGGCCACCGTCGGCGGCCTCGAGGGCAATACCTCCTACATCTACCGCGTGGGCAACGGCACCAACTGGTCTGCCGCCTACGGCTTTGAGACTGGCAACATCGGCAACGGCGAATCCTTCAGCTTCATGTTTGCCGGCGACCCGCAGATCGGCGCCTCCGGCAACGCCGCGAGCGACACCGAGGGCTGGACAAACACGCTCGATACCATGATGTCCGCCTTCCCCGAGACCGACTTCATGATCTCCCTGGGCGACCAGATCAACGCCTCTAATCCCGAGACCGTTGAGAGCGAGTACGAGGGTTACTTCGCACCCGAGGTGCTCCATGGCATCACCATGGCCACCAACGTGGGCAACCACGAGGCTGGTGCCAACAACCAGCACTACAGCTACAACTACAACATGCCCAACCGCTCCGCTTGGGGTGCCGTCGACTCCACTGGCGCCGCCTCAGGCGACTACTGGTTCAACTACAACGGCGTGCTGTTCATGTCCATTAACTCCAACGAGCAGAACACGGCTGTTCACAAGGCGTTCCTCGAGGAGGCCATTGCGGCCAACCCGGACGCCAACTGGAAGATCGTGACCTTCCACCACTCCGTGTACTCCACGGCCAGCCACACCACCGACGGCGACATCCTCGCCCGTCGCTCCACGCTGCCCGTGGTCTTCTCGGATCTGGACATCGACGCCGTCCTCATGGGTCACGACCACGTCTACACCCGCACCTACCTCATGGACGGAACCACGCCCGTCACCGAGGGCGGCGTGCAGGACGTCCTCACCGATCCGGCCGACGGCCAGGTGCTCTACATCACCGCCAACTCCGCGTCTGGCTCCAAGTACTACAACATTAAGGACAACGTGGAGAAGAGCTTCTCCGCCGTCGAGGACCAGTCCAAGCGCCAGAACATGTCCCTCGCCACGGTGACCGAGGACTCCATCACCTTCACCACCTACTACACCGACGACGCCCAGGTGACCGACGCCGACATCCTCGACCAGGTGACCATCCAGCGTACGCCCGAGCCCGAGGCCGAGCCTAAGGTCGACCGCGTCTCGCTGCAGATTGGCGCCACCGAGACTTCCCGCAACTTCAACTGGATCAGCGACGCCGGCGAGAACGGCGCGGTCCAGGTTGCCGTCATGCCCGAGGGCTGGCAGCAGGGCGACGCCTTCCCCGCGAATCCCGACTACGTTGCCAACGTGAAGGCGAGCGTCGGCGGCTCCGAGGTCGAGGGCTACAGCTCCTTCAAGGCCACCGTTGACGGCCTCGACGCCAACACCTCCTACGTGTACCGCGTGGGCACCAATGGCGTCTGGTCCGAGGCCTACGGCTTCCAGACCGGCAACATCGGCAACGGCGAGTCCTTCTCGTTCATGTTTGCCGGCGACCCTCAGATTGGTGCCGGTGACATCCCCGAGGATACCGAGGGCTGGACCAACACGCTCGACACCATGGAGGCCGCGTTCCCCGAGACCGACTTCCTGATCTCCCTCGGCGACCAGGTCAACCTTGGTCACAGCGGTGAGACCCAGTACGAGGAGTACGAGGGCTACTACGCCCCCGAGGTTCTGCACAGCATCACCATGGCTGTCAACGTGGGCAACCACGAGACCTACGTGTCCGACCAGAACTACTCCCACAACTACAACATGCCCAACGTGAGCACCTACGGCGTAACCGACGCCACCGGCGACGGCTCGGGCGACTACTGGTTCACCTACAACGGTGTGCTGTTCATGTCCATCAACTCCAACAACATGAGCACCGCCGAGCACAAGGCGTTCCTCGAGGACGCGATCGCGGCCAACCCCGACGCCAACTGGAAGATCGTCACCTTCCACCACTCCGTGTACTCCACGGCCAGCCACACCGCCGACACCGACATCCTCGAGCGTCGCAACGAACTGCCCGCCGTCTTCACCGAGCTGGACATCGACGCCGTCCTCATGGGCCACGACCACGTCTACACCCGCACCTACCTCATGGACGGCACCACCCCGCTCATCACCGATGAGGTCCAGTCCGAGCACGTCAACCCCGCCGACGGCCAGGTCCTCTACATCACGGCCAACTCCGCGTCTGGCTCCAAGTACTACAGCCTCCAGAACCTCCCGCAGAATACCTTCGCGGCGGTTCAGGACCAGTCCAAGCGCGAGAACATGACGCTCGTTGATGTCACCGAGGACTCCCTCACCTTCACCACCTACTTCACCGACGATGCCCAGGTGACCGAGGACGACGTCCTCGACAAGGTGAGCATCGTCCGCTCCGATGACCCCGTCGAGCCCGCTCAGCCCGAGGTCGAGCGCGTCTCCCTGGAGATCGGCGCCACCGAGACCTCCCGCAACTTCAACTGGCTCGGCACCACCACCAAGGACGCCATGGTCCAGGTTGCCGAGAAGCCCGAGGGCTGGACGGCCGGCTCCGACTTCCCGACTGAGGGCGTCGTGTCCGTGACCGCCGACGTTGACGGCTCCGAGCTCGAGGGCTGGAACTCCTTCAAGGCCACCGTCGACGACCTTGCCGCCAACACCGACTACCTCTACCGCGTGGGCAACGAGGGTGCCTGGTCCGAGACCTACGAGTTCTCCACCGGCAACCTCGGCGACGGCGAGTCCTTCTCGTTCATGTTTGCCGGAGACCCGCAGATCGGCGCCAGTGGTGACGTTGCCTCTGACGTGGAGGGCTGGACCAACACGCTCGACACCATGACGGCGGCCTTCCCCGACACCGACTTCATGATCTCCCTGGGCGACCAGGTCAACACGCGTGACGTGAACACCATCGAGGAGGAGTACGAGGGCTTCTTCGCGCCCGAGGCGCTCCACGGCATCACGCTGGCCACCAACGTGGGCAACCACGACACGTACAACAACAACCAGCACTACACCTACAACTTCACCATGCCCAACGTCTCCGAGCTTGGCGCCACGGACAACGCGGGCGACGGCTCCGGCGACTTCTGGTTCACCTACAACGGCGTGCTGTTCATGTCGCTCAACTCCAACAACATGAGCACCTCCGAGCACAAGGCCTTCATGGAGGACGCCATCGCCCAGAACCCGGACGCCAACTGGAAGATCGTCACCTTCCACCACTCCGTGTACTCGGTGGCCAGCCACACGGCAGACAGCGACATCCTCCAGCGTCGCTCCGAGCTCCCCGTGGTCTTCTCCGACCTGGGTGTCGACGCCGTCCTCATGGGTCACGACCACGTCTACACCCGCACGTACCTGATGGAGGGCACCAAGCCCGTCATCACCGACGAGGTCCAGGACACCCTGACCAACCCCGAGAGCGGCCAGGTGCTCTACATCACGGCCAACTCGGCCTCTGGCTCCAAGTACTACGAGATCCAGAACCTCGCGCAGAACACGTTCTCCGCGGTTCAGGACCAGTCGCAGCGCCAGAACATGTCCATCGCCACGGTGACCGACGACTCCATCACCTTCACCACCTACTACACCGACGATGCCCAGGTGACCGAGGACGACATCCTCGACCAGGTGACCATCGAGCGCGTTGACGACCAGCAGGGCGGCCAGCAGCCCGGTGGCGACGACCAGCAGCCCGGTGATAGCCAGCAGCCCGGCGACAACAACAACCAGCAGGGCGGCTCCGGAAACGGCGGCCAGACCACCAGCGACCCGCAGCAGGGCTCCCAGAGCCAGGCCGGCTCCCAGGGCTCCGCTGGCAGCGGCTCCCTTCCCGGAACCGGTGACGCCTCCGTCACCCCGGCTGCCATCGCGGCCCTCGCCGCCGCCGGCATGACCGTCGTGGCCCTCCGCTCCGCCATCATCACCAGAAGAGGAAGCAACTAGCCCCTATGAAGAAGCGCCTGCTTGAATCGTCGGACCTCATCGTTCTTGCCGCGATCGCCGTGGTCGTTGCCCTCGTGCTCGCATGGGGCCAACAGCATCCCATCGACTACACCTCGCTGGACACGACTGGCATAACCTATCCCAGCGGAACGGTGACCGAGGTCATATCCGAGGACCTCGAGCCAACCCCGTACGATTCAAGCAGGCTCTGGGGCTCCCAGGAGCTCCGCGTGCGCATCAACGACGGCGAGCTCGCCGGCCAGGAGGTGGAGATCCACAACGAGGTGAACGACACCCACAACATCCTCTGCGAGGAGGGCACCGGCGTCATCGTTCGCCTTGAGTCGCAGGAGGGCCTCGAGCCGTACTTCAGCATCTACAACTACAACAGGGGCTTTGGCCTCGCCGCCCTTCTCGTTGTCTTTGCCGCCTTCATGGTGGCGGTGGGCAAGCTCAAGGGCGCGAGGAGCCTCGTTGGCCTGGCGTTTGCGATCTTTCTCATCGCGTGCTTCATGCTCCCGGCCTTCTATTACGGCTATCCGGTCATCCCCGTTACGCTCGGCGTTGTCCTGGCAATCACGGTGAGCTCTATGACGCTGCTCAACGGGTGGAGCGCCAAGACGCGCGTCGCGATTCTCGCCACCTTGGGCGGCGTTGCCGTTGCGGCGCTGTTCTACGCGATCTTCTCGGCCGTCCTCCATGTGGGGGGTTACAACATGGAGGCGGCCGAGGATCTCATCTTCCTGCGCCAGCGCGCGGACTTTCAGGTGGGGGACGTGCTCTTCACCTGCGTTCTTGTCGCCTCGCTCGGCGCGGTTCTTGACATGACCATGGGCGTCACGTCGGCGCTCTTTGAGATGCGCCAGGTCCACCCTGCCATCACGCAGCGCGAGCTCTTCCGCGCGGGCATGGAGATGGGCCAGGACATGACGGGCACCATGTGCACCACGCTCATCCTGGCGTTTGCGGGCGGGGCGATAACCACGCTGCTCTCGCTGCTCACGTACGGGACGCAGACCTTCCAGCTGCTCAACTCGGACTACCTAACGCTCGAGGTCTTCCAGAGCCTGGTGGGCAGCATCGCCGTCATCCTGGCTGTGCCGCTGGCCTCCGCGTTCTCCGCCTGGGCGCTCGGCGCTCCACGGGGCGGAGCGTCCCGCTAGGGACGGCGGGGCCCGGCCGGGGCGTTTCGACAAACATCAAAATAAACACGCACGGTTTGTTTAAATCCCATATAACCGCAGGATAAATTAACACGCACGGCAATCTGTGCGTGTTAATTATGATATCCGGCCATGTGGGTGGCGAGAAGAACGCTCGCTCGCAGCCCTACCCGCCCGCGGCCCTACCCGCGGGTGGCGATCCCCATCGCAACGTCGTGCGCAGCGGTCTCAAGCTCGTCGTCGAGCGGCGCGAGTTCCACGGCCTCGCCGCGGCAAGCCAGCGCGCGGGCGATCAGCCAGTCCGTGACGCCGGGGTTCTTGGGCAGGATCGGCCCGTGCAGGTACGTGCCCACCACGCCGTCGTGCAGCACGCCCTCGCCGCCGTCCTCTCCGTTGTTGCCCGTTCCCTCCACGAGCGAGCGCCCCAGGGGCTTCTCGCCGATGCCCAGGAGCGTGCGTCCGGCGTGGTTCTCAAAGCCCACGATCGGCGAGGCGCACACCGGCGAGTCAATGGCCACGTTGCCAATGAGGCGGGTGTCTCCGGCAACGGTCTCAAGATCCAGGATGCCCAGGCCGTCCACGCGCTTCTCGCCCATCATGTATGAGTGGCCGAGCAGCTGGTAGCCGCCGCAGATGGCGAGAAGGACGCCGCCGCTCGCAACGTAGGACGCGAGCTTCTCGCGCTGTGCGCCAAGCTCGCGGGCAACGGCCAGCTGGTCGCGGTCCGCCCCGCCGCCGAGAAGCACGATGTCCGCGTCGGAGAGGTCGAGCTTCTCGCCCATCATCACCTCGTCCACGCGTGCGGGGATGCCGCGCCACGCGCAGCGCTTGGAGAGCGACGCGATGTTGCCGCCGTCACCGTAGAGGTTGAGGGCGTCGGGATAGAGGTGCACGATACGCAGCGGCCTGCTGAGGGCCACCGCCGCGGGCGCGGGTGCGGCCGCGCGCGGGGCGTCGTCGGTCACGCTGGAGTGCCAGGTTCCGGCAAGGCGCTCGAGCTCCGCCACGACGGGCGGGAACGCCGTGTAGTTGGCAACAACATGGAGCTTCTCACCGGGTGCCACGTAGCGCAGGGCGTCAACCACGTTGCGGATGAGCACGGGCTCGGCGCCTAGCTCGGCGTACTTGAGGCGCACCGCCATGTCCTCGCGGCGCGTTCCGCCGGCGCACAGTACGCGCACGCCCAGGTCGCGCAGGCGCTCGAAGTCAACGTCCCAGATCCAGGAGACGTCGTGGCCGTCGGCGTCGTTGTCGTTGAGGAAGAACGCAACGGCGCTGCCCTTCTCGGCCTTGATCTGAGAGATCATGCGGTCAAAGCCCGTGGGGTTCTTGGCCAGGTTGGAGGCAACCGCGCGCCCGCCGTCCAGCTCGTAGACCTTGCCGCGGCCGCTCGCCGGCTCGTAGGCGTCCAGGACCCCCTGGAAGGCGTGCGCGTCTCCGCCGCCAATCACGAACGCGGCAAACGCGGCCGTGACGTTGTAGACCATGTGCAGGCCGTTCCAGCGGGTGCGCACGTGCTGGCGCACCGGCGCCCCACTCCGGCGATCCTCGATGTCAAACTCAAAGCCCTCCTCGCCCATGCGCACGTTAACCGCGGCAAACGCGAGCTCGGGGCGCGCCCAGCCGCACTCGGGGCAGCGGTACTTGCCCAGCTGCCCGTAGTGGACGTACTCGTAGTCAAGCGGCGCGTTGCAGCGCGCACAGAAGCGGCTGTCAGAGATGCGGTCCGCCTCGATGCCCGTGGGCTCGTCGATGCCAAAGGGCACGCCCGTGTTGTCCACGCGGTCCGCGATCGCGGCGCAGAGGGGGTCGTCCGCGTCAAAGATGATGGCGGTCTCGGGCGAGCCCTGCAGCGCCTTTGCGATGACGTCCTGCGTGTGGTCAATCTCGCCGTAGCGGTCGAGCTGGTCGCGGAAGAGGTTGAGAAGAACGAGCGCGCGCGGCCGCATCGCGGGGAGCACGCGCACCGTGTAGAGCTCGTCGCACTCAAAGCAGCCGATGCGCTGCTCGCCCTTGCGACCGGGGCCGGCGAGCACGAGCGCGGCGGCGATGCCGGACTCCATGTTGTTGCCGGCGCGGTTGCACACCACGGTGCTCCCGCCCGAGGCAAGGGCGTCCGCGATGAGGCCGGTGGTCGTAGTCTTGCCGTTGGTTCCCGTCACCACGATGCGCGGCTCAAGGCCTGCCGAGAGCTCTCCCACGACACCCGGGTCCACGCGCAGGGCAACGGCTCCGGGGATGTTGCCTCCCCCGTGGTGAGCGAGGTTAACGGTTCCCCAGTGCGCAAGCGATCCGGCGAGGCGGGCGAGAGTCACACGCAGGTTCATGGGTCTCCTTTGGCGCGGGTTCAAGCTGCAGCAATACTAGCACGTCCCACGTGGGGCCCGGCGCTGCGACTGACGTGCTGCAACTCTGCTAGTATCTGTTCTGTCGCGCCCACGGGGATGCTTCTTTTGGAGTGCTTTCCACCGGGATCCCGCTTGTCGTGGGCTCGTCATGCCCGTCTGGGCATTCAGCAAAGCCCTCCAGTAGAAAAGAGAGAAGCATGAAGAGTCAGGCCAGCCTCGAACATACCGTCGACCCCTCGCTCGTCGCCCGCCGCGTTGCCCACATCGGCGTGATCGCGGCGCTCTATGCCGGGCTCACCCTTGTGACGCTGCTCTTCCTGGGCAGCCTTGCCTGGGGGCCGGTTCAGTTCCGCGTCTCCGAGGCCGCGTGCGTGCTCGCGCTGCTCACCGCGGACGCCGTTCCCGGCCTGGCGCTCGGGTGCGTCATTGCCAACCTTGCCAACATCGTCCTCTCCGGAACGGGCATGCTCGGTATGCTCGACGTGGTCTTCGGCACCCTGGCCACGGCCCTCGGGGCCTGGTTCACCTGGAAGAATCGCCGCCGCCCTGCCGTCGCGCTCCTCGGCCCCGTCATCGCCAACGCCCTCATCGTCCCGGCGTACCTGCCGCTCATGCTGCAGGGCATTGGCTTCTACACCATTCCGTTCACCAACATCGCCATCGATGGCGCCTATCCTGCCATGTACGCGTTTGGCCTCATCGCAACTGGTGTTGGCGAGGCCGTGGTGATGTATGTCCTGGGGCTCCCGCTGTTCCGCGCGCTCTCGAGGACGACCCTGCCCAAGACGCTTGCAAGCTCGAGCCGCCCCGGCGGCGAGTGCCGTTAGGGAAGCCTTGAATCCCGCCATCGTCATCCCAACGTTCTGGGGCCGGGGGGACAACTCCGGCCCTCTGGGGTGGCGCGGGCCCTTTGACCGGTCAACTCCTCTCGACGCAAAAGACCCCCAGCTCGAGGCCTGTCTCGCCTCGCTTGACCAGGTGGACGGCGTTCTGCGCGTCATCGTGCTTCTGGCCGCCTCCGCCGAGGACGAGCCGCGGGCTCGCGAGCGCGTTGAGTCAATCTGCGCCGCGCACCCCGGCCTCAACCCGCTCGTCATCGGAAGCCAGGAGGCCTCCCACGTCGAGCACGCCGTGAGCAGGATGGCGCATCACGTGGCGGGCGAGACCGTCTCGCTTCACGGCTACGGCGCCATCAGGAACATGGGCCTCGCCGTCTCCGCGATTCTTGGTCATGACGTTGTTGTGTTTCTGGGCGAGGACAGGGTTGCCACAGACGCCGACTTTCTCCTCAAGGCGGCGTGGGGCCTGGGCTCGCTCACGCGACAGAATCTGAGGGTGCTCGTCAAGAGCGGATTCTTCCTCGATGAGGGCGGGGACCCTTACGCCAGGCCAAACTCCGAATGGAGCGAGAAGTACTGGTCCAAGGCGGCCGACTTCAACCGCGTGATGGAGCGGGCTCAGATGGAGGCGCCGCGCATCACGCGCTCCAACCACCTGTGCGGCGGGTGCTGCGCCCTTCACGCAGCGGCGTGGTCAAAGGTTCCCTTTGACCCGTACATTACGCGCGGAGAAGACCTTGACTACCTGCTTGACCTGCGGGCCAACGGCCTGGACGTGTGGTTTGACAACGAGTGGAGCGTCGGGACCCAGCCTGCGGGCGAACAGGCCTCCGCGCCCGCGCTGTTCATGCGCGACATGTACCGCTGGCTGTACGAGCAGCGCAAGCTTGACGTCATGAACGCCCGCCGCGACCTGCGCACGATCACCCCGGAGTCGCTCATGCCCTACCCGGCGCCGTGGCTCTCTCCCCAGGTGCGCAAACGCGCGTTTCACACGGCGCTGCGCCGGTTTGTGACGGGGCCGGACCGTCTGGCGTATCTCAAGATCCTCACCAAGGGGCGCTACGAGGCGGACAAGATTGCACGGCTCACGAGCTCGAGGTATCTGTCGTTTGCCATGGTCTGGCCGGGCATCGTCTCGGCGCTCTGGCGCGACGAGATGATCGCGTCGGCGATACGGCTGACGGGCGAGGTGGCCTCTGCGCTCTCTGCCACGGCGCCGTCAGATCCCCTCGAAGAGACGGGGGAAATCCCGACCGTTGGAGAATCCCAATGAAGTGGTTGAACATACGTCATGCGGGCTGGGTGGTAACGGGAATCCTTGTTGCCTGCGCCGTGGTGCTGGCGGTGGTCCTCGTTGGCGTGGTTGACGATCCCGCGGTCGTTGTGGCCATGCTGGTTGGCTGCGCCCTCGCGGGAATCATCGTGATGAGCGGAGCCATCGGCCTTGCCCCGGAGGACACGCGCTCCGAGGCGACCGAGCGCACCCTGCGCGTGGCAACGGCGACCCTGGGTCATCTCCACGGGGGCCTCACCGCAGAAAACGCGCGCGCCATCTGCGCGATGCTGCTTCCCGAGACGAGCGCCGCCGGCATCGCCATCACGGACACCGAGACGGTCCTCGCCTACGAGGGGACCATCGACACGCCCTTTGTCCCGGGGAGCAAGAACGCCAAGCCCACCCTCGAGGTCCTCGAGAGCAAGCGCATGGAGACGTTTGTCTCGGTGGACCAGGAGAGCCAGGACGTGAGGCGCTTCTCGATAGGCAACCGGCGCCAGGGCCACGCCTTTGGCATCATCGTGCCTTTGCTCGTGCAGGAGCACGCCGTGGGAACGGTGAAGCTCTACTATCGCCGTGACGTGGAGATCGACCGCACGCAGCTCGCCATTGCCGAGGGCCTGGGGACGCTGCTCTCCACGCAGCTCTCGTCCTACGAGCTCGACCGCCAGGCCGAGCTCACGGCCCGTGCCGAGGTCAAGGCGCTGCAGGCGCAGATCAACCCGCACTTCCTCTTCAACACGCTCAACACCATCGCCTCGTTCACGCGGACAAACCCCACCAAGGCGCGCGACCTGCTCCGTGAGTTCTCCATGTTCTATCGCCGGACGCTGGAGAGCTCCGAGAAGACGCTCATCTCGCTCTCCCAAGAGCTCGAGCAGACGCGCCGTTACCTCAAGATCGAGAAGGCCCGCTTTGGCGAGAACCGCATCGTGGAGACCGAGCACGTGGAGGAGGGCTGCGAGGAGCTTCCCGTGCCGTCGTTTTTGATTCAGCCTATCGTTGAGAACGCGGTCAGACATGCAATGCGGGACGAGGGCCCCCTTCATGTTGACGTGCAGGTGGTCACTGACGGAGATGATATTCTTATAGCCGTTGCCGATGACGGCCTTGGAATGGACAAGGTCGTTGCGGATCGGCTGCTTGCTGGTGCGGGAGAGCCTCACCCATCGGATTCCAGCCACGGGACGGGCATGGCGCTGAGAAACGTTGCCGAGCGCATCGAGCGTTTCTACGGCGTGGGGTCTGGGGTCGAGATCGTGTCCAAGCCCGGGGAGGGGACCTGTGTGACCCTCAGGCTCGGAGGGGCGCGAAGAAGGCTGGTGGAGCTTAGCCGCAAGGGCGAGTAAGATATACCCGGTCGCCATGCGACCGGTGGGTGGACACGAAGGGAACTGCACATGCGCGCGATGATTGTTGACGACGAGGCGCCGGCACGCTCCGAGCTGCGATACCTCCTCGAGGAGACCGGCAGGGTCGACTCGGTCATGGAGGCGTCGAGCGCTCGAGAGGCCGTCGAGAAGCTGATGGAGGCCAAGGCCGACGTCATGTTCCTCGACATCCAAATGCCCAAGACCTCGGGCATGCAGCTCGCGGAGGCCCTTCACAAGCTCAAGAACCCGCCCGCCATCGTCTTTGTGACGGCCTACAGCGAGTACGCGCTCGAGGCCTTTGAGGTCGACGCCATCGACTACCTGATGAAGCCCGTTGACCCCGAGCGCCTGAACCAGGCCCTGGACAAGGTGCAGACTCGCTCCAAGCCCCAGGCCCAGAACCACTCCTCCGTGGAGCGCATCCCCGTGGTCAAGAGCGGCCGCAAGGTGCTGGTGCCCATCGACCAGATTCGCTACATCGAGGCCAAGGACGACTACTCCTGCATCTATACCGCCGATGACCGCTTCCTCTCCACGATCTCCCTTGCCAAGCTCGAGCAGAAGCTCGCTCCGCACGGGTTCTTCCGCGTGCACCGCGGCTACATCGTGAACCTCGAGTACGTGGAGGACGTGGAAGTCATCTCCTCCGGCATCCTGCAGCTGGGCGTCAACGGTATCGAGGGCAAGAAGATCTCCGTCTCGCGCCGCCGCGTGGTCGCGCTCAAGCGTGCGCTGGGGCTCTAGGGACGCGCGTTGACGGTTAAGCGCTTCGACATCATCTCCGATACGCATGGGTATTTGTCGCCGGAGCTCCTCGAGGAGCTCAGGGGCGCGGATATGATCGTGCACGCGGGCGACATCTGCTCCGTGTCTGATTACCACACGCTCTGCGACATCGCGCCGGTCAAGCTCTGCCTGGGCAACAACGACTGGTCCTACGACTACGGCCCCATGGTGAAGGATCGCATCGTGTTTCTCGGCGGCGGGCTCAGGTGGCAGGCCACGCACTATCGGCGGCGTCTCAACCTGCAGATGTGCGACGTCGCGGTGTTTGGACACACGCACACGCCGGTGCTGGAGCGCGACGAGTGGACCGGCGTGCTGGTGATGAACCCCGGCAGCCCCACCTACCCGCGGCGGTCGCGCCCGAGCATGGGCCGCGTGCTTGTGGAGGACGGGCACGTGGTGGACGCGCAGATTATCACGCTGGGGTAGCGGGCGCGCGGTTTTTCTCGCCCGCTGCGCTTCTTGGTTCGCGGCGCTTCTCGGCCCGCTGTCCTTCTCGGTTCGTTACTCCGTCCAAATAACACGCAGAATCAAGCACAACTATCTATATCCGCAGGAAAAAATAACGCGCATGTTCGATTCTGCGTGTTATTTGACCTCGAGAAGCGCTGCGGCTTAGGGGTGTGCGTTATTTCACCCGAGAAGCACGTGGGGCTGCGACCACATGCCGCCTCGCGATCAACCCTGCCCGCAGCCGCGTCCCGCCTCGCGACCGTATTTCTCGTCCCGATCTTGGAATAACACGCAGAATTACCTTCAACAACATATATCCGCAGGAAAGCTTTTTGGAAAAGTCCGATTCTGCGTGTTATTTTGCGGTGGCGGTACTGTCCGCGCCCGCGCCCACGCCGTCCTCGCCCGCGCTCGCGCCCGTGCTGCCCGCTCCTGCGCTGCCCATGCCCGCGTCCGCGTGCGGCGCGTCCACCGCCACAAACGCCGGTGCCACCACGCGCGTGTAGAAGATTAGCCAGATGAGGCTCACGCAAAAGCCCGCAAGAACGTCTGAGGCGTAATGAACGCCCAGGTAGATGCGGCTCACGCCCACCATCACGATTACGAGGCCAAAGACGACGCACCACACCACGCGCATGACGTCATGGCGGTGGTAGCGCCAGACCATCCAGATGAGCAGGCCAAAGAAGGCCATCGCAACCATCGAGTGGCCGGAGGGAAAGCTGTACCCCGTCTCGGAGATGAGGCGGAACCCGTCCGGTCGCGGGCGCTGCACGAGGTACTTGAGCACGGTGTTGAGCAGGACCACGCAAACCAGGTTGACCGAGACGCACCAGCCCGGCGCCTTGCCCGGCGCGAGCGCCGCGATTACGGCTGCCAGCACGGCGAGAACCACGATCGAGGCAAGCGAGGTAAACGCCTGCATGAAAGACGTGAGCGCATCCGAGCGCAGGTGCTCAACAAAGACCTGGTAGGCAAGGGTGTCAAGCCGCAGGATCTCTCCGCTGGCAACCTCGCCGAGGAGCCACACAAAGACGAGGGCGGCAACGAGGGTCGCCACCACGCGAAGGTTGTTCCTAAGAAGGCCCAGGGCCCCGCTTCTTACCTCGCGGGCACCCTGGGCGATTTCCTCAAATCGAGCCATCCCTAGAGATTCGCCTCAATCTCGGCGACGAGCGAGGGCTTGGGCATGTTGCCGACCATGGTGTGGACGAGGCGCCCTCCCTTGAAGAGAAGGAGCGTGGGGATGGACATGATGCCAAACCGCGCCGCGAGCGCCTCCTCTTCGTCCACGTTGCACTTGTAGACGGCCAGGCGGTCGCCCATCTCCTCACCGATCTGCTCGATGACGGGGCCGAGCGCGCGGCACGGGCCGCACCACGACGCCCAAAAGTCAACGAGGACGGGCTTGTCGGAGCCGGCAATGATGCTGTCAAAGTCTGTGCTGGTGATCGACTTTGCCATGAGAGCCTCCCTGTTAGACTGTACGTGACGGGTACCTTTTGGGCTTATACCCAGAATGCCGCTGCGACCCATGTGACAAAGGGGTCGGAGCCGACTGTCACGTTTGTGACAAAGGGGTCGTAGCCCACTGTCACGCTTTTAGGGAGGTTGCGCAGATGGCAAGCGAGCGGGACGCGCGGCGGCGGGCGTGCGTGGACAAGGCCACGGCAGAGATAGACTCCCTGGTGGCGCGTGGCGCGCGCATCGGCGGCAACGCCTTCTCGGCGGTGCTTCTCGTCAAGGGTGAGCTTTCGGACGCCGAGAAGGACGGTGGGCCCGCGTTCTCCGGCGCCGACGGCAAGGCGCTCCGAGCCTCTCTCGAGCGGCTGGGCTACGCCCCCGAGGACTGGGAGTGGCTGCTTGCCGTGGACGAGGCCGGCACCCCGCTCGATGCCGCGCTCTTCCGCGAGGCGGTCTGCGCACTCGACCCCACTACGCTCGTCTGCTGCGACGAGGCGGCGGCAGCGCTCGCGCGCGAGGCGTACGCGGATGACCTCTTTGCCGTGGAGTCCCTGGAGGAGGCCATGCTCGCCCCAGGGGTCGTGGCGCGCATCTGCGGCATGCGCGTGCTTAACCTCGGCGGCTTTGCCGCGGCGCTCGCAGACCCGCATGAGAAGCAGGTCATGTGGGCTCGCCTCAAGCAGATCCCGCCGCTCGGCGAGCCATATTAATCCTGTGCGGCAAGTTGGCCCGCAAACGGGGTTCGCGGCGGTCAATCAGCGCTATGCTTATCGCAACTGCCGCATCCTCGGAAGGAGCCGCCCATGTCCACCATCCCCGCGCCCGTTGACGCAACCACCACGCCCGCCTGGGCCGCGCTCCAGGCCCATCACGACGAGATGGTCTCGTCGGGCTTCTCGCTCAAAGAGGCCTTTGCCGCAGACCCCGAGCGCGTCTCCAAGCTCTCGTTTGACCTGGACGACCTCCACTTTGACCTCTCCAAGAACCTGATTGACGACAAGACCGTCCAGCTGCTCTGCGACCTCGCCCGTGCCGTGGGCCTGGAGGAGCGCCGCGACGCCATGTACTCTGGCGTGCACATCAACACCACCGAGGATCGCGCCGTTCTGCACACGGCGCTGCGCCGCCCGGCGTCCGAGGTCGGCACCGTCTTTGACGGCGAGCAGGACTGCGTGGCCGACGTCCGCGCCGAGCTGGACCGCATGTACGCCTTTGCCGAGCGCGTGCGCTCCGGCGAGTGGAAGGGCGTCACGGGCAAGCGCATCGAGCACGTGATGTCCATCGGCATCGGCGGCTCCGACCTGGGCCCCGTCATGGTCTACGAGGCCCTCAAGCCCATGGCCGACGCCGGCATCGACTGCCGCTACGTCTCTAACATCGACCCCAACGACATGGCCGAGAAGGTCAAGGGTCTTGACCCCGAGACCACGCTCGTCATTGTTGTCTCCAAGACGTTCACCACGCTGGAGACGCTGACCAACGCCCGCGAGGCCAAGACCTGGCTGCTCGAGACCCTGCGCGCGCAGGGCGCCATCGACGGCTCGGCCGAGCAGGATGCCGAGGCAATCCGCAAGCACTTCGTGGCCGTCTCCACCGCGCTCAACCTCGTGGCGGACTTTGGCATCGACCCCGAGAACGCCTTCGGCTTCTGGAGCTGGGTCGGCGGCCGCTACTCTGTGGACTCCGCCGTAGGCCTGTCCCTCATCGTGGCCTTTGGCCCGGAGCGCTTTGAGCAGTTCCTCGCAGGCTTCCACGACCTGGACGAGTACTTCCAGAAGACCCCGCTCGAGAAGAACGTGGTGGCGCTCCTTGGCCTGCTCAACGTCTGGTACGTGAACTTCTACGGCGCCGAGAGCCACGCCGTGCTGCCCTACAACCAGTACCTGCACCGCTTTGCCGCCTACCTCCAGCAACTCACGATGGAGTCCAACGGCAAGGGCGTGCGCTGGGACGGCAGCCCCGTGACCTGCGCCACCGGAGAGATCTTCTGGGGAGAGCCGGGCACCAACGGCCAGCACGCCTTCTACCAGCTCATTCACCAGGGCACCCGCATGATCCCCGCGGACTTCATCGCCTTTGTGAACACGCCCAACCCCGCGAAGGACGGCGAGCAGGACGTCCACGAGCTCTTCCTGGGCAACTTCCTCGCGCAGACCAAGGCCCTTGCCTTTGGTAAGACGGCCGACGAGGTCCGCGCGGAGGGCACGGCCGAGTGGATGGTGCCCGCGCGCTGCTTCACGGGCAACCGTCCCACCACCTCGATCTTTGGCGTGGAGCTGACGCCGCACGCGCTGGGCGAGCTCATTGCGCTCTACGAGCACATCACGTTTGTTGAGGGCACGGTCTGGGGCCTGGACTCCTACGACCAGTGGGGCGTTGAGCTGGGCAAGCAGCTTGCCAAGCAGATCACCCCGGCCTTCCACGACGACGAGGCCCTTGCCGCGCAGGATGCGAGCACCCAGGCCCTCATCGCCTACTACCGCGCTCACCGCAAGTGATACGAAGGGACAGTCCCTTCGTATCATTCGGGCCGTCGGGCATCTGCTCGGCGGCCCGTTTTGCGTGCCGCCCGCCGGGGGCGGCATCAGCCGGAAGTGCTCGCCAGCGCAAGCTCAACCCACGTTTAATGCTGGGGGCAAGGCGCCGCACAAGGCGTTGCTTTACCGCTTGGCGTGCAAGCTTGAACGGGTACGAACTTTTTGAGTCCATGCGGGCCAGTTGCGCTACCATCAATAGAATCGACCGGGCGCAACGGAGAAGGTGATTTCAAGTGATTCTTTCCGATAAAGACATCCTTGAGATTCAGAACGGAAGTGTGCCCCTGATCGCTCCGTTCAAGGAGGAACGACTTCGCGGAGCCTCCTATGATGTCTTGCTCGACGGAGAGATAACGCCCATGCTGGAGAGCTCCGGAGTTATCGACCTGGGCAATCAGGACGAGATTGACGCCATCTACTCTTCGCGAGTTCCCATTGACGGCTTCGTTATGAAGCCGGGGCAGTATTGCTTGGCGGCCCTGGCTGAGGAGATCGCGCTTCCCGCTGACGTGGTTGCCTTTGTGGAGCCGAGAACTCGCTACACGAGGATGGGGCTTCTTATCGCGCGCCAGTTCTGCAACCCCGGCTACTCGGGCAGGCTTCAGATTGGAATCTACAATGCCTCGGGCAACAATCTGAGGCTCAGGTCATATGCACCGGTTGCGCAGCTAGTTTTCCATCGCCTTTCCTCGACCCCAAGCAGGGAGAGACTCTATGGGGAGCAGGAAACGGCTGCTTACAACAATGAAAAGACGTTTATTGGGGCTCGTGCGGAAGAGGCTCTTTCCGATGAAGATAGGCTGTTCTACGACTCTCTTGTAAGCAACCTGTCCAACTACGGATTCTCAAATGAGTGACAAGCTCGTGAGCCTAGTTGCGTTCTATGTGACTCAAAAGGCGCAGGGCGAAAACGTCGACGAGGCCCAGATCTTCAAAGCCGAGAAGAGACTCGAGCACGAAGTTGAAGAAGAGATTGTCCGCGAGCGCATCGAAGAAATCGATGACGAGGTTAGACGGCGCGAGAATGAGCGAGCGGCGGCTCGTGAGTTCGATGAGTTTCAGGGAATCCTGTTTCAGTGCGTGACGCTTGCCCTGCTGGTTGGCGTAATCGGAAGCCATCTGTACGGCCTGCTCGAGGCGCTTATCTATCAGCCTACTGCTGAGATAAACGTGCTGTTTGTGACGTTTGGCCTGCTGATCTTGCTGATAATCACGGTCGTGGTCCTGTTCAAGGTCTACATCAAGAGGCTTTTTGAGTCCACCAAGAAGTTCAGGGAGTTCCGTAAGGGCTGTTGATGGCAAGTGATTCAAAAGGGGACAGTCCCCTTTTGAATCATTCGCTCACCGCAGGTAACGTTACGAAGGGACAGTCCCTTCGTAACATCGGGCCGTCGGGCGTCTGCTCGGCGGCCCTTTTGCGTGAGGGCGGGCCAGGGCCCGCTGTGCCGCCCGCCGCGGCGCCGCAATCGCCCTCAGCCCGCATACGGACACCTTAAGATCCGCGCCCCGCGTCCGCGCGCCAGCAGCCCGCCCCTTTCAGCCGGCATGGAATGAACGTTAAGTCTCAGAGAATAATCGGAACGGCACATTTTCCCCAACGCAAGCCCCAGACCCCGGCCAGAAGCCCCGCAGGACCCACCTGCCACCCCAAAAGCGCGCCCGCACAAACATAAAACATACACCAGACACGCCAACACCCGGCACACCTTGGTCGCACACGCCAAAACGCCCAAACCAACCGCAGCCGCCAACGGCGACCAAACCGCCTAACCCGTAGTCGTAAGCGCCGCCGCTTTGGCCCCGCTACCGTCGTATTCGCAGCTTACATGTGGGGAGTCAACTTCGAACAAGAGATAGGACATCGTCACGTCCAGGCCAGAGGCAATCCGCCAAATGGTGTCCAACGTGGGCGATTTGCGCCCGTATTCGATGTCCACAAGGTAAGACTTGTCCGCTCCTATGGTGAGAGCGAACTTCCGCAGGGAGTAGCCGCGCTCAATGCGGAGCTCACGCACCCGCCTGCCAAACGCCTGTCTTACCTCGGTACCCATAAGAGCAGCCTAAGTATTCAGGCTTTGCAGATGTCAGGCTATAAGCGTACACTCAACATACTGATGGTTGAAATGAGGCTGAATGAGATGAGCGGGACGCCAAGAAAGACGGGTGTGGCAGCGTCGGGCGTCGCTGGAAGCGACATCAGGCAGATGCGTGCCGCCACGATTCCGTCCTACATGCGTCTTTGCTTCACCCCGGACGGTCCCGTCCGACTGACCACTACGGAGGTGCAGATCCTCACCTTCGTGGGTCGCAACGAGGGACACGCGTGCTCCAAGTCCCAGATTGCATCGGCTATTGGCCGCAACGAGAAGACGGTCTCCCGCCTGATCTCTCGTCTGCGCCAGTACCAGATTCTGGAGGCCCAGCCGTCCTTCGCGGAGAACGGCGCTCAGCTCGCAAACGTCTATCGCCTTGCGAGCGGAAGGATGACCAAACCGGAAGAGGCAGCCCACCTTGGCCGAGAGGTCGAGGCGGGTTAACTGCACTAGAGGACTCGCCGGCCGAAAGGCTGGCAGCGCATATGCGGGGCTGAGCACGAGAGCCCCATCGAGAGGCACGACAGGGCGAGAAGAACCACGCTCGCAAAAGGTTCGGAGGAACGATATGGACGGCAAGAAGAGAAGCTTCCTGAGCAACGCTTTTAGGGGGGCGCTTGCCCTTGGTATATCGGCGGCGGCACTCGTCGGAGTGTTGATAACGCCCCAAGCAGCCTTCGCCGAGGACGGGGCCAGCGGCGCGACCGTCAACCTGCACAACTATGAAAATGACGGGACAGGTAGTAACAGCATTAACTACGTTCAAAGTGGCAGAGGATACGTCAAGAGGAAATTTCGGTTCAATACCAACACGACGGGCCAGGGCATAAACGATTACTCGAATAGCTCTGCCGTGCATTCGGGAATTCTCGATGAACAGCTTGACAGTAGCGGTATGCCGCTTCTTGCTCAGAGGTATGGCGGCGGAAGCCTAGACTACCTCTTTGATGTGGATGACGATAGTACTCGTGCGGCGGAGCATTATGCTGACGTGCAGGGCCTTTTGACATACGACGAGGAGACCGGGTACTGGTACTACGACAGCGACCTCAATTTTGCGCGGTTTACCCCCTCGGGAAACTCGGGAACCTTCGAGCTTCAGCACCCTCGCTTCGAGTGGGAGGGCACAAAGGACGGCGTTTCTTACAACCTCGCGGACCCCGACGTCACCATGAATAAGGGCGAGGGCTCTTTTATGCCCTTCAACACGTTGACGCGGAATAAAAGCTGGCAGCGGGATGCGGGAATCGCGCGTGTTCCGTATGTAAATAGCCAGGACCAGCTTGTCGCTTCTGGTAGTAACGCCGGCGTCATGGGCTATGGCTTAAAGGAGACCGCCGACTATCTGTTCGGCCTTGATATCACGGTGGACAGCTTCCTCATGCCTCGAGACGGCCAGGTTGCCAATCCGAAGACGGGCGAGCTCGAGGATATGATTTTCGACTTCGTTGGCGATGACGACGTCTGGGTTTATATCGACGGAAAGCTCGCATTGGACCTTGGCGGAATTCACGACGCCGCATCCGGCAGCATTAACTTCCACACGGGAGAGATCACCGTTAACGGCGAGGTTCAAGAAGAATCCTTGTGGAATCTGATGGGCGAGGACTTCCGTGAAAGCCCATATGAGTCTCACACGCTCAAGTTCTTTTACTTGGAACGAGGCGCGGGCAGTTCAAACTGCCGAATCAGATACAACATGCCTACGATTCCCAGCGGCACAATAAACGTTGGCAAGGTTGTGGACTACAGCACCTATAACAACGTCTCTGATCTTGATTTTGACTTCAAGGTCGAAGTCCAGAATTCCGAGGGGAGCTACGAGCCCTACTCCGGTAAGTATGTCGTGTACAGCATGGATGATCTCAGCGGAAACACTCAGCTGAGGGAGGGGAGCACGACGGACGGCACCTTCACGCTCAAGCACAACGAGTGGGCGCAGCTGAAGGACGGGATCACTGACAACACTGTTTATCGTGTGACCGAGACCGGTATGACGACCGGAGCATATGACGTTGAGCTCGAGGGAACGAGCTACGCTCTTAAGCAGATTACTGATCCGGATGATGCTGATCATATTGGCTTCCAGACGGATGACCTTAACTCGGGCGTCGATAGGTTTGTGACCTTTAGCAACAAGGTGACAGAAAAGAACAAGTTCAACGTTGAGATTAAGAAGGAAGTCAATCTCGACAAGGACGATACCTTCTACGCCATGGTGATGATTGGCTCCAGGCAGTACACGGGGACATATTTCCTCTATGACTCGGATGACGACACTTCCGGAGAGCAGAAAACCACAAATGAGAACGGGCTTATCGAGCTCAAAGCTGGTCAGCATGCTGAGATTCGGGGAATAGTCGGCGGCAACACGGTTACCGTTTACGAGGTGAACGCTGACGGAGCGGCATTCAGCAATGAGGACTATCTCGACCCGATGTTCTCTATGGAGAACGGCAGCGGAACGCCCATCAAGGGTTCCGTGGAGAACGTCACGGATGAGGGTGGTCGAGATGGAATTAAGGCCGAGACTAACGAGGCTGACGCACTTGGAGAGAATCCGGTTCTCAAAGTTGCCATGACAAACACCTTCAATGGCGTTGAGTTCCAGATTCCGGTTCTGAAAGCGATAGCTGGTCGTGACTGGCGCGAAAGTGACTCGTTCGAATTTGAAATCGAGCCGGTCTGCGTCGAAGACGGAGCGACCGGGAAGATTGTCGAGTCGATCCCGGCTGTTGAGATGCCTCTGCCGGAGTGTGACGGTGAGGTGCGGACAACGCTAACGATTGATAACGAAGATGTCCTGCCGCCAGATGGTGGTCAAATCAGTCCAGAAGCGCAGAAAATGCTGCGATGGGGATACTTCTGTCCAATTACGTTCACGGATGGCGGAGACAGCCAGGAAGGCTACTGCTACTACTACAAGGTAACTGAGAAGAAGGCCGATGGAGACACGGACCTGGTCTATGACGAGAGGACGTTTCTGGTCGGGATTACCGTGGAGCCGCGCGACGATCCGGATGGAATTGGGTATCCCTTCTATGTTTCTCTGCGGGTCTATGAGCCGCTGAATGGCGACGGCGTTTCCACGAACGGAATATCCGTCTCGCCGCGCCCGTTCGTGAACCGCTACGTGTCCCTTACGTTTGCCGGTCTTCAGGAGACCAAGCAGGTCGTCGGCCACGATGCAGGCGAGGGCGAATTCAGCTTCACCGTGACGGCGCGTGGCGATGAGGCCACAGGCACCTCTGCCGACGAGGCAGCCGATCTTGCCGACCTTTCTGGGCTTGCGGAAGAGCTTGGGGGAACGTTCCAGGACAACGTCTTGACCTTCAGCAATGGGGGCTCGATCGACACGACCGAGCCGCGTACGGTCCGAACCGCCAATGAGCTCACGCTGACCGCCGCAAATGTTGGCCACACCTACGTGTACGAGTACGCAGAGGTTCTCGGTGAGGACAGCAAGTGGCATCAGGAAGAGGAGACGACTTGGCGTGTCTCTGTTGCCGTGAGCTGGGCCGACGAGAGTGCAAAGGATGACATCAAGGCCACTCTGACTCTTGAGAAGAAGGTGGGCAACGGCGGCTGGGAGGATGTGGAAACTGCGACCTTCAAGTCCTCTGATGAGAAGCATGCTGAACCGCTGACGGTCTCCTTCACTAACGTGTACAACATCTACAACCTTGACATCTTCAAGGGTGAGATGGCCGTGGATGAAGATGGCAACTTTATTCCAGATGATCAGGACAGACCTTACGCTGACCCACACAGCCCCCTGTCGGGTGCCGAGTTTACGCTCTACAGCGACGAGGACTGCACAATCGAAGTCAGCAAGGGAACCACGAGCAGTGGAAATGATGGAGTTGCCGAGGGTCATGTAATCCTCAAGGGACTTGAAGAGGGGGAGACCTACTACCTCAAGGAGACAAAGGTTCCTTCTGGATATCAGCTTCTTGGCAAAACTATCACCATTGAAGTTGGACGAAACGAGGCCACCTTTACTATCCCTGGTGACGAGGGTGAGAAGCCGATAGAAAAGACCGTTCCGCTTGATACGAATACGGCTACTTACAGCTTCTCGGTCGCAAACAAGCCGCTGCCCGATCTCCCGTCCTCCGGCTCCAACGGAACGCTCCTCATGATGTCTACCGGCTTCGCTGCGATTGTCCTCGCCGGAGCCTACCTGAGCAAGAGGTTCGGACACCTCTGGAACTAGCTTGAGCCCGGCTCCGCTGAAAGGCGGGGCCGGGAGGAGAGGCAACTCACGTCCGGGAACATCCGGACGGTGTTGATAAACGAGTAAGTAAGTGTTGGTTTGTGGGCAATGCCGACATAGGGTCGGTGAAAGGAGAAGAAAAATGGCTCACATCAAGAACAGGCTGAGGGGGCTGCTTGTCGCTTTCGTGGCGCTCGTTGCCGCTCTCGCCATCGTCCCGGGCGTGGCCCAGGCCGAGCCGACGTCGTGGACCGGCGGCGAGACCAAGACCATCACGGTCAGCAACCTCCAGCCGGGCGACGTGGTGACCCTTTACAAGGTCGCTGACGTTCAGCTCAACGACGACAACACCACCACGCTTGTCGTCCAGACCGGCTTCGAGCAGGGTACGGTTAATGCGTACCTCGACGCCGAGGGCGCTGATGCTGTCAAGGCCGCCGCCGAGGACGTCTGGGAGGACCGCGGCGATGCGACTCCGTTCGGTAACGCTGCTACGGTTCAGACCGGCCAGACCTCCGTCACCTTCAGCAACGTCGACGCTGGTCTCTATCTCGTCGACGTCGCTCCCGCGGACGAGTCGGTGACGTACCAGGCGACGATCGTTGCCATGAGCCCGGTCGCCGTCGAGGGCACCACTGACTGGACCTTCGATGACGCCTACATCGACCTCAAGAAGACCACCGAGACGCTCGACAAGAAGATCACCGGCGGCGCCGTTGAGGTTGCTGCTGACGGCAGCCTCGGTTACGCCATGGTCGGCGACGAGGTCACCTTCCAGGTTACCTTCGAGATCAACGCCAACCAGAGCGAGTTCGTCCTTACCGATACCATGAGCACTGGCCTCACCTTCACCGGCGCCGATGACGTCGTGCTGTACAAGAACGGTGAGCCTGTCCCCGCCGCGGGCGTCTATACCGTCGCTGGCAACGAGGGCGATCAGTCCTTCACGGTCACCTTTGACCCTGAGTGGCTCCAGAAGAAGAGCTCCAACGGCACTTCGGTCAACGCCGGTACCTACACCATCGAGTACAAGGGCCTCATCACTCCTGACGCCACGCTTGACGGCGTGACCAACACGGTCACCTCGACCAACAACACCGATGGCGACACCGTTACCGTCAAATTCGTCGGCTTCGGCATCGTCAAGTACGGTGATGCTAACAAGAACAGCCGTTACGACGAGGGCGAGGAGCTCCTGAGCGGCGCCGAGTTCGCGCTCTACTACGACCAGGCCTGCCAGAACCCCGTCTACAAGAAGGACGGCACGACTCAGGTCACCCTTAAGACCGTCGACGGCAAGGCTTCCACTGACAAGGACACGCTCCTCGAGCCTGGCACCTACTACCTCAAGGAGACCGCTGCTCCGTCCGGCTACCAGATCGTGACCAACCCGATTAAGATTGATGTCACCACTGAGGGCGGTACCTTCAACATTCCCAACGTCGCCTCCACCGACCACGAGGGCATTGAGCTTCCGACCACCGGTGGCGCGGGCACCGTCGCCCTGACCGCTGCGGGCGTCGTGATCGTTGCGGGCGCCGCAGCCTTCATCGTTCGCTCCCGTAAGGAGAACTAGTCTCTGATCAGCGCTTTGTCGCGCGATTGACGAGCTAGGCGACCCGGCCCCCAGTTGGGGGCCGGGTCATTTTGCACCGTTGTCAACACGCCGCGGCAATCCGCGGCAAGAGGGCGGTCCGGACGCCGCCCGAGTCCACCGGGGAGGCCGGATGTCACGCAACAATGGAGGAGAGCCTGCTTCGGATAAGAAGCGCGGTCAAACTTGGGTCCGAGTCATAGTTGCCGTTCTCGCCCTTCTCGTTGGGGCTGCGTTTATCGCCTACCCCTTTGTGAGCGACGCTGTTAACCAGGCGCGGGAGCGAGAGGTCGTCGAGACGACGATCCAGAGCGTCTACAACACCGACGAGGCCACGCTCGAGGCGGAGCGCGAGCGCGCCTACGAGTACAACAAGCGCCTCCTCGACGGGCGCGCCGTGGTCACCGACCCCTTCGACCCGGACGCCGAGCGCCCCAACGACGAGGATTACAACGAGGCGCTCAACCTCTCTGGCGATGGTGTGATGTGCACCATCAACATTCCCAAGATTCAGCTTGAGCTGCCCGTCTACCACACCACCGACGAATCGGTCCTCTCCCACGGCGTTGGCCACCTCCAGGGAACATCGCTGCCCATCGGGGGAGACTCCTCCCATTGCGTGCTCTCCGGCCACACCGGCCTTCCTACCATGAAGATCTTCGACAACCTCGACCAGCTCGAGGTCGGGGATTACTTCGTCATCTCGGTGCTGGGCGAGGACCACGCCTACGAGGTGACGTCAATCGAGGTCGTGCTTCCCGACGAGACGGATTCTCTTGTCATCGAGCGCGGTCGAGACCTTTGCACGCTCGTCACCTGCACGCCCTACGGCATAAACTCCCACCGC
Organism: uncultured Atopobiaceae bacterium; assembly: GCA_944321385.1. Lineage (GTDB taxonomy): Bacteria > Actinomycetota > Coriobacteriia > Coriobacteriales > Atopobiaceae > Thermophilibacter. The sequence continues at coordinate 25,581 of CALULC010000001.1, forward strand.
CTTCTCGTTCACGCCGAGCGCTGCGAGGTCCCGGACGAGTGGCTCAACAAGGGCGACGCAGACTTCCCCTCCGGCTACGCCGCACCGCCCGACAAGGCGCTGCTGCCCTCCGTCCTTCTCGGCCTGGCTCTTGCTGCCGGTATCATCGGGCTGTGGCTGCTCATTTCCTGGCTGCGTCGCAGGAAGCGTGAGGAGGATGCGTCCGCGGGCAAGCACTTCGAAGGGAACGTCGTCGTGACTCGAGGCCGCAGGGCTGGTGGTTCTTCTCGCCAGGAGAAGCCGTCGGACACTGCGGACATAGGGTTCATCTCCGCGCTTGACGGCAGGAAGCCTGATGGTCGCACGCCCCGCGAGGGGAGGGAGCGCCGTGGCTAGCCACCTCGCCGAGCCTGGGCGGCCCTCCGCCAAGGGGAAGACGTCAGCGGGAAGGCGCCACTTGGCGTCAGTCTCCATCGCGCTCGTTCTTCTGATCATTGGCGCGGCAATGCTCGTGTACCCGGCGTTCTCCGCTGTCATGGCGCAGGAGGACGTGATTCGGCAGGTTCGCGAGTACGGCGCCGGGCAGGCCGTCTGGGACGAGGCGGAGAGCTCCGTGGGAGAGGGGGATTCCGACCAGGAGTTCCGCCCCAAGAAAGGCGACCCCATCTACGAGGCGCTCGCTGAGTACAACGAGCGCGTTCGCGAGGGCGAGGGGGACCTGATCAACGATCCCTTTGCCACGGAGGGAGGAGGGATTTCCGCCCTCGGCGTGCCGGAGGGGCTCATTGGCACCATCGAGGTTCCGAGCATGAGCGTCACGCTTCCGCTCTATCTTGGTGCGACAGCGGACAATCTCTCTCGTGGGGCCACGGTCATTGCCGGCACGTCCATGCCCATAGGCGGGGAGTCCACAAACTGCGCCATCGCCGCTCATCGCGGGGGTATCTGGTCTGGCTTCCAGATGTTCCGCGACATCGAGGAGATGAAGGAGGGCGACACGGTGACCGTCACCACGCCGTGGGAGCGCCTCACGTACCAGGTTGTGGGTATTGCCGTGGTGGATCCGAGCGACGTGGAGTCCCTGGAGATCCAGGAGGGGCGCGACATGCTGACGCTGCTCACGTGCCACCCCTACGGCGTTTCCTCGGACCGCTACCTCGTGTACTGCGAGCGCGTTGACAACGCGGACGCGCAGGAGAGTCCCGGCGTGCTCGAGCGTGCGATTGCGGCGCTGCTGCCGGCGCCGGCTGAGGATTCCCCTTCGTCCACGATTGAGTTTTGGCTTAAGGTTGCTGGGCTTGCGATCGTTGGCGTAGTGATCGTGGTGCTTGCGGTGGATTTGGTGCGCACGCTGGTGGCTCGCTCACGGACGTGACGGCGAGCGCGCGTCGCGCGGGGCGGGGCGCAGTGTGGGGCGCGGCTTGCTTAGGGTTTCTCGCCTTTGGAGGGAACGGCCGCAGGGGCGCTTAAACAACGGCGCCGTTGGAGCCCTTCTCTGATTTTGCGCTTAGCTTTTGGTGCTGTTGGAGGGCGGGGGCGTTGGGGCGCTTAGCGTTTCTCGCCATTGGAGGGAGGGAGAGAACGTCGGCCTCCAGCGGCGCCAAAGTTTAAGCGTCTTTCGCGTGCGGCACTCCAATGGTGCCGATCTCTAAGCGCCCGCCGCCCACGGCCCTCCAACGCAGGCAATCCCTAAGCGATTTCCGCTCACGGCCCTCCAATGCTGGCAATCCCTAAGCGCTATCTGGCCGTGACCCTCCAGCGTCGCCAATCCCTAAGCGCCCGCCGCCCACGGCCCTCCAACGGTGGCAAATCATAAACGCCTCGCGCCCGCAACGCGCCCCTACGACAGCGCCCGAGTCACGCGGACGCGGAAATAGTCCATGAACCTCGCCGCGTCGACCTCCAGGGCAACCTCGCAGCTCTTCTCGGCGTCGCGCAGGCGGTCGGGGTCGCAGACGGTGCGCCCGCGCGTTGGCCCCTCGAGGTCCACGCACAGGTTGGCCGACAGGCAGCGTACCAGGCTGGGGTCCAGCGCCGCCGCCACGGCAAGCGGATCGTGCAGGGCGCATCCTCCCAGCTGCGGGTTGTTCTGCCGGTAGATGGTGATGTAGTGGTCGACCATGTCCGCGAAGAAGCGCGCGGCGGGCGTACCCAGATTGCGCCAGGCGGCGGTGTCGTCGCGCGTGAGGACCACTTGATGCGTGACGTCGAGGCCGATCATCCTTGTCTTCAGGCCTCCGCGAAGCACGGCGTCTGCCGCGGTCGGGTCATTTGCGATGTTGGCCTCGGCGCACGGCGTAACGTTGCCGGGAACGGCGAGCGCCCCACCCATGAAGGTCACGCGACCGAGCGCGCCTCCAAGGCCGGACACGTTCACAAGCTCCGTCGCAAGGTTGGTGAGAGGGCCCGTGGCAACATATTCCACGTCGTCGCCGCGCGTTGCGACCTCACGAAGATAGCCAAGGGCGCTCTGTGGCGCCATTCGGCACCAGCCCCGCACCGATGCGCCGCCGAGGCCATTCTCTCCGTGGATGCGCCGCACGCCGGCAGACGGAGCAAACGGGGCGGTTGCGTCTAGGGCGCGGTCCGCGCCGGAAAACACGGGGACCTCGGGATGGCCGAGAAGATCGAGCACGGCACAGGTGTTTCTGACCACAGTCCGCATGGACACGTTTCCGTAGGAGCAGATGACGGCTGCAACCTCAACGCCGGGGCTGCCAAGGGCGTAGGCGAGGGCGAGCGCGTCGTCCACGCCGGTGTCCAGGTCTAGAATCAGCCTTCTTCTTGCCTCGCTCATTGGAACGCCCCCACTTCCTCTGCTGTTGGTATGGACGGTTGGGCGCCCAGACGGCTTACGGCAAGCGCCGCGGCTTGGGCTCCCCAGTGCATGGATTCGGCAAGCGAGAGGCCTCGAACGCGTCCGGCTGCAAGCGCCCCGATGAAGGTGTCTCCCGCGCCCGTGGTGTCAACGACGGTTGTGGGCGTCGCGGGGACGCGCAGGGGAGTGCCGTTCGCGCCAAGGCCAAATGCGCCCGCCGCACCCAGTGTGATGACGACGGCACCGGCACCCAGCTCGCGGAGGCGGCGCGCTGCCGCGTGACACGTGGCGTCGTCCTTTGGCAGCACGCCGCACATGATTTGGCACTCGGTTTCGTTGAGGCAGACAAGGTCGATGCAGGGCCAGAGGTCGTCCGGCACGGGACGCGCGGGTGCCGGGTTGAAGATCGTGTAGAGCCCCAGCTCGTGCGCGACGCGCAAGGCGGACTCGGTGGCGGTGGGGTCGCACTCGCCCGGGGTGACGAGAACATCGTGTTTCTCGCCAATGCGGCGCAGGTCGGAGGCCACGTCTTCTGTCGTGAGCGCATGGTTGGCACCCACGTGCAGCACGATGCGGTTCTCACCCGCCGTGCGGAGAATGACGGCGACGCCCGTGGTCACAGCGCTCAGGCGTCGAACGCCGACCGTGTCCACACCCGCCTCAGCGAGCCCGCCCGTCAGCTCGTCTCCAAAGGCGTCCGCGCCCACGGCGGCCAGCATGCGCACGTCTGCCCCGAGCCGCGCCGCGGCAACGGCTTGGTTGGCGCCCTTTCCGCCGGCAGCCGTGATGAAGCCGGAGCCGGTCAGCGTCTCACCGGCGGCAGGCACGCGCGGGGCGTCGATGGACAGGTCCATGTTCATGCTTCCGAAGACGATGACCTTTGGCATGGGTCCTCCCGCGTTGGGGTCATATACCGTTTTACACCATTTGGAGGTCGAGGTCCGACTTTTGCACGAGCGGACGGGAGCAGAGGTTGATTTCATCTCTTGTGTGTGCAGGTAAACAGGTCGCGGCGTTCTTCCCGAGGATCGAGAAGAACGCCGCGCTCGTGCAAAAGTCGGAGTTTGGTGGGCGGCCCGCTGCTGGCGGACGGCCCGCTACTGGCGGGTGACCCGCCGCTACTGGAGGCCGGCCCGCTACTTGACCTCGATGAGCTCGTAGTGGCTCGTGCCCAGCCCGATCTTCTCGCCGTGCTCGATCATGGAGCGCCAGTTGGTGTCCGGGTGCGTGAGGTTGAAGTGGTCGTGCTGGCAGCGCTCGGGGATGCCGCCCTCGGCCTCCAGCTTGGCCCTCATGTCCGTGAGCTCGGAGTTGGGCAGCGCGGGCGCGGCCAGCGCCATGTCGATGCAGGCCTGGTCGATGGCCACGGGGTCAAAGCTCGCGAACATGCCGAGGTCCGGCACGATGGGCGTGTCGTTCTCCGCGTGGCAGTCGCAGTTGGGGCTGATGTCCATGGCGATGGAGATGTGGAAGCTCGGGCGGTCCTGCACCACGGCCTGCGTGTACTCGGCGATCTTGCAGTTGAGCACGTCGACGGCGGCGTCAAAGCCCGGCGCGATGGCGTCCTGGTTGCACGCGCCAATGCAGCGGCCGCAACCGACGCAGACGTCGTGGTTGATGTGGGCCACGGGCACGGTGACGGTCTTGCCGCTCTTGAGCTCGCGCTCGCGCGTCTCGTCAAAGCTGATGGCGCCGTGCGCGCAGATGCGCTCGCACGCATGGCAGCCGATGCACTTCTCGGTCTTGACGTTGGGCTTGCCGGCCGCGTGCTGCTCCATCTTGCCCGCGCGGCTGCCGCCGCCCATGCCCAGGTTCTTCATGCAGCCGCCAAAGCCGGCCTGCTCATGGCCCTTGAAGTGCGTGAGGCTGATCACGATGTCCGCGTCCATGAGGGCGTGGCCGATCTTGGCCTCCTTGACGTACTCGCCGTTCTTCACGGGGACGAGGGTCTCGTCGGTGCCCTTGAGGCCGTCGGCGATGATCACCTGGCAGCCGGTGGCGTACGGGGTGAAGCCGTTCTGGTACGCGCAGTCGATGTGCTCGAGGGCGTTTTTGCGGCTGCCCACATAGAGCGTGTTGCAGTCCGTGAGGAAGGGCTTGCCGCCCAGCTCCTTGACCACGTCGGCCACGGCGCGCGCGTAGTTGGGGCGCAGGAAGCTGAGGTTGCCCAGCTCGCCAAAGTGGATCTTGATGGCCACGAACTTGTTCTCAAAGTCGATCTGCTCGATGCCGGCGCGGCGGATGAGGCGCTTGAGCTTGTCGAGCTGGCTCTCGCGCGCGTAGGTGCGCAGGTTGGTGTAGTAGACCTTTGCGGTTTCCATGAGGCCCCTCTCGTTGAATTCCCTCGCAGAAATTGTACGTCAGCGCGGGCGCAAGAGACGCTGCGTCGCCAAGGTTTCGCGCCCCGGGTGCGACGACGGCGAGATTGCCCTTCTCGCTTAACAGTTTGCGGCCTTGGAGGGTATGCGGTGGCGAGAGCTTAGCGATTCTCGCCCTTGGAGGGCGCACGGAAATTGGCGCTTTGAAAATGCCGGCAATGGAGGGTACGCATGGAGAGCCGCTTAACAATTTGCGGCCTTGGAGGGTGCGCGGGAAATGTTGCTTTGAAATTGGCGGGCTTGGAGGGTCGCCCTCCCGATTGCCCCTCCAACGGCGAGAATCGCTAAGCGAATCAAGGCTAGGGGCCTCCAATGGCGACAAGGACTAAGCGGGTCGGAGCGCGGGGCCTCCAACGGTGAGAAATGCTAAGCGCGCCGTTTCCCGGTCCTGCACCAGTGCGGCCCGAACGCCGGCCGAACTCCGCCGGTGCGGATTAACACGCACGGATTGTTTTGAAATCACATATCCGCAGGTAAAAATAACACGCATTGCAAACTGTGCGTGTTATTTTGCCAAACGCCGCCGTCGCAGCACCCGCCGCCGCGTCCTAGCCCTGCTTCTCCGGCGGGCGCAGCTCGGTCAGCGCCGAGTAGTCCACGTCAACCGAGCTGGGCTGCATCGGACCGGGCGCGTACCAGTCCAGCGCGCAGTCAATCCAGGCGTTCCAGAACGGCCACTCGTGGGCGCCGATGTCCGGCTCCCAGTACGTGACGTCAAAGTCGGCGTCGCGCAGCAGCTTGACCAGGTCGCGGTTGTTCTGGCAGAGGTTGTCGTGCAAGCCGCACGCGGAGTAGAAGCGCGGCTTGGGCAGCTCGGGGTCCTGCTTGAACTTGTCGATCAGCGCCACGTAGTCCTTGTCGGAGCCAATGACCGTGTCGATGTCGCCAAAGAAGCGCTCGTAGTACTTGCGCTTGCGCGGTGAGCGGCTCTCAACTGCCTCGAGCACGCGGTCGCGCATGAACGCGCCCGAGAGGATGATGATCGACCCAAAGCGGTCCGGCCGCAGCAGGCCGTTGATCAGCGCCGTGTACGCGCCGATGGAGATGCCCGCCAGCGCCGTGTCCTCGCGCTTGGTGGACAGCGGGAAGAGGCGGCGCGTGAAGTCCACCAGCTCCTCGCTGATGAACTTGCCGTGCCACTCGTTAATCTCGGGCTTGTTGAGGTAGAGCCCGTCCTCGCCGGAGGGAATGACGAGCGCGATGTCTCGTGCCTCGGCCGTCTCCACCACGTGCGTGCGGTCGATCCAGTCAACGTCCTGCCCAAAGAGGCCGTGCAGCAGGTAGACCGTGCGATACGGGCCGCGACGCTTCTTGGCCAGCTTGTTGCCGTCCATCTTGTCCGCGGGAATGACAACCGTGAGCACCACGTTGCGCTCAAGGTAGTGGGAGTAGAAGTCGACTCTGAGCAGTGCCATGTTCTCGTCCCTCCCCATGGGTCGCGACAAATTATGGGCGCGAGCAGGGACTCGTTTGCCCGCCCGCGCCCTGTGGCGCTAGAGGAGCCAGTTGAGCGCCTCGGGCAGGGCGGTGTTCCAGAAGTCCCAGTCGTGTCCGCCGTGCATCTCATGATAGGTGACATCGAGGCCCGTGTCGCGCATGCGGCCCGCAAGCATCCGGTTAGCCTCGGCGAGCGGGTCCTGGTTGCCGCAGGTCATGAAAATCCGAGGTCGCGGACGGTCGCAGTAGACAAGATCGGCAGCCAGGCGCGCCGGGTCCTTGTCGGAGTCACGCACGTGCGAGAGGTCGCCAAAGGTGTGCTCGAGGAAGTCACGCGAGAGGAAGAACAGCCCGTCGGACGAGATGATCTGGTCAAAGTTGTTGATGATCATCGCCGAGGAGAGCGACACGATGGACCCAAACGTCTCGCAGTACTTGAGGCCGTTGCGCAGCGCGCCGTACGCGCCCATGGAGATGCCGCCGATGAACGTGTCCTCGCGGCGGCAGGAGAGTGGGAACATCCGGCGCGCCACCTCCACGAGCTCCTGGCCAACAAAGCGGCCGTAATAGTTGTGGACCTCGGGCTGGTCCAGGTAGAACGCGTTGTAGCCGGACGGCATGACCACGGCGATCCCGTGGTTCTCCGCCCAGTTGCGAATGCGCGTCTCGCTGATCCAGTCCGCGTGGTTGCCCGAGATGCCGTGCAGCAGGAACAGCGTCTTGAACGGCGCCTTCTTGGGCGGGTAGGGGTGCTGCTCCCAGGTGCGCATCTCCGCCTCGAGCGTGCCGCCGGCGTGGCGCATCGTGGAGTCCGTGGCGTAGGCCGCGCCCTGGTCGTCAATGGGCAGGATGACCTCGAGCGTGGTGGTGCGCATGAGGGAGGAGGAGAAGTAGTCAACGCTGATGAGAGCCATGAGAGAACTCCTTGTGGTCTGGCGAGAAGAACGCGGACCAGTATAGCGGTTATGGAGACTCTGTGGTGAAGAGGCGCCCGCCCATGGCTGAGACGAGGTGCAAATCGCGAAGGCCCGCCTCCGTCACACGCGATGTCGGACGGCGGTGTCGCGGAAGCAGAAATGGTCGGGGCGGTGCCGCGACTGCGTGCACTCGATGAGGATGCCCTGCGCGTCAAAGGTCTGGCTCGTTATGACGGCCAGATAGTCGATGTCGCCGAGGTCAAGCAGCTCGCGGTCGCGGGCCGTCGCACGCTCCACGGTAATCGCGCGCTTGCTCATGGCGATGCTCACGCCAAGGTCCTTCTCGGCGTATTCGTAGACGGAGCCCCGCGCGACCTCCTCGGTTATGCCCGGGATGGACGCCGCCCGGAACAGGTTCACGTCCAGAATCAGCGCCTCGCCGCCAATGCGCCTCACGCGCACGATCGAGGTGAGCTCCGTTCCCTCCTCGAAGCCGGTCCTAAAGGAGATCTCCGGCGTGGCCGTGACCTGCTCGAGGGCAACGACCTCGGTCTGGGCGTCCAGGCGGATGCGCTCCTCCGCCTCGTGGAACGACTCGATGCCCCCCACGGTGAACGTGGTTCGCTCCGGCTCCTGGTAGATCACGCGCACGCCCTTGCCGTGCACCGGCTGAACGTAGCCCTGGTCCCGCAGCAGGCCCAGCGCGCGCCGCAGCGTGTTGTGAGAGCAGTCGTACGTGGCGGTCAGCTCCGCCTCGGACGGAAGAAAGCCCTGATAGGGATACGTCCCGTTCTCGATGCTCTCTCGGATGTCTCGGTATATGGCGTCGTAGCGCGCTTTCATGGTGCCTCCTTCGGGCAGACATTGTACTGCTTATTCAAATAACCCGTACCTCCAGCGCGCCGCCACAGCGCGGAGCCACGTCGCGCCGCCGCGCGGGCCGAGAAGAACCTGCCGCTGGCGCCTCAAAATCAACCGTTCACGGATTCTCGCAACTTATTCAAATAAGTAGTGCCAAACTGAGCGTGAACTTATTCAAATAAGTTGCTACCCTACCATCAGGGCAGCGAGAAGGGACAAGGAGGAAGCGGGATCATGGGAAAGTACACGGAGGACGCGGGCAGGCTCCTCGACCTCGTGGGCGGCAAGGAGAATATCTCAGCGGTCACCCACTGCATGACGCGCATGCGCTTTGTGCTGGTTGATCCGGAGAAGGCAGACGTTGCCGCCATCGAGGAGCTGCCGAGCGCCAAGGGCACGTTCACGCAGGCGGGCCAGTTCCAGGTGATCATCGGCAACGACGTGGCAGACTTCTACCAGGAGTTCACGGCGGTCAGCGGCATCGAGGGCGTCTCCAAGGAGGCCGCCAAGGCCGCGGCGGGCGCAAACCAGAATCCGCTGCAGCGCGCGATGGGCGTGCTCGGAGAGATCTTTGCGCCGCTCATCCCGGCTCTCATCTGCGGCGGTCTCATCCTGGGCTTCCGTAACATCATCGGCGAGGTCAACTTCTTCACCGATGCCGGCGTCTTCGACCTCCAGCACGGCACCAAGTCCATCGCGGACATGTGGACGTTCTGGAGCGGCATGTACAGCTTCCTGTGGGTGATCGGCGAGGCCGTCTTCCACATGCTCCCCGTTGGCATCTGTTGGTCCGTCACGCGCAAGATGGGAACCACGCCCATACTGGGCATCGTCTTGGGTCTCACGCTCGTCTCGCCGCAGCTCCTCAATGGCTTCTCCGTTGCAACCGCCACCGCGGAGGACGTTGCCGCCCACACCTACGACTTTGGCTTCTACTCGTTCCTCGGCACCGGCTACCAGGGGCAGGTCATCGCCGCCCTCATGGCCGCCTTCGTGCTCGTTGGCCTTGAGAGGCTCTTCACCAAGATCACGCCCGAGGTCGTGCGCATGATCGTCGTGCCCTTCATGTCTCTCGTCCCGGCTGTCTTCATCGCGCATCTTGTTGTCGGCCCCATCGGCTGGGCCATCGGCGATGCCATCGCCGGCGCCGTCAGCTGGGGCCTCAGCTCCAACGTGCGCGTGCTCTTTGCCGCCGTCTTTGGTGCCCTGTACGCGCCCCTCGTCATGACCGGCCTGCATCACATGACCAACGCCATCGACTCCCAGCTCGTGAACCAGCTCGGCTACACCACGCTCTGGCCCATGATCGCACTCTCCAACATCGCACAGGGTTCCGCGGTGGTTGCCATGTCCGTGCTCCAGCGCCGTAACGAGCGCGCCCAGCAGGTCAACATCCCCGCGTTCATCTCGTGCTACCTGGGCGTCACCGAGCCCGCCCTCTTTGGCGTGAACCTCAAGTACAAGTTCCCGCTGGTCTGCGGCATGATCGGCTCCGCGTGTGCCGCCATGGTCTGCACGGGCTTTGGCGTCCAGGCGCTCTCCATCGGCGTGGGCGGCCTCCCCGGCATCCTCTCGATCGTCTTTGGCTTCTGGGGCGTCTTTGCCGCGTGCATGCTGATCGCCATCGTGGTGCCGTTTGCCCTGACGTACTTTGTGGGCGTCCGCAAGCTCAGCGAGAAGGACCGTGGCCTTGTGGCCTCCGGGGCAACGATCGCCGCCAAGGCCGAGCCGCGCGACCGCGTTCTTCTCGCCCCGCTCTCCGGCGCGGTGCATCCCATCACCGACATGCCGGACCAGGTCTTTGCCAGCAAGGCCATGGGCGACGGCCTTGCCATCGAGCCCGCCCCCGGTGCCAACACCATCGTTGCCCCCGCGGGCGGCGTGGTTGCCGCCACGATGCCCGGCTCCTTCCACGCCATAGGCCTTGCGCTCGACGACGGCCTGGAGGTGCTCATCCACGTTGGCATAGACACGGTTGAGATGGGCGGCGACGGCTTTGCGTGCCTCGTCGAGCAGGGCCAGCGCGTTACGGCCGGCCAGCCCCTCATGACCTTCTCCTCCGAGAAAATCCGCGCGGCGGGACACCCCAAGATCACGGCCTTCGTCGTCACCGACGAGGGACCCGCGGCTGACCTTGCGCTCATTGACGGCGTGGACGCAACGGCCGGTGCCACGACCGTGGCGACCTACCGCTCCTAGCACGCGAGGGGAGAAGCTATGCCGACTATCGAGAAGGACTTCCGCAGGAGCGTTGTCTACCAGATCTACGTCAAGAGCTTCTGCGACAGCAACGGCGATGGCCTGGGCGACCTGCCCGGCATCACGAGCAAGCTGGACTACCTGGCGCATCTGGGGGTTGACTACCTCTGGCTCACCCCGTTCTACCCCTCGCCGCAGAAAGACAACGGCTACGACGTGTCGGACTACTGCGCCGTGGACCCGCGCTACGGCACGATGGACGACTTTGACGAGCTGGTTGCCGCGGCCCGGGAGCGCGGCATCGGCATCATGCTGGACATGGTGCTGTGCCACACCTCCACGGAGCACGAGTGGTTTCGTCGGGCGTGCTCGGGCGAGAAGCGCTATCAGGCGTACTACATCCTGCGCGACGGTCGCGGGTCCGCCGGTCCCGGGGATCCCGGCGAGCCGCCCACCAACTGGGAGTGCGCCTTCGGCGGAAGCGCCTGGGAGTGGGAGCCTCGCCTGGGCAAGTGGTATCTGCACATGCACGACGCGAGCCAGCCGGACCTTGACTGGACCAATCCCGAGGTCCGCGAGGCGTGCGCGGACGTGGTCCGCTTCTGGCGCGAGCGCGGCGTCACGGGCTTCCGCTTTGACGTGATCAACCTCATTTCCAAGCCGGAGGTCATCGAGGACGTGCCCGGGCCCGGCGCCGCGTGCCGCTCCCTGGTGGCGGACGGCCCCCACGTGCACGAATACCTGCGAGAGCTTGTGGAGCGCTCTGGGATCGATGGCATGATCACGGTGGGCGAGATGGCCTCGACAGACCTTGCCAACTGCATCCGCTACACGCGCCCCGATGACCACGAGCTCTCGATGAGCTTCAGCTTTCACCACCTCAAGGTGGACTACGCCGGCGGGGACAAGTGGGCGCTTGCCGAGCCGGACATTCCGGCACTGCGCGAGGTCCTGCGGGAGTGGCAGGAGGGCATGCAGGCCGGCGGGGGCTGGAACGCGCTGTTCTGGGACAACCACGATCAGCCGCGCGCGGTCACGCGATTTGGCGGCCGCGAGGGCGTGGGGGAGCGCGGGGGAAGCTGGGATCTGGTGGGCAAGATGCTCTCCACGATGAGCTTTCTCATGAAAGGCACGCCCTACGTCTTTGAGGGCGACGAGCTGGGCATGACCAACGCCGGATACGACTCCATCGAGAAGTACGACGACGTGGAGAGCAAGAACGCCTATAGCATGCTGCTTGGCCGCGGCGCCACGCAGGACGAGGCGCTGCGCGTGGTGGGCGAGCGCTCGCGCGACAACGGGCGCACGCCGATGCAGTGGACGGCGGGCCCCGGGGCCGGCTTCACGACGGGCAAGCCGTGGCTGGGCGTGCCGGCAAACCACGAGCAGGTAAACGCCGAGGCGGAGGTGGGCGTTGAGGGCTCGATGTTCGAGTGGTATCGGAGCCTCATTGCGCTGCGGCACACGAGTGACGTGGTTGCCCTCGGCGACGTGCGCTTCCTAGATGCCGGTCCCGCGGCGCCCAGGGTAATCGCCTTCGAGCGCACACTGGGCGAGAAGCGCCTCGTGGTTGCGTGCTCGTTTGACGACGAGCCGTGCGAGCTTGCCGACCTGGGGGCCGACGGCATGACGGTGCTTCTCAGCAACTATGACGACGACCCTATTGCGGGGGTGCTGCGCCCGTACGAGGCCGTGGCTTGGTCACGATAGCGGCGCCGCCACGGCCGCGCAACAGCTCCTAGTGCCCGCGCTTCTCCCCAAGGAACTCGATCAGGCTGCGATAGCGCCCCTCCGAGAGGGCCTTGCGCGGAACGTAGACGTAGCGCCTGCGGCCAAAGCCGGCGAGCAGGCACTCGTCGGTGGCGTGCAGCGTCTTGAGCTCGGAGAGCGGGTAGGTCTCGTGCTTGCCGCCGCTGGTCTCGGTGTGGACGGCGTCGTCGCAGAAGACAACGTGGCGGCGCTCGGAGCCACCGTCAAGGGCAAGCGAGCTCCTGACGGCAACGTGCGTCTGGACGCGGTTCCAGTTGGACCACACAAACAGCAGCGCCATGACGATGATCGCGGGGGCAATGAGGAACGTCTGCTGGTCGCGGAACTGCCACGCGGCAAAGACCAGCAGGATCAGGGCGACAAAGCTGATGGGCCCAAGCGTGCGCTTGACGTTTGGGGCAATAAGCTCTGCCGCGTAGGAGAGGGCGACCTCGTTGTAGTCAAAGGTCGCGGACACCCGAACATTCTCATAGGCGCTGTTGTCAAACTCGCCCGACTCGTCCTTGTGGCGGACGGCGGTCTTCTTGGCCATGCACAGTCCCTTCTCTGGAGTCACCCGGTCATTCTATCGCGCCGTGCCGTTGCTGTGGAGGAGTTGTGGTTGAGATGTGCTTCACCGGTGAAAGGGGCCGCTCGCCGTTGCGTGGGGGCGCGGGGCAAGAAGTTCGGGAATGATACACCCCGTGCAGGGAGCGGCGTGCACGACGAAAAGAGTCGCGTGCGGTCGCACTGTGTGAGCCTCAGAGCTAGGCAGCTGCAAGAAGTGAGGGCCCGAGGGCGCGATTTTCCGCGCCGCGGGCCCTCGTCCATGCGCGGGGCGTAGGCCCGCTGCCCCGTCTGTAGAGCGGCCGACCATACAAACACCGCCGCTTTGGCCCGATTTTGTCCACCAGGCGCGAGGTGAGTATGGTTGGGCAAAGTATCTGCTACACTCTTGCGCGAGCGCGTTCGATGGGCTCGGGTGACGCAACACCTCGAACCTGGTCAGGGCCGGGAGGCAGCAGCCATAAGGGGCCTCTGGCGGGCACCCGATCCCATCGAGCGCGCTTTTTTCATGCCGCGATTTGGCGCGTACTCTAAGGGCGCAAAAAATAACGGGGTTTGGTTTGCTGAAAGAAATATGCCAACTGGGCTTTTGTTTCAAATTGAGGCGCTTTCAGGAAACCAAACCGCGTTAATTCTGGGCTAAGGGTTTGAGCGCCCGCCCGCCGACCTCTCGGACGGCACTTCCGAGGCGCGTGCGATAATGGCCAAGCCCCACAACCAAAGGAGTCCCGTGAGCGTCCTGCCCTCGCACCGCCTCGACCCGCGCATGCTGCGCGTGTGGTACGTCTCTGACGTGATCGGCATCGCGGCGGTGGCCGTGCTGGCGGTGGTGGCCTGGGCGATCGTGCGCCACCTGGGCGGCGACGTCTTCTGGGTCTACCTGGTGGCCGGCGTTATCGAGCTGGTCTGCCTGGGTGACCTCCTGATCTCCCCGCGCATCGAGATGGCCACCTGGCGCTATGACGTCACGCCCACGGACGTGGACCTCTACCACGGCGTCTTTGTGAAGAAGCGCGTGCTCGTGCCGCTCGTGCGCGTCCAGCACGTGCAGACCAAGCAGGGTCCCATCCTGCGCGCGCACGGCCTGGCCACGGTGACCATCTCCACGGCCGGCGAGAGCTTCGAGATTCCCGGTCTGGCCGAGGCCGACGCCGCCACACTGCGCGACCGCGTGGCCGAGCTCGCGCGCCTCGCCAAGGAGGACGTGTGAGCGGGGGAGAGAAGGACGGCATGCCTCGGATTCCCTCCGGCGAGCATCGCGCCAACCCGCTCTCCGTGCTCGTCGAGGCGCTCAAAATGACCTGGGGCCTGGTTGTGCTCGTTGCGCTCGGCCTTGCCGGGGACTTCTTCGCCGGGGACGCGGGCGCCCTGCGCACGCTTGCCCTGGCTGCCGCCGCGATCTTTGCGGCGTGCCTGCTGCTCGGCTTCGTGATCTGGCGCGCTCGCACCCGGGAGCTTGCCGACGAGGGGCTCGTCGTGCGCTGGGGCCTGCTCAACCGCCGCCGTCTCACGGTGCCCTACGAGCACATCCACACGGTCTCGATGAACTCCACCCTGTTCGAGCGCGTCTTTGGTTTGGTGACACTCGATCTTGACACGGGCGCGGCAGCGACCGAGGGCGACGCCTCCAAGATTTCCGGCATGCGCGAGGGCGAGGCGGAGGTGCTTCGTGCGGAACTCTTTCGCCGCAAGCGCGCCGCGGCGCCGGCGGACGAGAAGAACCTGGAAGCTTCGGATTCGCCGGACGCCCCGGAGGCCGAGCGCCCGCTTGCCGTCTTCTCGCTCACGAACCGGCAGCTCGCGCTTGCCGCCGCATCGCACATCAGCGCCGGCGGCCAGGCCTTCGCGCTCGTGGTTCTTCTCGGCAACGGCCTGGCCCAGCTCGGCGAATGGGGCCTGTTTGACCTCGAGGGCGCGGGGGCGGGGATCGCGGCCACGGAGGTCCCGGCGCTGCTGCCCCTGCTGGCGGGCTTTGTCATCTCTGTCTTGGTGTTCGGCGCGGTGGTCTCGTTTGCTGTCAACCTCATGCGTTACGCGGGCTATCGCGTGGAGCGCTATGCCGACCGGGTGGTCGTGGAGCACGGCCTGCTTTCGCGCGTGTCGCGCACGGTCGTTGCGGGGCGTGTGCAGTACGTGGCGGTGCGGCAGGGCATCATTCGCCAGCTCATCGGGTATGCCGAGGTAACGGCGCAAGTGGTCTCCGCGCCCGGCGAGAAGGACGGCGAGTCCTCGGGCAGCGTGCTTCTGCACCCGTTCATCCGCATGGACGAGCTCGATGCGTTTCTCGCCGAGGTCCTGCCCGCCTACGCGGGCGTGCTGGGCGCCGCTCAGCTGGGGCGTCTTGGTCCGGTCGCTCGCCGCCGCGCCGTGGTGCGCGCGGTTATCTGGTGGCCGTTTGCGACGGCGATCTTCTTTGGCGCGCACTGGCTCTTTGGGTTCTCCGGCTTGCTGGAGCGCGCGGCGTGGCTGCTGCGCCCGGTGCTTGTTGCCGCGGCCGTGCTGAGCGTGGTGCTGCTCGTGGGGTTTGTTGCGGACGCGCTGCGAGCCTGGGGCGCCGCCCGCTACGGCCACACCGCCCGCGAGCTGGTGCTCGTTACCGGTGGCCTCACGCGGCTCACCGTGATCGTGCCGCGTGCGCGGCTGCAGCGCATGTCCGTCTCCGTGAGCCCCTTCCAGCGTCGTGCCGGCGTGGCCACGCTTTCCGTGCGCACGGCGGCAAGTGACGCTGCCGGCCTCGAGCTGCGCGACGTTCCCGCTGCCGATGCCGAGGCCCTTCTCGCCTGGTTCCGCCCGCGCCTCTCGCCGGCCCGGTAGCGCGCGCCGGGCGGCATAAAAACGCGTTTCTCGAGAAGAACTTTCAGGTTGAACGCGCCAGTGTATGTTATTTAGCCAACCACTTAGTACTCGCCGCCGCGGCGTGCAAGTATCTCCGCCAAATATGTTAGATTTGACGTAGATACTTGTACCATGGCGGAGATACTCGGCGAAGTTGGGGGACCCATGCGTTCATTTGACTACGAGCGGGAGCTCTCAAGGCTCATGACCCCGGAGGTCGTGAATGCCCTCTCGGCCATTTATGCCGCCCGGGCGCGGCAGGAGCTCAGGATGGAGCTGCGTCCCGTCGAGCTCGAGGGCCTGCGCGAGGTTGCGCGCATCCAGAGCACGGGCGCTTCAAACAGCCTCGAGAACATCCGCACCTCAGACGTCCGCCTGCGTGAGATCGTCCAGATGCGCGCTCAGCCAAAGAACCGAGACGAGCGCGAGATCGCGGGCTATCGCGTCGTGCTTGACCTCATCCACGAGAGCCATGCGCACATCAGCGTGACGCCAAACGTCATTCTGCAGCTCCATCGCGACCTCTACCGCTCCGTTGGCGTCTCCTTTGGCGGGCGCTGGAAAGACACCGATAACGTCATTGCCGAGACGGGGCCTGATGGCGCGCTTGTCACGCGCTTCATCCCAACGAGCGCGCTCGAAACCCCGGCGGCGATGGAGTCGCTCTGCTCCGCCTATGCGGGCGCTGTTGCCGATGGCCGCTACGATGCCCTTCTTGTCAGTGCGCTCTTTACTTTCGACTTTGTGAGCATCCATCCGTTCAACGACGGCAACGGGCGAATGAGCAGACTCCTTGCGCTTCTTACGCTCTATCGCGGGGGCTATGACGTGGGGCGCTACGTCTCTATCGAGCGCGAGATCGAGCGGACCAAGGAGACGTACTACGAGGCACTTGCGGCGAGCTCGGCCGGCTGGCGAGAGGGGGAGAACGACTACCTGCCGTACGTGACCTACTTTCTGGGCGTGGTGCTCGCCTGTTATCGAGAGATGGACGAGCGTATGGCGGCGCTGTCTCTGGGCTCTTCGGAGGAGCGCGTGCGTGCCTTCTTTGCGACGCGCCTTGAGCCCGTGAGCAGGCGCGAGGTGGCGGAGGCGCTTCCCACCATCAGCTCGCGCACGCTCGACCGCGTGCTCGCGCGGCTTCAGGCGACCGGCGAGCTGGAGAAGGTCGGCGCGGCTCGGGCCACGCGCTATCGCTGGGTGCGGTGACGGGTCGCCCGCCCTTCTCGCCTGGTTCCGCCCGCGCCTCTCGCCGGCCCGTTAGCACACGCTGCGCGGCATAAAAAATCGTTTCTCGAGAAGAACTTTCAGGTTGAACGCGCCAGTGTATGTTATTTAGCCCGCTGCTTTGCGTCAGGCGTCGCGGGTATACTGGAACCTCAAAACGCAATCGCCGGAGGCCGCATGGAATCGCTGTACACCAAGTATCGCCCTCAGACGTTTGAGCAGGTGGTGGGCCAGTCTCACGTGGTGGAGACCCTCAAGCGCGCCGTGCTGGAGGGGCGCACCAGCCACGCGTACCTGTTCTGCGGCCCGCGCGGAACGGGCAAGACCACGATGGCGCGCATCCTTGCCAAGGCGCTCATGTGCGAGCGCGGCCCCGCCGCCCTGCCCGACGGCACCTGCGAGCAGTGCCAGCTCATCGCCGCCGGAGAGCACCCGGACGTCATCGAGCTGGACGCCGCCTCGCGCACCGGCGTGGACAACGTCCGCGAGGAGATCATCGGCCGCGTGGGGTACGCCCCCGCGATGGGCCGCGCGAAGGTCTACATCATCGACGAGGTCCACATGCTCACTCCCGCGGCGTTCAACGCGCTGCTCAAGACCCTCGAGGAGCCTCCTGAGCACGTGATCTTCATCATGTGCACCACAGACCCCCAGAAGATCCTCCCCACGATTCTCTCCCGCGTGCAGCGCTTTGACTTCCACGCCATCGGAAACGACGAGATGCAGGCGCACCTTGCGTACGTGTGCTCGCGGGAGGGCTTCACCTACGACGAGGCCGCCCTCGAGCTCGTTGTGCGCCACGCTCGCGGCGGCATGCGCGACGCGCTGACCTCGCTCGAGCAGCTCTCGGTCTTTGGCGCGGGAAACATCGGCATCGCGGCCGCCCAGGACCTGCTCGGAGAGGTCTCCGGCTCGGTGCTCGGAAAGGTCTCCCGCGCGATGGCCCACCGTGACGTTGCGACGCTCTTTGCCGAGGTAGCCACCCTTGCCGATACGGGCCGTGACCTCCTGAGGTTCACGCGCGAGCTGGCCTCTCACGTGCGCGACGTCTATGTGGTCTCGGTCGCCCCCAGTGCGGATGACGTTGTGGCCGCCCAGGGCGATGAGCTGGAGGCCCTGCGTGCCGAGGCGGCTGCCTACGGCTCCGCCGACCGCGTGGCGCGCGTGCTCACCGTGCTCGGGGATGCCTCGAGCGAGATGCGCACGGCCACCAACCAGCGCCTCGTTCTGGAGATTGCCCTGACGCGCATCGCCCGGCCCAAGACTGACCTCACCCTCGAGGCGCTCGCGGAGCGCATCGCGGACCTCGAGCGCCAGGTTGCCATTCTCTCGACTCCCGGCGCCCGGGTTGCCGTCCCAGCGCAGCGGGCCGAGAAGGACCTTGGGCAGACGGCCGAGAAGAGCCTCCAGCAGGAGCCTGCCGCCCAGGTAACGCTCCGGCCCGAAGCTGTTTCTCCCGCGGCAGTTGCCCCGGCTCCGACGCCAGCGCCCGCCGAGAAGAGCGGCGAGGCCCGAGCGACCGGGGGCGGCGCCGGCGGCTCTCGCGGCGGCCTCAGCAACGGCAACCTCCAGCGTACTTGGAAGCAGGTTGTTGACACCCTCGTCAAGAAGGTCCCGGCGAAGGGCTCCCTGCTGCTGTCCTCGTCTGCCGTCTCCGATGACGGTTCGCAGCTCGTTGTTTCGCTGCCCAAGGGGTCGCATTTCGCGGCAAAGATGCTCGAGCGCGCGGACGTGAGGTCAAGCGTGGATCCCGTGATTGCCGCCGCGTTTGGGCCCAGGCAGGTCGTCTACGTGGAGTCGAGCCTCGCGAGCAGGGCGATTTCTCGGGCGGAGAGCCCCGCGGAACCCGTCGCGCGGCAGGCCCCCGCGCCTGCGGTCGCGCCTCGGCCGGAGCCCGCGCCCCAGCCGGCTCCCGCGCCGACGGCTGCCCCCGCCCCTGCGCCCCAGCCGGAACCTGCGCCGATGGCCGCGCCCCAGCCGGAGCCCGGTCCTGAGCCCGCCCCTCAACCCGCTGCTCCGCAGCCTGTCCCTGAGGAGAAGGTCGCCTACCCCATGCCGTGGGACGAGCCTCCCGCGTCCGACCCCGTTCCGTATGACGACGCTGACGCGGCCCCGTACGACGAGCCCGATCAGCCCTCCCCGGGACCTTCGGCTGTGCCGGTCGAGGCGCCACCTGCCGAGGCGGCCCCCCAGCCGACCCCGAGGCCAGCTCCGCAACCACAGGCCGCCGCGGCGTCCGCTGCCGGCCTCTCCGCCGAGTTTGCCGGCATCGTTGCCATGCTCTCTGCCTCGAGCCTCGGAAGTCCGGTGAGCGTTGAGGTGGAGCCCGCGGAGACGACGTCGGACGAGGAGGCGGCGGACGAGCTCTCGCGGGAGCACGCCAACGACCAGGACGCCGGCTACATTGACGAACCCATCGACGACAGCGAGGACGACGAAGACCCCGAATAGGACCTCCGCGAAACGCGCTTCTCGCCAGACGTACTTCTTGCCACACGCAAAGGAAAGGATTGGAAATGGCAAAAGGCTTCAACATGGGCGGCATGAACCGCAACCAGATGATTGCCCAGGCTCGCAAGATGCAGCAGCAGCTCATCGAGGCCCAGCAGAAGGTCTCCGAGCTCGAGGTCTCCACGAGCGCCGGCGGCGGCGCCGTCAAGGTTACGGCCACGGGCGACATGCGTGTGACCTCGCTCACGATCGACCCCGAGGTCGTGGACCCCGATGACGTTGAGATGCTCCAGGACCTTATCCTGGCTGCCGTCAACGACGCCCTCGAGTCCGCGGGCGAGGCGGCGAGCAAGCAGGTGAGCTCCGCTACCGGCGGCCTGGGTATCCCCGGCCTGTTCTAGCCCGCGCGATGGAAGGCAACCTGAACGATGGGCGTGCGCTCCAGCGGCTTCTCGACGAGCTGGGGCGCCTGCCCGGCGTGGGGCCAAAGTCCGCCCAGCGCATCGCATATTACCTGCTCGAGGCGGACGTTGACGAGGCCCGCAGGCTGGCCGCGGCCATCCTGGACGTCAAGCAGCAGGTCCACTTCTGTCCCGTGTGCTTTAGCTACGCCACGCGCGACACCTGCGACGTGTGCGCAGACGCCACGCGGGACCGGAGCACGATCTGCGTGGTCTCCGAGCCGCGCGACGTGAGCGCCATCGAGCGAACGGGGACCTATCACGGTCTCTACCATGTGCTCGGGGGCGTGATCTCGCCCATGGACAAGATCGGACCGGAGCAGCTTCACGTGAGGGAGCTGCTCTCGCGCCTTGCGGACGACGAGGTCGGAGAGGTGATTCTTGCCACGAACCCTGACGTCGAGGGCGAGACCACGGCAACGTATCTTGCGAGGGTGATTCGGCCTCTTGACGTTCGTGTTTCTCGGCTGGCGAGCGGGCTGCCCGTAGGCGGGGATCTGGAGTACGCTGATGAGGTGACGCTCGGCCGCGCAATCGAGGCGCGGCGTGAGCTCTAGCAAGGGGGCTGCTATGGGAACTGGCAACGAGAGGCGGCGCGCCTCGCGCGAGGCGGGCGGCGCCCGGAGAAAGCTCTTTAGGTCGTCCGGCACGGCGAAGGCGGACGGGCTCGCCAGCGAGTCCGACGAGATCACGACCATCCACGCCGGCCAGGGGGCGCGTGTGACAACGCGCAAGAACGCTGCCGAGGCGGCGGACCGTGCGCGCAAGAACGCGGAGGCCCGCTACGCCAAGCGGCATCCGGAGGAGGTTGGTCCCCAGGTGGGCCCGCCCCGAAGCACGCGAAACGTCGTGCTTATCGTCATCGCGGCAATTCTTGCGCTGGCGGTGGTCTTTGCCCTGGGAACGCTCATCACCTCGCTGGTCTTCCCCCCTGCCGAGCAGGAGAACCGCCAGAACGACCAAAACCTTCGGCCAACCGCCTCTGAGCAGGAGATGATTGACCGGCAGGAGGCTCACGACGCCGCCCAGGAGCAGGCCGGCGTTGACGGAAGCGTGAGCTACGGCAACGAGACGTACTCTCTGAGCCAGGGCGAGGAGGGCACGTGGGCCCTCGTGAACGCCGCGGGTGACGTCCTCTTTGAGCTCGAGGGCACCCCGGCGGCGCTTCTGCGCTCCGCCGAGACCATCCTGATCCCCGAGAACCGGGAGGACGGCTGGGACGTGGTGTGCTACGTCATTGGCGGGCACCTCTCCGGCGTCACGTACGTCGTTGACTCCAACGGCGATGCGGTGGGCGGCTCGGGCAGCATCGACTCCGCCGAGCTTGACGACACCACGTTGCGGGTCACGGACGATTCCGGGAAGACGACGGATGTGGCGCTCGTGTAGGTTTTGCGTACGAACCGCAGCTCAGAGGAGCTTCTCAAAATTTTTTGAGATTGGGCCTTGCCACGGCTTTTGGGGTATGCAAGAATAGCCCTTGCGCAAGGCGAACGGGGTGTTAGCTCAGCTGGTTAGAGCGCCGGCCTGTCACGTCGGAGGTCGAGGGTTCGAGTCCCTTACATCCCGCCATTGCACTTTCAGGGACCCGCAAGGGTCCCTTTCTTTTTGCCGCGACGTTGCCCTTCTCGCAAGCTCCTCTCGCAAGTCCCCCGTGGGGATTAACACGCACGGTTTGTTTTGATTTCACATATCCGCAGTTGAAAATAACACGCATTGCAAACTGTGCGTGTTAATTCCCGCGCCGGACTGCGTGCCGGACCGCGCGCACCGGTCCGAGCGTGCCGGACCGCGTGCCGGACCGCGCGCCGGACCGGTGCGTGTGTCCGCCCACGATGGCGCCGCCGCCCCTCGCCGATTCGTTGTCCCAGAACGGCCCGTGCCGCGAGGGCTAGGTCGTATCATCTTTCAGATTCCGGATAGGTTTCTGTGTCGCGTGTGAGCGCGGTCAAGGAATGGGGGATAGATGAGCAAGTTTGGATGGTCGAGGCGTGCCACGCACGTGCTCGTCGCCGGGGCCCTTGCGGGGGCGGCGGTCCTTGGCGTGGCGGCGCCGGCGATCGCGAACGCCGCAACGCCCGTCACGGCGCAGGCCCAGTACACGAGCGAGGAGGCCCGCACGCTGGTCAACCCCGTCGTGCAGTCCTACGAGGTCGACCCCGCCGGCGAGGCCTGGAGCTTCTCCGCGGCAACGCGCCTCATGATCGAGGCCTCTGACGCCAACGTGGCAAACGAGCGCTTGGCCGAGGTCGTCAAGCTCGTGAACGCCGAGTTCGCCGACAAGAACATCGTCTCGAGCACTCCCTTTGGCATGGTCTACGGCCTCTCCGAGGACGCCGCCGCCACCGACGTCACGGTGGACATCGTCCCCGTGGCGGAGATCACGAACCAGTCCGAGAGCGGCGAGGCCTACAAGATCGAGATCTCCGCGGACGGCGTGCACGTGTACGCCGCGAGCGAGAACGCCGCCATGTACGCGCTGCGCACGCTCGAGTGCCTGGCCCAGACCACCGACAACGCACTGCCCTGCGGCACCATCGTCGACTGGCCCGACCTCGAGGAGCGCCGCCTCTTTGTTGACTGCGGCCGCAAGTACATCTCCAAGGACTGGTTCATCCGCCAGATCCACGAGATGAGCTACATGAAGCTCAACACACTCGACATGCACTTCTCCGAGAACCTCGGCTTCCGCATCGAGTGCGAGACCGACCCCGCCATCGTCTCCGACGAGTACCTCACCAAGGCGGAGGTGCTGGAGATCCTGGAGGAGGCTCGCCTCTACGGCATCAACGTCATCCCGTCCATCGACTCACCGGGCCACGTCGACCAGATCCTGCGCGCCCACCCTGAGTACGGCCAGATCGCCAACGACGGCGAGACGCACTACGCCTCCGGCCTGGACGTCACCAACGAGGAGGCCGTGGCGTACATGTACTCCATCTACAAGGAGTACATCGACCTCTTCAAGCAGGGCGGTGCCACCACGGACATCTCCATCGGCTGCGACGAGTACATGGAGTTCGACCGCGCGCCGTTCACCACCATGTACCAGTCCGTCCTCACCGACTGGGCGCACGAGAACCTCGGCCCCAACTACAACTGGACCGACACGCTGGCCACCTACATCAACAACCTCGCGAAGTACTGCCGCAAGAACGGCCTCGAGCCGCGCGTCTTCAACGACGGTCTCTACTACGGCGAGGGCAGCTCCGTCCAGCAGAAGGTGGAGATCGACCCCACGATCGGCGTTGACTTCTGGTCCCAGATGTCCTGGAACCGCAGCATTGCCAACCTGCGGGACCTGCTGAACCGCGGCATGGAGGTCATCTACAACTTCAACGCCAACTACGGCTACTTCGTCCTGCGCAACGACTCCCGCGGCGCCTCCTTCGACTACGACAACAACCTCGAGATGTGGTTCAACGACTGGACGCCCGGCACCTTCCAGGACAACCAGAACATTGGCGTGCTCGCCGATGACGACCCGCGCATCAAGGGCACCGCGATCGCCATCTGGTGCGACTACCCCGACGTTGCCACCGAGGACGAGATCACGGAGGGCATCGCGGACAGCCTGCGCGCCATGGCAACTCGCAGCTGGAACGTGGACTCCAACGAGGACATGACGCTCGACGAGTTCATGGACATGACCGAGGTCCTCGGCCACGCCGCCGCCTGGGACAAGGGCGAGAAGCTCGACGACCCCGGTGAGATCCTGCCCGCCGAGAACGTGGGCAAGGTCACGGTCAACTACGTTGACGAGGCGGGCAACGCCGTCGCGGACAGCACGGTGAGCTACGGCGTGATCGGCAGCGACTACGAGGTTGCCGCCATCGACGTCTACGGCTATCGCCTCGTGAGCGAGGATGCCAACGCGAGCGGCACCTTTGCCAAGGAGGACGCCGAGGTCACCTTCGTCTACGAGCTCTACACCGACAAGACCGATCTTCTCGCCGCGCTTGACGGCGCCGTTGCCGCCGAGGACGCCATCGACGAGACCTATGCCGCGTACGGCGAGGCCCTCGCGGCAGCCCAGGCGGTTGCCGAGAAGGGCGACGCCACGCAGCGCGAGGTTGACGACGCGCTCGCCGCGCTCGAGGGCGCCCACGCCAACGTGGTGCTTCTCGACAATCTGGCGCTCTTTGCCGAGGTGACGCACCCGCTGCCCGAGAGCGGCTACGTCTCTGGCTACGACGCCTACGAGCAGGCGCTCGACGCCGCGCGCGAGCTCATCGCCAACGCCGGCGCCCCCACGGCCGAGGAGCGCGCCACCGCGCTCGCGGCCATCCGCGACGCCAAGGACGGCCTCACCAAGCAGACCTCCACGACGCCCACCGTCACGGCAACGGATGAGTGGTATGCCTACGACGGCGGCTATCCGTACGCCAACATGCTCGACGGCAATTCCAACACCAAGTGCTGGTTCAACCAGAACCAGGAGGTGGGCAAGGAGGTTGTCTTCACCTTCCCCGAGCAGGTGATGATGAGCGCTGTGAGCATTCAGCAGCCTGCCAACGTGGGCGCGGATGTCATCGATGGCGCGGACGTCCAGGTTGCCGGCGCGGACGGCGAGTGGGTCACCGTGGGCTCCATGGACTCGAGCGAGCTCGACTGGACCTTCGAGTTTGAGGAGCGGGCCGTCTCCATGGTGCGCATCCTGATTACCGCCGACAAGCCCAACTGGTACCAGATCAGCGAGGTCACCTTTGCCGCCTCTCCGATGGAGGAGGACACCGAGCTCGCCGACCTCATCGCAAAGGCCGAGGACCTCTCGCTCGAGGGCAAGGGCTCGGACGTGCTCAAGCAGCTCGCGTCTGCGCTGCTCGATGCGCAGGAGGCGTACGTCTCCGGCGCCACGGACACGACCGCCGTCACCAATGCGCTGAACGCTGCCATCGAGGCCGTTGAGAGCTACGTTCCGCCCGTGGTCGAGAAGGGCGCGCTGCAGAACGCCGTCGCCGAGGCCAAGGACCTTGCCGAGAAGGACTACACCGCCGAGAGCTGGGCTCCCTTTGCCGCGGCACTCGCCGATGCCGAGGCCGTCCTCGCTGACGAGGGCGCCACGCAGGAGCAGGTCGACGGGGCTCTTGCCGCACTGACGACGGCCAAGGACAACCTCGTGCTCGATGAGGAGCCCACGCCTGACCCGGATCCCGATCCCGACCCGGATCCGGGCGTCGACCCTGACCCCGATCCGGAGCCCGGGACCGACCCGGACGAGCCCGGCACCGACGAGCCCGGCACCGACCCTGATCAGCCCGGCGACGCCACCGACCCGGACGACCAGAAGCCCGGCGACACCACCAAGCCCGGCACGTCCGGCTCGCAGGGCGGCTCCGGAACCCAGGGCAGCGCCGGCGCTGGCTCCGGCCAGACCTCCGGGATCCCCGCGACGGGCGATCCGTCGGCGCTTCTCGCCATGGCGGCGACCGGAGCCTCCGCGGCAGCGGTCCTTGCCGGCGGTGTGATCGTCAACCGCAGGTCGAGGAAGTAGCTCCAACACGCAGATCTTGGGCGGGTCCCGCGAAATGTTTGCGGGGCCCGCCTCTCGTTTACTGCGGGAATCGCGACGACGCGATCCCGGTAACGTCCCGCTTACGATAGAATGCGCTTCTCGCGGTATCATATGGGGAGCAACGAGGGGAGGCAGCATGGCTGCAAGCGCCGACGTGGACAAGCACATTCGCGGTGTGGCCGTCTTTGACTTTGACGGCACGCTGATTGATGGCCAGTCCGGCACGCTCTTCACGCGCTATCTGCGCAGCAACGGCATGATGTCTCCGGGGAGCTTTGTCAGGCTCGCCTGGTGGGGCATCCGCTACAAGCTGCACTTCCCATTCAAGCAGGAGGAGGCGCGCGAGCTCGTCTTTGGAGCCCTGCGCGGCCGCGGCTCGGACGAGGTCGACGCCCTCATGGGCCGCTTCCACGACGAGGTGCTCGCGCCCCGCTATCGCCCGCTCGCGCTGGCGGAGGTGCGGGGGTGCCACGAGAAGGGGCTCGTTGTCCTTCTCGTCTCTGCGACCTTTGCGCCCATAGCCCGTCTTGCCGCGGAGCGCATTGGGGCGGACGGCTTTGTTGCCACCGAGATGGAGCGAGACGCGAGCGGCGCGTACACGGGGCGCGTCGACGGCCCCGTCGTCGCGGGCGACGAGAAGTGCCACGCGGTCACGGCCTGGTGCAACGCGCACCTGGGGCCTGGCGCCTGGAGGCTCGAGCGCGCCTACGCCGATCATCACACAGACGCCGACCTGCTTGAGATTGCGGACAGCGCGTACGCGGTCTGCCCGGGCAAGACGTTGGCCATCAGCGCGCGAAAGCATGGCTGGCCGGTTCTTGACTGGGGCGCGTAGCCCCGGGCCGGCTGGGAGGAGACCATGGACATATCAAAGAGAACCGATTACGCCCTGCGCATGATTGCGGGGCTGGTTGAGAACCCCGAGGGCATCGTATCCGTGCGCACCGTGGCAAAGGAGGGGGAGATCCCCTACTCCTTTGCGCGCTCCATCCAGCATGACCTTGCCCTCGCGGGAATCGTGAGCAACGTCCGCGGCGCAAACGGCGGCATGCGCCTTGCGGTGGACCCGCGAGAGACCACGTTGCTGCAGCTCATGGAGGCGGTGCAGGGGCCGGTCGTGCTCTCCGACTGCCTCAACGTGGACGGAAACGACACGCCGTGCCCCAACTGTGACCAATGCCGCTTCAGGCCGGTCTGGTGCTCTGCCGAGAAGCTCCTGCGGGACCTGTTCTCCACGGTGACGCTGCACCAGCTTGTTGTTGAGGGGCTAACGCCGGTCTATCGGGGGTCGTTCGCCCTCGCCGGCAAGGGCGAGACGGCCGCGACGACGGATGCGGGCGATGCACAGCATGACTGATCCCGAGCGCCTGGCGGCATTTCGCTCGCTGGTCCTCGAGCGCGGGCGCGAGCTCTACCGCGACCTCCCGTGGCGCCGCACGCGCGACCCCTATGCCGTCTGGATCTCCGAGGTCATGCTCCAGCAGACGCAGACCTCGCGCGTGGACGGGCGCTGGCAGCGCTGGCTGGAGCGCTTTCCCACGCCCGCAGCGCTCGCGGCGGCGCAGCCCGCGGACGTCCTCGAGGAGTGGCAGGGCCTTGGCTACAATCGGCGTGCGCTCGCGCTGCACCGGGCGGCGCAGGCGGTGGCCGCGCTCGGCGGGGAGCTTCCGGCAGAGACGGCGGCCCTCGAGGCGCTTCCCGGCGTGGGGCCGGCTACGGCTGCCGGCATCCGCGCCTTTGCGTTTGACCTGCCCTCGGTTTACCTGGAGACCAACGTGCGCACCGTGCTTCTCCACGAGCTCTTCCCGGGGGAGGAGGGCGTGAGCGACCGCGCGCTCGTGCCGATCCTGCGCGACACGTGCCCCGCGGACGCAAGCGACCCCGCCGACGACCCGCGCACCTGGTACTACGCGCTGCTCGACTACGGCGCCTACCTCAAGCGCACGCTTCCCAACCCGTCGCGCCGCTCCGCCTCGCACACGCGCCAGTCGCGCTTTGAGGGCTCTCATCGCCAGAAGCGCGCCGAGCTGCTGCGCGTTCTTCTCGCCCATCGAGGGGAGTCCGCCGGCGTGCCCTTTGACACCATTTTCGGGGAGCTCGCAAGCGTGGAGGAGAAAGCGGGTAGAAGGGCGATAAGCGCCGACGAGGCGAGGGCCCTTCTCGACGAGCTCTCTGGGGAGGGGTTCTGTCGTCTCGATGGTGGCGGCTGGGTTGTCTAGCCGCGTGTTGTCCAGGACGCCGAAAGACGGTTTCGGCGTGAGAAGGCCCCTTTGCGGGGCGGGAGAGGAGCTTCCAATGGCCGTTGACTTTGAGAACTCGCAGACGAAGAAGAACCTCGAGGCTGCCTTCGCCGGCGAGTCCCAGGCGACCAACAAGTACGCCTACTACGCGAGCAAGGCCAAGAAGGAGGGCTACGAGCAGATCTCCGCGATCTTCACCGAGACCTCCGGCAACGAGAAGGAGCACGCCAAGCTCTGGTTCAAGTACCTCCACGGCGGCGAGGTGCCCGACACCCTGACCAACATCAAGGACGCCGCGGCGGGCGAGAACTACGAGTGGACCGACATGTACAAGGGCTTTGCCGAGACGGCCGAGGCCGAGGGCTTCACCGAGATCGCGGCCAAGTTCCGCATGGTCGGCGAGGTGGAGAAGCACCACGAGGAGCGCTACCTCAAGCTTGCCGAGCGCGTTGAGAAGGGCGAGGTCTTTGCCCGCGAGGGCGTCAAGGTGTGGAAGTGCCGCAACTGCGGTCACCTGCACGTGGGCGCCGAGGCCCCCGAGGTCTGCCCGGTCTGCAACCACCCCAAGGCCTACTTCGAGGAGCAGGCGATCAACTACTAGGATTCGCCTCGTCGCGAGTTTGGCCCGTCGGCGCCTTCTCGGCCCCGGCGGGCCTCTTTTGTATGACGCGCTGGGGCCTTGTGCTTAGGTTTGCCTTCCATTGGAGCCCCGAGGCCCGCCCGCGCTTAGGGAACGCCCCCGTTGGAGGCCGCTTCTCGCTGAGCGCTTAGACTTTGCTCCCGTCGGAGACCCAAAAAACTCGCGCGGCGAGAAGAACCCTCCAACGGCGACGTCCCCTAAGCGCATGTGCGCGCCAGCCCTCCAACGGCGGCGTTCCCTAAGCGCACCCGCGAGCCGACCCTCCAACCGCGCCAATCTCTAAGCGCGCTCGCGCCGCAACCCTCCAACCGCGGCAACTCCTAAGCGCGTCGGCGTCCAAGGCACTTCTCGCCCACCCGTGAGTGGCCTTTGGCCCGCCCCTACTCCAGGCCGTACGCCTCCACGGGAACAAGCTCCTTCGCCCGTGCCATCTCGTCAGACGAGCCTGCCCGCAGCCTGCGCTCCAGCGCACGCTCGCGCCCGTTCCAGTGAACCCCGTCGATGTGCTCGAGCTCTTCGTAGAGCTGCTGGCGAAGGCACCTTCTCTTCTCCGCGGTCCTTCTCGTCATCCCGATTCGGGGGAGGGCGAGGTTCTGGCGTATCCGCGCGACGAGGCCGTCCATGTAGTCGAGGTCGTCGTACTGCTCGCGTCTCACTACGTACTCAGGTATGTCCCGCGCACGGAGCTCGTTGCTTCTATTGGCGTCCTGTGTGATGCGGGCGGGGAGGTCGTGATGTCTCCCGTTGTACTCAACGGCCACAATGCGGGCCGCGCCCGAGAGGGTGGCGTCACGCGGCCTTCCAACTAGGATGTCCGGCCTTCTGATCCCGGTGACGCCGGGATCATAGATGCGCTCCACCACAACGGGTTCGTTCATCGCGAGCAGGCCAAGCCCGTACCCGCCAAGGCCTGGCCTCAGCGAGAGGCGCAGTGCCAGCTTGGTCTCGCGCGGAGAGCCCGACCGCACGCACGCCAGGGCCAGCGCATGACGAACCAACCCCGTTCCCGGCCGAGGCCCCAGCGCGTCGAGGTATGCGCGCAGTCGCTCCGGCGTGGTGAGGGGTTCGGAGCGCTCGAACATCCCGCCCTCGGCCTCGGGGCAGATCGCGTAGAGGCCCAGAAGCTCCGAGAGCAGACAAAGGAGCTCGAGCAGCGTGAGGGAGGGCGCCATCTGAACCGCCACCAGCTCGGGGGCGGAGCAGACCACGTGATCGGAGATCCTAATCGCTGATCCGGCGGGCAGCGGCGCCTGGGTGACGTGTGCGAACAGGCCGTTCGCCCGCGCTCCGGAATGTCCGGTGGAGACGATGACCTCGATCGGACGGCTCGGCTCGGCGGGAGGGAGCACGCGGAGGGCCGCCCGCCTGAGGCCCTTCTCGGCGGGCAGGGCCGTGGGGACGGGCGCGTCGCAGCGTCCTCCCTTAGCGAGGCGGTGCCGGAGGTCCCATCTTCTCAGCGCCTCGAGTGCCGTGGTATGTGAGAGAAATAGTCCCATGACAAGACCGTATGCTCTTTGGCCGCGGGAGCTCGCGAGAACGGCAACTCTTGCCTTGTCAGGCTGACGGATGTTGGAGCCCAACTGCCAATAGGCGCGTTTTCCCAGAACAACGAAGTGACGAGAAGTTCGTTGATTATCAGCAATGTAACCACATGCGTGCGTTTGCGGGGAAAGTCCCGCCGCTCGCGGCACGGCGACCCAACTTTGGGACGAGCGGGCGACGACTTGGGCGCAGGGGGTCGGCCGCGGATGCCCGGCGCCTCCTGTGGCCGAGCGCTTACGAAAGCCGACCGTTGGAGGGTGTTTCTCCGCGCGCCGCTTAGACTTTGCCCCCGTTGGAGGGCTCTTCTCGTACGCCGCTTAGACTTTGCCCCCGTTGGAGGGCCGGGGCCCATTCACGCTTAATTATGACCCCCGTTGGAGGGCCGAGAGGCTCGGATGGCGAGAAGAACCCTCCGATCGCGCCAACTCCTAAGCGCATCCGCGCCGCAGCCCTCCAGCGGCGGCGATCATTAAGCGCGCTCGAGAGCGCACCCTCCAACCGTGACATTCCCTAAGCGCATCCGCGCCGAAGCCCTCCAACCGCGACATTTCCTAAGCGCATCCGCGCCGCAGCCCTCCAGCGGCGGCAACTCCTAAGCGCGCCAGAGCGGCGGTTCTCCGATCGCGGCATTCTCTAAGCCGTCGCTGTGAGAAGGCTCCCACGCCGCCGCTCTGCTCGCCGCCCCGTCGCGTACACTCACGGTTTTTTCGTGGACAGCAAGTTGACGAAACGCTCAAAATGAGAGTTGTTCTGCGTGCATGCTCTGTGCAGCGAAAGGGCCGCGCGAGAGGCGCGGTTCCAGACCACCGAGGAGTGAGACATGGAGACTCTCGACAGCACCCTCTACCTGAGCAATGACGACCTGTTCCTCTTCGCTCGCGGCGAGTGGTACAAGAGCTACGAGAAGATGGGCGCTCACCCCGCCGTCACCGACGACGGCACCCGCGGCTTCCACTTTGCCGTCTGGGCGCCCGACGTGAAGAGCGTCCACGTCATCGGTGACTTCAACGGCTGGGACGAGATGGCAACCCCGCTCCACGTCTCCGAGTCCGGTGGCATCTGGCAGGGGTTTGTTCCCGGCATCGAGGAGGGCGCCCTCTACAAGTACCTCATCGAGTGCAACGACGGCCGCAAGCTCTACAAGGCGGACCCGTACGGCTTTTATTCCGAGAAGGTCCCCGGCACGGCGTCGCGCACCTTCGACCTCGATGGCTACGAGTGGGGAGACGGCTCCTACATGAAGGCCCGCGCCAAGCGCGACATGTTTGCCGAGCCGCTCAACATCTTTGAGGTGCACCTGGGCAGCTGGCGCCGCCACGGCGACGAGCCCCAGGGCGAGCCGCGCCCCGACGGCACCTACCCCGGCCCGGGCGATCCCTTCCCCGCCCAGCGTGGCGTTGTCTACAGCTATGACGACCTGGCGGACGAGCTCGTCGAGTACGTCAAGGAGATGGGCTACTCCCACATAGAGATCATGCCCGTCAACGAGCACCCCTTCGACGGCTCCTGGGGCTACCAGCCCACGGGCTACTACGCCGCCACCTCCCGCTACGGCGACCCCAAGCAGTTCATGCACTTCATCGACGCCTGCCACGAGGCCGGCATCGGCGTGATCTTTGACTGGGTCTGCGGCGGCTTCTGCGCCAACGCCGAGGGCCTCGCCAACTTCAACGGCGGGATGCTCTACGAGCACAAGATCCACCCCAACTGGAACACCCACCAGTTCCACTACGGCCGCGGCGAGGTGCGCAGCTTCCTCGTCTCCAACGCCCTGTTCTGGGCCGACCTCTTCCACGCCGACGGCATCCGCATGGACGGCGTCTCCTCGATGCTCTACATGAACTTCGGCATCGACGACCCCGGTCAGAAGCGCTTCAACGAGAAGGGCACCGAGGAGGACCTCGACGCCTC
>CALULC010000002.1 GCA_944321385.1 uncultured Atopobiaceae bacterium
TTGCCCACGAGCTTGGCCTTCTCGGGGTCCTGCGGGGAGACGGCCACGCCCGTGTCGCCGAGCATGGTCTCGGGGCGCGTGGTGGCCACCGTGATGTGGTCGATGCCGTCGACGGGCTCCACGAGCGGGTACTGGAGGTACCACAGGTGGCCCTTCTCGTCCTGGTACTCGGCCTCGTCGTCGGAGATGGCGGTGCAACAGCTCGGGCACCAGTTGACGATGCGCTTGCCGCGGTAGATGAGGCCGTCGTGGTACCAGTCGCAGAAGACCTTGCGCACCGCGCGGCTGAACTCGGGGCTCATCGTGAACTTCTCGTCGGAGAAGTCGATCGAGCAGCCCATGCGCTTGATCTGGGAGACGATCGTGCCGCCGTACTCGCGCGTCCAGTCCCAGCAGGCGTCGAGGAACTTCTCGCGCCCGATCTCCAGGCGGGAGACGCCCTCGCTCTTGAGCTTCTTGTCGACCTTGGTCTGCGTGGCGATGCCCGCGTGGTCGGTGCCCAGGATCCAGCGCGTGGAGCGGCCGCGCATGCGGCTGTAGCGCACGTAGGTGTCCTGGATGGAGTCGTCCATCGCGTGGCCCATGTGCAGGATGCCCGTCACGTTGGGCGGCGGAATGACGACGGTGCAGTCCCCCACCCCCTTGGAGCGCTGGTAGCAGCCGGCGCTCATCCAGCGCTCGATGAGCTCAGGCTCGGCGGTTGCGGGGTCGTAGTTCTTGGGCATCTCTTCGATATGTTCCATAAGCTCTCTTCTTATCTCTCAACTGGGGTTTTTCATTCTATCAGTCTCGCAAGCCTGTGTAAAAACAGATATTGGGACTGTGGTGGGACTGACGATTTGTCGACAACTCGAAACCATCGCAAGTCACGTTAGGGCAAAAGAATGCACAAGAAAAGGGCCGCAGCCCGAAGGCCACGGCCAGGATGTGGGGAGCACGAGCTAGTGTTCTCGTCTCACGGGTGGCGGGGCTCACGCGCACGGAGAGCACGACGTCCTCGCCGTCGGACTCCGGCACCTCGCCGAACTCGGCCTCGTACTCGTCTGCGCCCATGTGCTCCTCGACCCATGCCCGCGCCCGCTCGTAGGTCAGCGGCTCGGGGACTTGCTTACAATGCAATCATGAATGAGAGAAGCTCACAACTCTCGCCGACCGGCACGAAAAACGCCCCGAACGGCACGAGCCGAACGGGGCTCCATGACGCAAAATGGCCCCTCCCCCGCCCGCAGGCGAGAGAGGGGCCTCGTCCGTCACGGGGCGCCGCACACCCCACATGCCGCCCGCTCGGGCGCTCCTACGGGTGCGCCCCGCGACGAACCCTAGAGCTACTTATACGCGGACGCCGCGAGGGCCTTGCAGACCGCCACGTTGGTCTGTGTGCCGTGGTAGCCGTCGATGGCGCCCGTGTAGTAGCCCATCTTCTTGAGCCACTTCTGGTGCGCGAGGATGGTCTTCTCGCCGTAGTAGCCGTCCGCCTTGACCCCGAGCGCGCTCTGGAGGACGCGAATGGAGTCGCTGCCGCCCGAGCCGTACTCCACGCCGCCGCTGACGGCCCAGAAGGCGTGCTTGTCGGCCGTGGACTGCTTGGAGAGGAAGTCGTCCTTGCCGCCGAGCAGCTGCGAGACGAACGCCTTGGCCATCTTGGGCCCGAACCAGTTGGGGTCACCATAGGCCGTCTGCCACTTGGCCTTCCCCGAGGACGCGGAGCCGCCCGTCGAGGGCTTGGACGAGGAGCCCTTGCCGACGTAGTGGAGCTTCCCGTTCCAAGGGTAGTTGTAGTAAGGCTTGACGTTGCTCTCGTAGCCGGTCTGGTCGCCCTCTTTGCCGTCGATGGTCCCCTTCTCGGAGATGGAGAACTGGGCGAGCAGGTCGCCGCGCTTCGAGCCGTAGGGCGAGATGCACATGGCGGCGTGGTGCGCCTCGTTGAGATAGATGTCGCCTGTGCGGGCGCTCCACGACATGGGCTTCCAGACGAAGTTGCCGGATCTCGTCATGCAGGACCTCATGTTGCCCGTGTACGTCGCGCCACCGCAGTCGACGCCGAGCGCGGTGTAGCAGCTGATAACGGCAGAGGAGCAGTCTCGGTCGCCGCCGTCGATCGTCACGCTCTGCCCCGCGACGCGGACGACCTCTATGGTGCCGTCGCCGTTGCGCGAGTACTGGGAGTACCCGTGGCCGCCGTTGCCGTCGTGCGTGACAAGGTGCTCCATGAGGAGCGCGGCCTTCTCGGGAATCGTGGCCATTTTGCCTCCTTACGACATGAGAAAGGGGCCCGCAGGCCCCTGTCTGGTGAGTTGGTTGTCTCGCTCTTTGGCTACTCGCCGCCGTCCTCTCCCGCGTCGACGGTGCCGTCCTCGGGATTGCCGGTGCGCATCATCGCCATGAGCGGCGAGAGCACGCACATGATGGCGGCGGTGGCGATGCTCGCCCACGTCACGTCCTCGATGACGCCGCCGAGCACGAGCGGCACGGCGACGATGAGGACAGACACGAGGCCCTGCACCACGGAGCGCAGGAGACGCATCTCAGTCGACTCGTCCTTCAGGAAGTGGTCCAGCATGCCTATCTCTCCTCTCTGCCGCCCACGTAGGCGGCGATCAGCTCGTCGTGGATGTGCGTCCCGACCCCGTTGCCTCCGAGCGAATGGTAGGCGTGATAGAGGCTGTCCGCCCGCTCCTTGGCCTCGTACGACATCGGCTCCCCGCCCACGACGTAGCGCTCGTGCATGTCGTAGAGCTTGTCCTTGAGGATCTCGCGCAGGCCCTCGATGAGGGCGTAGTGCTCGGCGTCCCTGCGCGCGTCATGCTCGGCGTTGCGCCTCCGCGCCGCGCGCAGGCTCGCGCCGAGCCATGCTATGAGCGCGGTGGCCACCGGCCCGGCGAGCCACCCGCACACCGTCACCCAGTCCATGCGTCACCTCCTGGGTCTAGGCGAGTTCCAGGCATATGTACTCCGCGACCGCCGAGTGGGCGCCCGCGCCGGCGTTGAAGCACTCCGCGGTGAACCCCGCGACCGTGACTCCCGTCGCCTCACGGGCCTCGACCCATCCCGTCGAGACCGGAATCACGATCGGGGCCGACAGGCACCCTCGGTCGGATATGTCGACGGACGTCTCCGCGAAGGCGTTGGGCTGGACAGAGCCGAAGCTCACGCGCTTCGAAAAGACCTGACGTATCGATACCAATCGGTCGAGGCTGTTCGCCATGACGCTCGTCACGATCGGGGCGCCGCGAAAGGTCTCGACGAGGACCGTGTCGCCGACGGAGACCCCGGCGCAGGCCGTCGTGCACCGCACACCGACCATCGGCGCGTCGTCGCCGTCGCAGAGCACGCTCAGCCGCGCCTTGTCGGGGTCGACCGACCTTACCACCCCGGTCTTCCTGGTGACGGCTGCCACGGGCCTCTGGGAGAAGTTCCGCTTCAGCACGTCGCCGAAGCGATGGAGCGCGTCGCGCTCCTCCCTCGTGATGTCAGACAAAGTCCCTGACCTCCATGGTCTCGAGGCAGCCGGCGCCGAGCTCGGTCGTGATCTTCCTCACGGCGAAAGTCCCGGATATCCCCTGCGACGGGTACCAGAGCGTCGTGGTGTCGCCCACGTTGAGTGGGCAGTGGATGGTGCTCAGCAGGAGCTTCCTGACGGCCCTCTGCTCCTCGAGGAGCTGCCTCGCCTTCGCGTCCGCCTCCGACTGGGTCGCCGCCTGAGAGTAGTCGTAGCGCTTCATGACGCGCCGCCCGAGCGCCGAGATGCCGTAGGCGCCGTCATGGTCCTCGGCGATGCCGACGGTGACGGACTCCCCGTCCGAGAAGACCGCCTTCACCACGTTCGCGACGCTCGAGGCGTCGACCTCGTCGGTGACCTCGCGCAGGAATCGCGATCCGCGGCCCTCGACGAGGCTCCACGAGGGGGCCCTCTCGCTCGGGGACCTGTAGCGCCTCAGCGTGACGACGCCGAGCGCGTCGGTCTCGGCCGACGAGAAGCCCGCGAGGTCGAGGAGCTGGTTGACGCACGCGAGCTTCGAGGGGTCCGAGCCGTCGTCGAAGGTCCACACGTCGGAGGTGACGTAACCGTCGTGCGAGTCGGAGCGGACGGACAGGCCCACGCCGGAGACTATCTCTATCGCCGCCGCCACGGGGTCGGACCCGGCGGGCAGCGAGTACGTGCCCTCGAACTGGTCGTCGGCCAGCTCCTGAAGCCTCCCGGAGAGGCTCACGCTCCTCGGGGAGGCAACCCCGCCGACCTTCCTGCTCGTCACGGACGGGAGGTATGTTCCCAGTGCCTCGTTCACGATCGTGCCGTCCTCGAACCTGGCGCGCAGGTAGACCCTGAGCAGGTCCGGCCCGACGTCCAGGTCCTCCACGACGGACAGCGTCCCGGTGTCCTTTACGGACGTGTCCTGGTTGCGCTCGAGGGAGCCGCCGAGCTCGACGCCGTCGACGACGCCCAGCTCGTATCCCGTCTCGCGAGACACGCGCATCACGTAGTAGGACGAGACGAAGCTCCGTGTCCAGTCAGCCAACGCGGGCCTCCTCGAATGCGACCTCGGTCGTCGACACGCTCACGGACACGAGCCCGGGGGTCAAGTCGCCGGACAGGTCTATCTCTATCGCGGCGCGCTGGCGCGTCCCGAACGGGCTCCTGACCCACCCGACTACCGACATCCCCCTCGCGATCTCCCACAGCTCGCGCGCCTTGTCCGGCTCGTCGAGCAGCGAGAAGGACTGGCTGCCCGAGCACGAGAGCACCTCGGCCTCGTACGCGACCGGCAGGCCCCCGTTCTCGCCGCCGTCCGCGAAGTCGTAGAGCTCGTATGAGCGCCTGGGCGAGGCGCTCCACTTCTGGTCGTCCGAGAGCAGCACGCACCTGGACGCGTCGACCCCGAAGTTGTAGGCCCATCCCGTCGAGAGCACGGCCACCGAGACTCTGGTCTCGGACGTCGCGCCCGCCTCGGAGTGGGCGGTGACGACGTAGTCCGTGACCTCGTTGAGAGGGGGCAGCCGGTCTATGACCGTCTCTCCCCCCGCGAGCGCATCGCCGACCGTCCACGTGGACCCGTCCGCGTTGACGCGCTGGACGGTGAGCGAGACCGTGGGCGGCACGCCGTCGGAGCCCTCGCCGGCGCTGACGGTCAGCTCGACGGACAGGTCCTCCTCGCCCACCTCGTGGGCCACGACGGGCTCCGCTGGCGGCGTCCACTCGGTCGCGAAGTCGCGCTCCGCCGTCGTCTGGAGCGTGGAGCCGCCCGTGACGGTGAGCCTGAGCGTGTATTCGCTGAGGTTGGCTAGCAGGTAGGTCGACGCGTCGAGGGTGTACGACCGCGCCGAGCCGTCGAGGCGGGCCGTGTGGAGCGTCACGCCGTCGGCGTCGAGCAGCGCCAGCTCCTGCGACGCGACTCCTGTCTGGTCGTCCGCCACCCACGCCACGACGAGAGGCAGGTCCGTGACCGTCGCGCTGTCCGTGGCGGGCGACGTGATGGCGACCAGCGGCGGCTCCGCCACGTTGAGCGTGACGGGCTCGCTCCACGCGCCCCAGTCCTCGTCCGCGCCGTGCGTGCGCACGCGCACCGAGATGGTCGCGGGGCCCGACAGCGCGGCGTCCGGCAGCTCGTAGGAGGTCGCCGGGCCGCCCACGTCGACCGTGGTCGGCGAGCCGGTGCCGACGGCGTACTCAACCTGCGCCTGCGTCTGCGCGGAGCCGTCGGGGTGGCTCGGCACCCACGAGACCGTAACCTCCGCGAAGGTCGGCACGACTCCGGACGGCTCGAGCGCGACGGTCGGCGCGAGGGGCGGGCAGATGGTCGTGATCGTGGCGCTGGCCTTCCACGCGGAGGCCAGCGAGCCGCGCTTGGCGCGGGCGCGCACGGCGACGGTGCCGCCGCCGAGGTCCACGGTCTGGGGGAAGGTCGTGTACGTGCCGACGGCCTGCCACTCGCCGCCGTTGAGCTGGCTCTGGACCTCCCACTCGGTGGCGTATGGGGCGTTGGAGCCGTCCACGTCGACGGTGCAGGTCGTGCCCGTGGCCACGGCCACGCCCACCGACTTGGGGGCGGCGGGCGTGGTGTAGATGTAGCCGGAGGTCGCGTAGCCCGAGTAGCCGCCGCTTCCGTAGGCCCTCACGCGGTAGCGATAGCGGTGGTTCGCGCTGATTCCGTTGTCGGTGTACGACTTGACCGACGCGCCGACCGAGGCCACCTGCACCCACGAGCCGCCGTCCGTCTGGCGCTCGACCTTGGTTGAGGAGCGCGGGCGCGTGGTGGACGTGCCGCCGTTGGTCCACGCGACCTTGGCCTGCGTGTCGCTCGTGCGCGACGCGGAGCACCCTGACGGGGCGTTCGGCGTGTCGTAGTCGATGGACGGGATGGTGACGCTGCCGCTGGCGGTCGAGCCCGTCGCGTAGGCAGAGACGCCGGTCGCCCACACCCTGCCGGAGACCTTTATCGACTTGGCTGAGGAGCCGCGCGCGACCGTCCACGAGTGCGTGAGGACGGTCTTGGTCTGGTTGGTCGACCACCCGAAGCCGTCAGTGGAGTACGTCGAGCCGTTGACCGTGGCGCTCGCGTGGCCGGTCGTGTTGACGACGCCGAAGATGGACTGGACCTTGAGGGTGACGCTGACGGTGCACTGGGTGGCCGACGTGTTGGAGACGCTGACGTCGAGGACGGCGCGGAAGTCGTCCGTCGCGACCCAGGGGCCGTAGAAGGTTGCCATTCGCCCCTCCCTATCTCGCCCTCGACACTCGGTCGGTGTAGTCCGCGAGCTCCTCGATCAGGGTGACGAGGCGCCCGTCCGAGCTCACGGAGCGGCCGTCGATGTAGGTGTTGTAGGTGTTCGCCACGGAGGCCGTGCCACGCCCCCACCCCCGGTGGAGTAGGACAGGGGAACCGACGGGGACAGCGCGACGCTCGCGGCGGTCCCCCGCGCGTCGAAGCGCATCGGGACCGACACGCCCGACGCAACGTCGGAGGCTATTGAGCCGGCCATTCCGGAGACCTCGGAGCGCACCTCGCGGAAGCCGTCGGTGAGGCCCCTGAGGAGGCCACCCATGATGGCCTCGCCCGCCGGGATGAGGAGCTTGCGGTCGTAGGGTATGGGGCCCTTGAGGCTGGCGATCGTGTCGGCAATGCCACCCACCCACGAGAAGAGTCCCTCGGCGGCGCTCTTGAGGCCGCCGAGGAGGCCGTCGATGATCGAGGTGCCGGCGTCCCACAGGAGCGAGCCGACGTCGCCGAGGGCGCCGAGTATCCTGTCGGGGAGCCCGGTGAAGAAGTCGACGACGCCGTTGACGGCGCTCTCCAGGGCGTCGGTGATGCCATTCCAGCAGTCCTCGAGGAAGCTCCCGATGGCGTCCCACGCGCTCTCCCATGCGGAGGAGATGGCGTCGAGCGTGTCGCTGATGATGTCGGAGACGAGATTGATTGCCGCCTCGACCACGCCCTGGATGCCCTCCCAGATGCTCTCCGCGACCTGCTGGATGCCCTCCCAGACCTCGCTCCAGTCCCCCTCGATGATGCCGAGGACGGTCGTGATGACGCCGTTGATCACCCCCATGACGGTCTCCACGACAGCCTGGATGGCTGGCCAGACGTAGTTCCAGACGGTCTGGATCACGTTGAGGGCAGCCTCCACGACCGACTGGATGATCGTCATCGCGTTGGTGACCGTCTCCTGGATCAGCGGCATGTTCGCCTGGATGAAAGAGACGATCTGTGTGACGATCGGTATGACCACGGCCGCAATCTGCGTCGCGATGTCAATGACCGTCGTCGCCACTGTCTGGATGATCGGGGCCATCGCGGTCATGACCGACATGACCTGCTGCAGGAGCGGGACGAGCAGCGGGGCGAGCTGCGTCGCGGCGTTTAGCACGGACGTGACGATCGCCGAGAGGACCGGTGCCATCGCCGACACGACCGTCATGAGCTGCTGGAGCAGAGGCAGGATCATCGGGCCGACGGTCTCGGCGAAGGTCTGGAATGCGGGGGTCACGGACTGGAAGGCCCCGAGGAACGCCTCCGCCATCACCTGCGCCGAGTCGACGAGCTGCGCTATCGCGTCGCGCGCCGGCGCGGTCTGCTCAGGCATGAGGCCGAAGGCCATCCCGATCTCCTGCAGCATGAGCGACACCATGTCGCCGGCGGTCGCCACGGAACCCATCTCGGCCGAGGCCTCCGCCGCGATGGAGTTCCAGTTGGCGGCGTAGTCCGTGACGATGCCGAGCGCCGTCCCGATGCCGGTGATCGTCTCGGTCGCCTGGCTGATCGTGCCCGTGATGAAGGGCTTGAAGGCGTCGATGACCTGCGCCCCGACGCCCACTATCGCGGCCTCGAGGTTGCCGACGGCGCCCTCGATCGTCGCGGTCGACGTCGCGGCCTCCTTGGCCACGTCGGTCATGCCGAGCTTCATCACGGCGGCGTTGAACTCCTCCGCCGAGATCTGCCCCTTCTCCATCGCCTCGCGGAAGTTGCCCTCGAAGGCGCCCGCGTCCTTCATGGCCTGCTGCAGCGCGCCCGAGGCGCCGGGGATGGCGTCGGTGAGCTGGTTCCAGTTCTCGGTGGTGAGCTTGCCGGCGCCCGCCGTCTGCGTCATGACCATCGCCACGGACTTGAAGGTGTCGGCGTTGCCGCCCGCCACGGCGTTGAGGTTGCCTGCCGCCTCGGCGAGCTGCGCGTAGTCGCTCACGCCGTTGGCGGCGAGCTGCGCGGTCGCGTTTCGGATGTCCGCGAGGTCGTAGACCGTGGCGTCGGCGTAGGCCTGCGTGCTCTTGGTGAGCTCGTCGATGGTTCCGGTGTCGATGCCCGCGAAGCTCAGCGTGCTCGCGAACTTCTGCGCACTGTCCGACGCCTCGACCATCTCGGATCCGAGCGAGGCCACGTAGTCGATCGCCTTCCCCGCCAGGCTCGCGATGAGGCTGCCGGCGGCGACCGTGAGCGCCGAGACCTTCGAGGTGAAGGCAGATGCCCCGCTTGCGGCGGCCTTGCACCTGTCGCCGAAGCCCTTTATGCCGTTGCCGCCGCTCTGGGACTTCTTCCCGGCCCCCTCGGCGTCGTCACCGGCCTTCCGGCACTTGCTCTGGAATCCGGAGAGCGAGCTCTCGGCCTTGGAGACCCCGCTCGTGAAGCCGGAGACGTCGGCGTTGATGTCGGCGGAGAGCGTCATGTCGGCCACGGCGGCACCCCCTATTCGGTTGTCAGGGAACGTCTAGCGCACCTTCAGCCTCTGGGCGGACTCCTCGATGCGCCTGAGCTTCTTCTTGCTGAGCTTCTTTTTCTTCTCGTCGGCCCTCCTGGGCCTCTTCCGGAAGAGCGGCTGGGGCTTCTTACCCTTCTTCCTCATCGCGTTCGCCACCGCGTTCTGCACGGCGTCCCGCACGAGGTTCCCGAGCTCGACCGTGCGGCGTTCGTCCTCCCTGCGAAGGAGCGCGACCTGGGCGGGCGTGAGCGCGCGGAACTGGTCCGGCGTCCAGCCGAACCTCACCGCCGCCCACGCCCAGTCCGCGTCGGTCGCGTTCGGGCCGAGGTCTGGCCCCGGCTCCCCCGGCCGGAAGTACTCGTACTCGACGGCGGCTAGCGGAATAAAAAACCGCAGTCGCGGTCGAGCGCCTCGGTGACCTCCTGGTAGGCGGTCATGAGGCCCGCCTCCTCGACATGCGCCTCGGCGACCCCGAGCGCCTGCTTGGGGTTCATCCAGTTGGAGTCGCCCTCGCGGCGCATGCCGCAGGCCATGACGCTCACGAGCTGACGGATGGTCGGCATGGACCGGAAGACCTGGATCACGGAGCCGCCGATCATGGCCTCGGCGCTCTCGAGGCGCTTTCGGCCGTAGGCGAGCTCGTAGGTGGTGCCGTCGCACTCGAACATCTGCGCCCTCCCTTAGGACTGGTCGCCGCGGTTGGACGGCTTGGCGGTCGCGCTCGCGGCGGCGGCGGTGTCGATGTCGAACCACGTGAGCTTGCCGGTTCCGGTGAGCGAGATCGAGGCGGTTGCGACGTCGTCGGACGGGGCGCCCTGCTCATAGGAGGTCACGTAGCACGAGCCACCGCAGATGGGCGTGTAGTCCTCGTCGTCGTAGACCTGCTTCATGCAGAGCTTGGTGCCGTCCTCGAAGGCCTGTCGAATGACCTTGTTGGACTCGGCGTCGCGGATGATCGCGGAGTCGAGGTCGAGCGACCACGACTTGGTGGACGGCTTGGCCTTCTGCCAGCCGCCCTTCTCGTCCTTCGTGGACACCTCGGAGGTCTCCGCCTCCATGGAGAGCGTGGACTCCTGCTCTCCGTCGACGGCGAGCAGCTTGGCGCCGTCCGCCGAGAAGATGCAGGTGAGGATCTCGTTGCCTGCGACGGCCTCGACGCCGTCGGAGCCGGTGGCGCAGTACGCGCCGGAATCGAAGTCGGTATCGGCCATTGTCGGCCTCCCTTTCTACTTGACCTTCAGCCCGTAGCTGACTCTGAACGTGTAGGCGGTGACAGCGTGCCACTCGCCGGTGGGGTCCCGCTTGACCCGCTGGATTCCGTCCTCGGTCTGGAGCACGAGGTGGAACGGCGCCGGCAGCGTCACGCCCTCCTCCATGGCCTCCTCCATCGAGGCGACCATCTCGAGGACCGCCTGCTGGCTCTCGCTCGGCACCGAGACCGCGTGGACGTAGCAGACGAAGTCCTCCAGCCACATCGTGCGGCTCTTGGCTGGCCTGCTGCCGGCGAACTCAACGAAGTAGTAGGGGCTCTCCTCGACCTGCGGGCTCGTGCCGCAGGGTGCGCCCGTCCCGTCCTCGACGAGGCGCGTGACGGCGCCCAGGAGGACGACCGGCGAGAGTCTGACGAGCTTCCTCCCCCTCATGGCGCCGCCTCCTCCAAAGACTCGCGGATCATGCGCCTGAACATGTCGCGGGCGCGCTCGACGCAGGGCCTGAAGAAGTGCTGGCCGGGGACAAAGGACGCCTTCAGGCGCTTCCCGATGGCCGGGACGTAGCGGCCGGGCGTCTGGCGGTGCCCGTACTCGACGTGCGGGGCGTGCTCGGCCGTGTAACCGACGCTCCCACGGGAGCCGTTGACCTCGACGCGAACGGAGTTGGCGAGTCCGCCCGTGTCGCGCGGGGCGGCAGCCTTGGCGTCCTTGGCGAGGCTGTTCGCCGTCGCGATCAGGGCCGTCTCGGCGTCGAAGGCGGAGAGGCGCTCCAGCGCCGGCGCGATCTCGTCCCTATCGATTGAGATCGAGAAGCCCCTACCCATCGCGCTCCCCCTTCTCGAGCTGGAGCGTGAGCACGCGCCAGCGACCGAGGTCGGCACGGCCGGTCACCCGGTACGCCCTCCCGTCGAGCTCGGCCAGCGCCGCGCGGCGGACGGTCGCGATCGGCGCCGGCGTCACGAACGTCATGGGCGCGTCCTCGTAGGCGTTGCCGTCGCTGTCGGCACGCTCCCCGCCGTAGGGCGTGTGGCGCACCAGCGTCTCGCCGAGGCTCCTGCGCTCGCGGGCGGGGTTGTTGAGCGCGTCGCGCGCCCCCGTCTCGACCAGCTCGAAGAGCTCGGCTCTCACCCACCTCACAGGAACCTCACCGTCGGGACGGACGCGTCGGCGCCCTCCGCCGCGAGCATGTCGGCGATGCCCGCGAGGTCCTCGTCGTACTCGGCGAGGACCTTCTCGAAGAAGGACGTGGTGACGCTGCCGGACTGCCCCTCGCTCTCGGAGCTGATGCCCTCGTAGAGCCTGCGGCGCACGACCTTCACGGCCGCGTCCACCACGACGCTCTCGGCGAGGTCGGGCAGCGTCCTGACGCGCAGGCGCATGCACACGCGGTCGGAGAGGCCGCGCACGATCTCGGAGAGCTCGGGGTCGCCGGGGACCTCGGAGAGGTCCGTGAGGCGCACCTTCAGGCGCGAGAGCGCCGTCTCGTCGGCCATTCGTCACTCCCCCTCGATGGCGGCGAGCATCTGCGCCTTGGTCGCGCGGGACGGCACGTCGATGCCGTTGGCCTCCGCGTAGGCGCGAATCTCGGCCGCCGTGTTGCTCATGGTGGGCGTCGCGGCAGGGGCGGCGCTGAGCGACGCCGCCCCCTGGTCTGGGCCGCTAGCCTCGGCTAGGAAGACGCCTGGGTGGTGACGGTGCCCACGACGCTCACGTCCAGAGGATCGGACGTCGGTGTGATGGTGCCCTTGATGACGGCGTCGGTGATCTCGGGGAAGATCTTCCAGCCGCCCATCACCAGCGTGTCGATGCTGGCGTTGGTGGTGACGGCGCCGTGCGTCATGCCGATGATGCCGGTCGCGTCGCCAGTGAGGCCGAAGGTCTGGGCGAGGTCGCCGCTGGTCGCCGGGACGTAGGCCATGTTGATGTTCTGGGCGGCGGTGCCGAAGACGGTACCCTTGGTCACCTTCGCCGTGGTGAACGTGGTGCCCAGACCGAGGAAGTTCTTGATGTAGGACATCCCGAAGGCCGTCTGGGTGGTGACCGACGCCTTGCCGAGGTACTCGGCCACGTCCAGCGGGTTCACGAAGAACACGAAGCGCCCGTCCGCTTGGTCGTCGTCGGGGTCGGCGAATCCGTCGTAGTCCTCGAAGACCTGGGTGAGCGCTCCCCACACGTTCGCGAGCGCCTCCTGGAGGCTTGCGCCGGCGGTCGCGGACTTGGTGGCTCCGGTGATCGCAGCGAAGAGGTCGGACTTGACCTCGTTCTG
This sequence comes from uncultured Atopobiaceae bacterium, assembly GCA_944321385.1. Lineage (GTDB taxonomy): Bacteria > Actinomycetota > Coriobacteriia > Coriobacteriales > Atopobiaceae > Thermophilibacter. The sequence continues at coordinate 12,664 of CALULC010000002.1, forward strand.
GAGGGCGGCGATGAACTTGGAGTCGGTCTCGTTGATGGCGACGGCGCGTCCCTTGCTCTGGATGGCCTCGGCGGTGGTGTTGCGGCGCCACTTGTTGAGGGTCAGCGTGTAGGTCTGGTCGACCGCCTTGGTAACCTTGGAGAGCGGGATGTACTCGCCCTCGGCCACGTTGCCGTCCTCGATGTCGGTCGTGTACTTGTAGGTCTTGATGGTGCCGCCGGCGGACACGGGCATGAGCGCGGTGACGCCGAGCAGCTTCTGCAGCTTCTTGATGCCGGCAGCGAAGCGGTTGGTGTAGTCGATGGTGATCTCGGGGGCGAGGTCGACCGCCTTGGTGACGTTGGTCTCGGGATAGGAGACGTTGGTGGATGCCATGTCTGGCCCTCCTTACTATCTGAACTTCTTCATGTTCTCTTTGATGGCTCTCTGACGCTCCATGGGGTCCTTGATGGCGAGGATCTGCTCGGCGGTCATGCCCGAGGCGTCGACGCCGGAGCGCGGCGTCCCGCCGGCGAGCCTGCGCTTGACCTCGGCCTCGACGGCGTCCCTGAACGCCGCGGCGAAGCCGTCCACGGCGGCCTTGGTGGCCTCAGCGTCCTCGCCGACGAGCATGGACACGACGTCGTCGGGCACGTCCACGCCCGCCTCGCGCAGCTGCCTGCGGCTCTCGTCTGTCATCTGGCGCACGGCGTCGCGGCGCTCGTACTCGGCGAGCTTCTTGTTCGCCTGGTCGCGCTCGTACTCGAGCCTCTGCGTGGCGTTCATCTCGGCGAGCTTGGCGGCCTCGGCCACCTCCTTCTCCCGCTGCTTCTTCCAGCGGGCGAGCTTGCTCTCGACGATGGCGTCTACCTCCTCGTCGGTGTAGGTCCGGGCGCCCTTGGGCTTCTGGTCCTCGCCGCCCTGCTGGTCCTGATCGGCGTTCTTGAGCTGCTCGTCCTGCTGCGCCTGGGAGGCGCCCTCAGTCTCGGCCATTCGGCCCCCATTTCCCCGCTGTCACGGGCCAGCGGCCAGCCCTTTCCACGGTGCTTTTAGCGTCCTCACGGCTCGGACGTATCGGCTGCGTCGCCCAGGAGGGCGCGCGTCGCCTCCTCGCTCGGGTAGCCCCGGCACGTCACGCGCGGCCCGTCGCCCTCGGCGACGAGCGTCGGCAGGTAAGCGATCCGCGCGTCGCGCGCGGCGCACGGGTGCCTCGAGACGTCCATCAGGACCACCTCGCAGCCCTCCTCGCGCAGCTCCGGCACGACGTAGCGGATGACGGCCTCGCACGGGCCGCAGCCCCTGCGGTGCCACACGGTCACGGTGCGCACGGCTCACCTCGACATGAGAAAGGCCCCTTGCGGGGCCTCGGTTGTCACTTCGGTTTTTCGACCTTGTTTTAGGCGGCGCTGCTATCGTTGTCTGCGAGCAGCTCATCTGGGTATGCGTCGTAGAGCTTGTCGAGAATGTCATGGAGTCTCTCGCCCAGCTCGTTCTCGCCGTCACCCGACTCGTTGATCCCCTTCTTAATGATGAGGTCTCCGACCTTCTCATAGAGGTCGGAATAGGCGTCGTCGGTGAGCTCGCGCCAGTCATAGCTCAGGCCATGCCGCTCCAAGAGCGAGCACTGCGCATCGCTGAGCTTGGAGTCAAATGTCACAGTCATCGACGCCCACCTCGCTTTCGCTTCTTTTCGGTCTTCCATACTGTGATAACTTTACCCGTTTCCGGGTTGATTACTACGGTCGCCTCTGAACCGATGTATTTCGTGCTTGGACGGTCGAGGTCGTCATATCCGCCGTCTCGTATGTCCACTGGCCTGGACACGGCGTCGATTGCCTGCTCCTCGCGGACGCCTCGCTGTGCCGAGCGCTTCTTAAAGTGCTCGGAGATAGCGTCGAGAATCCAATGAGCCGCCTGATACTCCCTTGGGACAATCCCCAGGCTCGGATTCATCAACTCGTCGACAATCCTTTTCAGCTTCCCGCCGAACCTCTTGGCAGCGGCCTCCTCCGACACCCCGGACGCTGCCACCTGCGCCCTGTGCTCGGCGCGGCGCCTCCGCGCCCACTCCTCCCAGTCCTCGACGGCCGGGTTCACCTCGCAGCGGCAGCGTGGGTGGATGGGCGGGTAGTTGGTGCCGACCTCGGCGTCCTCGAAGCGGAACGGCGTCTCGTGGCTCTGCCGCCCGAGGCGGCGGCACTCCTCGCAGATGCGGGAGTCGCCGAGCGGGTCGATGAAGTACTCCTCGAAGCCCTCCCTCTGCATCTCGGCGCCCTGCGCCTGACGAGCGACGTAGGTTCCCTCGGTCTGGATCACCCGCATGATGTTCGAGACGCTCTGGCCCTCGAACCTCTTCTGCATCTCGCGGCACAGCCTCCGGTAGCTCTCCCCTCGCACGAGAGCCTTCGCGAGGTCCCGCTCGACGTAGGAGGCGACCTTGCGTGCGTCGTCCCAGATGCTGTCGCTGTAACTCTTGCCGTCGCTCCACGCGGTCCCGACGAACCGCCTCACGGCCTCGGAGTCCACCGAGTAGAACGACGAGCCGTAGCCCATCGTCTCGGCGACCGCGTTCATCGCGTCGGCCGCGTCCTGGGCGAAGTGGGCGTCGAGACCCTCGGTCGCCTCGGCGGTCGCCTGCGCGAGGTGGTAGCGCACAGATGCCCGCAGTCCCTCCAGGCGGTCGAGCTGGTAGATGCTCTTCCTGATCTCGACCATGTCGGCGAGCTCGGGGTGCTGGCGCGCGAACTCCTCGCAGTTCTCGATGAGGAGCCTGCGGTCCGCCTCGTCCATCGTCTGCAGCATGTCGCGGTAGCGAAGCACGCCGTCAACGCCGTAGCGCTCGTAGTAGTCTGCTATCTCGCGCTCGAGGTCGCGCAGCTGCCTCTCGTAGACGCGGCGGACGCGGCCCTCCATGGCCCTCTCGCGCTTGGCCATGCGCTCGTCGGAGCGCCTCTGGCGGCGCTGCCAGTAGGTGTCGGCCACTAGGCCCCCTCACCGCCCTCGTCGGCCGACTGCGCGGCCTCGCGCGGGAACGTGACGGCGGACGCGGCCTCCTCGGCCTCCGAGGCCTTGCGCGCGATCTCGTCGGCGGGACTCTCCACGCACGAGAGCACGGCAAGCTGCGTCTCCTCGGAGACGATGCCGGAGAGCTGCGCGGCCACCTGTGCCTCCTCGACGAGGTTCGCGGGCAGGTTGCGCGTGAAGTGCGGCGTGACCGTGAGCCACGCGTCGTCCGGGACCGCGGTGTTCGCGGCGTAGCCGCACAGGAGGCGCCAGCGCTCGCGAAGGCCGCGGCGGAACTTGCGCTCCTTGACGAGCGCTAGGTCGCTCATGGCCTGCAGGCGGTAGCGGATGGCGATGCCGGAGACGGTCCCGAACTCGTCGTCGGAGATGTCGGCGACCATCGAGAGCGAGTAGATCAGGCGCTCGAGGCGGCTCAGGAGGTTCTCCTGCGTGCCGTCCGCCTCGGGCTTGGAGAGGAACTGCACGAGCACCTTCTCCGCGTCGCTTCCGGCGAGGTTGATGATGCGGCTGTCGCGCAGCGCGGAGAGCGTATCCTCGTCGAGCTTGGCACCGAGGACGGAGAGGTAGGCGTCGGCGTAGTAGTCGACGTCGTTGGCCTTCTCGCTGAGCGCGTCCTCGTATGCCTCGATGAGGCTCTCGACGCCCTCGAAGAGGCCGCGCCGCTCCTCGTTCTCGACGTACTCGACCACGGGCACGCCGGGAAACCCGTGTGGCGCCGGGTCTCCGAAGCGGATGCCGCCGCGGTCCTCGAAGGGAACCTCCTCGGTCGGCGTGTAGAGCGTGCCGCGAAGGCAGTCGGCCTCGCCGTCGAAGCGGTTGGTGTCCAGGAAGAAGCGGACGGCGTACATCGGCCGGCGGGCGACCGTGTCGTCGTACACCATGAGGCAGCCCATGGGCGACGCCGCGCTCGACCTCGGCGTCGCGTCTGAGTCTCGCCACATCACCTCGTATGCGCTGCCGTAGATGTCGCAGGTCTTGGAGATCTCCGCGTCGAGGTCGTCGGAGCCGACCACCGCGCCCCAGTCGTCGAGCCACGCGACGGCCGCGTCGGACCCCGGCGTTCCGTCGCCGCTGAGGCGGACCGGGACGCCGAGGAAGTAGCCGACCATGGTGTCGACGATCTGGCGCTGGAAGTTCGTCACGAGCCGGTTGTCGGGCTTGTGATTAGCCTTCGGGGGCTTCGCGAGGATCGAGTGTTTGCCCTCGTACGCGTCGCGGAGATCGTGGAGCCTGTCGAGCTGACGGTTTCGGTAGTCCGCGAGGATCTCGCCGAGCAGCCTCGCGGTCATCTCCGTGCCCGCCGGGAGGCGGTAGCCGAGGTGCGGCTCGTAGTACTGCTGCATCAGATGCCCCCCTTGAAGAGCTGTACGGTGACGCCGGAGCCGCGCATCCTGACGGCGCACGCGAGACTGTCCGGCGCGTCGTCGTGCGGCGCCCCCGCCGCGTAGTCCATTACCTCGTCCCAGTAGGCGCAGCACTTCGGGCTCGCGTCGTCGAGCCTCCTGAGCCTTGGCCACGCCCCTCGCGCGTGGGTCGAGATCTTGATGTGCTTGTTCTGGCGCTCCTGGTAGGTCTCTACCGGGAGCCCGCGGGCGCGGAACGCCTCGGCTAGGTAGCCCTTGTCGGCGTTGCGCTCCATGCGGAGCGTTCCGAGCCTGAGCCGGCCGTGCAGCTCGCAGATCGCGTCCATGCAGCGGTCCACGTGCGTCTCGGGCCACAGCAGCCCGTGCACGTAGGGCTCGTCGCCGTGCCACGCGATGCAGGTCACCGCCGTCCCGTCCTCGCCGCCGTAGGCAGCGTCCACGTGCATCTCGCCGTCCGCCAGAAGCGACGGGTCCGAGAATGTCTCGGGCTCGCCCTCGAAGATCGCGCCCTCGGCCGCGACGTGGCGCAGCTCGTAGTTCGCCGCGAAGAGCGAGCGCGTCATGGACCTCTGCAGCGACGAGACCTCGTCCGCGGACAGGAGTCCAGTGTCGCGCCATGTCCAGCGCTCGGGCTCGGGCATGAGGTCGAAGGCGTCGCCCCTGTGCCACGGCGTGCCGGTGTTGACGATGCGCCCGCCCGGGTTGCGGACGTTCTGCAGCTCCATATACACGCCGCGCGTGCGCTCGCGCTCGGCCCGGCTCGCCCGGTCGCGGATGGTGACGATGTCGTCGGTGTAGACGCGGTCGAAGTGCTTGCCGGTGAGCGAGCCGCCGATGCCGTAGCCGGAAACCTGCGGCTCGCCCGAGACGTTGCACGCGAGGTCCGTGGAGACGCTCGTGGAGGTGGCCTCGGTGACGCGGGCGGCGCGCCCGTAGATCGTCTCGGAGACCATCGCGGAGACGTCGCTCTCGAGCATCGCCGAGACCGACTCCATGACGCTCTCGACGTCGTCGGAGGCCTTGCGCAGGAAGCCGCAGGTGACGGAGGGCTGCGTGAGCGCCACGAGCCACAGCGCGACCTTCAGGCACGTTGTCTTGTACGAGCCTCGGTGCGCCTGCAGCGTCATGTCCCCGCGCCCGAAGGCGAGCTCGCGTATCCATCGGTCGTGCAGGCCCTCGACGAGCCTGTCGTAGCCCATCTCGCGGGCCAGCCTCACGGGGTGGTTCCGGACGAGGGTGGCGAGCGCGCGGCGGTCGTCAGCCGTCGCCATCCGTGGCCTCGTCGCGGACCTCGTCGAGCATGGCCATGAACGCGTCGGCGGCCTCCCTCGTCGGTGCCTTGACCTCCACCGACTGGCTCGGCCGCTGGCCGCTCGTGTCGCGCACGAACTCGGCGGCGCGCACGTCCCCGCCCATCGCGTCGCGGATCATCCGCATCGCGATGGCCTCGCCCACGGTCATGTTCTTTCCCTCGGCCCCCTCCAGGGTGCCGAAGCCGGTCATGCCCCCGGGCTTGAGCGGCATGTCCAGCAGCTCTCGGAGCGTCTCGCGCATGTCGCGCTTGGCGCGGCGCGCCCTGCCGGAGGCCTTGCCGCCCCTCCTGCCCTTGGCGCGCGCCTCCTCGGTGGTCCTGACGGGCCTCAGGTTGTCGGTTCCCGCCATGTCCACCTCCCGGCACGGAAAAGGCCCCGACGTCTGCCGGGGCCTCATCGTCTCGCACTCGTGCGCAGGTTAGTTATATCGCGAAAACCGACTGTCAGTCCATGACACGGTGTGACACAGACTGACATCTATTCCGGAACTTCGCGTCACTTCCTTCGACGCTTAGACTTACCTCTTCGCTTTCGGCGCGCGCCGCCAATCGCGCGTCAGATGGCCGCATCACCCACGCCACCCATGCAGTTCTCCCAGCCAAGAAAGTCCACGGCGTTGAAGCCCGTCTCAACAAGGCGGTGGCACTGCCTTTCGCTGTAGCCCGTGAGCGCCGCCACCTCCGACCACGGGCGCGCGTCCACGTACCTGAAGCTGATCGCGTCCGCCACGGCCGAGCCCATGAGCGCGTCCACGCCGCCCTTGCCGCTCTCGCTCCCATAGAGCACACGGCACGCCACGTCAATGAGCGCGTAGTCGGCCTCGACGCGCTCGCGCATCCTCTCCTCGTAGTCGATGCGGGCGTCCGTCGCCGCCGTGCGGTCCGAGGCGTGCCCGGAGCGACCCTGCGCCTCGTAGCCCTGCGCCCTCACGCCCTCGCGAGCCTCCATGCGCAGCAGCGCCTCGCGCGTGCGCTCGCACTCGACCGACGCGTCGCGCGCGGCCTCGAAGAAGCTGCGGGCGCTCGGGTACGTCGAGAGGTCGACCGAGCGGCGCGAGAGGGCCCCGGAAAGGCCGCTCTCGCCCTCTCTCGCGCCCGATTCGTCCCGGTCGGCCACGGGTGCCCACTCGGCGCACGAGCGGGCCTCAGAATCGCCCTCAGGCCCTCGCTTCGCCCTCGCTTCGACCGTCACGACAGCGCCCCCGCGACCGCGTCGGCCATGACCCCCAGCGCCCAGGCGAGCGCCGCCACCGCCAGAGCGATGACGACGGCGGTCAGGAGCGCGGCAACGACCTCGGCCATGAACTGCTTCCAATCTCTCACGCGACCACCTCCGCGGTCACCCGCACGAGCGAGCCGATGGCGGGCTCGTCGTCGGCCGGGCACGCCCACGAGGCCGAGCACCCGCCGCCGGAGGAGGCGCACGACACCTCCACGAGGTCGCACGCGACGTCGCCGGAGGCGTCCAGCTGGCGCTCGCACAGACCGACGGACACGACGTGGGCGAGGAAGCTCCTCATCAATCCGACCACCCCTAACCTCTCTCGTGAGTCAACCTTACGGCCGCGGTGCGCGTGGCGCGTGGGACGCGCCCCGCGGCCTTGGTCTCTTTTTCTTTCTTCTCTTCTTATTGGTTAAACACCCGTTTAGCTTTGCTAGAGCCGTGCTTTAGCTTTGCTAGAGCCTCCCTTTCTTCCTGCGACCCTCCTCCGACCGAATGCCTCGGCGTTCTCGTCCATCCGCCTCGACCTCAGCACGCCGTCTAAGCAGGAGACGAGACCGACCTCCTCAAGGAACGAGACGAACTCGGCGGCGTCGGAGGCGCTCTCTGAGTCGATGATGGCCGCGAGGTTCTCCGCATCGTTGTCGGTCTTTAGCGGTATCCCGTGGCCCTGCTCCGACGCGAGCGCCTCGCAGAGCAGCCACAAGCGACCGTATCCGGCAACGCCGTACCTGCGAATCAGGCGCTTGCACTTCGGGTCTCCAGACGCGTCCGCGTCGTGCGGAAAGTACCTGAGCGGCTTTGCCGCGAGCTCGGAGACCTCGTCCGCCATCCGATCACCTCCCTACTCATCGAGACCCCCCCCCGGTCCAGGCGCACGCGGGCGCCCCTCGCCACGCCTCGGATGACGCTCATGCTCACCCGGTCGTGGCCGCGCTTGTACGGCAGCGTGACCCTGTCGGGCCCGCGCGCGTAGCGCCTGTGGCTGCCCTTGCCCGTGGGCATGCGCTCGAAGCCGCGGGCGAGCAGCCACGCCTCGACCTCGCGGCACGTCATGCCGTCCCGAAGCCCGCTCACGTCGCGTCCCTCCCGATCGCCTCGCGCACCCGGTGCGCTATCTCGTCGTAGTCCGCCGCCATCCGGAGCGCGGCCTCGCGCAGCCTGCCGGGCCTCATCCCGTCCGCCGCGACGATGCAGGCCGTCTCGGCCTCGTCCAGCTCCGCGCAGAGGGCGCCGAGCGCCCCCGTGTCGGCCGTCCGGTCCATCAGGGCGGCGAGGGCGCGGGCGGCCCCTCCCGGGGCCTGCGAGAGGCCCCTGCGGTCGCAGCCGAGGGCCGCGCACAGCACCTCGGTCGCGGTGGCGTCGGCGGGCAGGGCCCGGAGGCGCGAGGACGCGCACGGGGCGCTCACTCCCCCGCCTCCGCGACGAGCAGCGGCCTGCCGTCGGCGTCCAGCAGCGGGCAGACGCCCGAAGCGGTCATAAGGTACTGGGCGCCTGTCAGGTGGTCGACCACGACGACCAGTCCCTCCGTCCCGCCACTGTGCGACGAGAAGCGCGTCTGGCCGCTCTCCAGCTGCGAGAACTCGACTGACTCGGGCCACCCGTTGAGCTCCGGGTTGACGCGCACCTTGACCGAGCACCCCGCCAGCGCGAGCGCCATCGCGACGGCCCACGCGACGAGGCACGCCCACGAGAAGGGGATGGTCCACCACGGCAGCCCACGGCGGCTCATGCGACCACCCCGCACGCCTCGCGGATGCGGTGGGCGTACTCGACCAGCAGCGGCTTGCACCAGTCCCCATCGTCAAGCGCCCCGGCCCCGTCAATCTCTATCTCCTCCGCCAGCGCCAGCAGCGCCTCCCTGTCAACGATCGGCGGCAGCGGCTCGCCCTCGGCCGTTCCGTCTCCTTCAAGCTCGCAGACCTCGCCCAGGACTGGCCCGATGACCTCTATCCGGTGCGGCGGCGTAACCTTCTTGATGACGAGTCTGCGCGGCATGTTCCAGTCAGCGAACTCGTCCACGGCTACGAGGTGGTCCACGTCCTCCGGATGCAGGTAGTCAGTGCCGCCGAACACCGCTGGCTGCCTGTTCTCGTGGCGGATGTAGTACCCCTCGAACAGCTCGCGCCCCTCCTCGTCCACGATCCGCACGCGCGGCACGCCGGGCAGCGGCTCGATGCCGCCGCAGCTCCATTCGCTCATTCGTACCTTCCTCTCTTCCTATTCCGCTCCTCGCACGCGGCCATGGCTTCGGTAAGGTCGTCCACGCCCAGAGCGGCGAGAAGATTGCAGGTCGCCATGATGACGTCGCAGCACTCGTCCACGAGGGCAACGCCTGCGGATACGATGCCATGGTGTAGCTCGTGCGCGGCCTCCCGCGCCTGCCACGCCGCGAACACCTCGGCCGCCTCCTCGAGCGGCTTGAGCGCCTGCGCCTTGCTCGCCTCGACGTGCGCGAAGGTGCGCACGGGCGGGATGGTAACGCTCAGGTTCATCTGTCCTCCTTTACCAGCGCGTGGCGGTACTCCCCGCCGAAGCGCGACTTGTTGTTGCACGCCCACCTGTAGCCGAGCGGGGCGGTGGTGGCCCCGTTGAGGTAGCGCCATCCCTCGGGAAGGCGATCAAGCACTCGAATCATTGCTCGTCCACCACCCTAGCTCCGCAGTTGTGGCAGTAATTTGGTTCATCGTCGTAATCGTGGCGACAGTCGCATTCCGAGCAGCAGAGCTCGCAGCCGTTGTCAACCATGTGGCACGTGCGCTCCGCGCGGCGGTTCCACGCCTCAACGGCCTCGCCCTCAGAGAGCGCCATCGGGCCGCTGGCCCCGCAGTACGGGCAGCTCGCCGCGTAGAGCGGCACGGTCGCATCCTCGCACCCGGCGTCGGTCACCTCGTCCACGACGATGACGCGAGCCTCGTCATGTCCGCAGAAGGCGCACGGCCTCAACTCCTCGCTCACTCGTCCACCACCTCCTGCTTCTCGACCCAGCAACGGGCCTCCAGCGCGCGGCACACCATCGCGCAGTCGCGGGCGGCGCGCACCGCCCCATCCCAGTCCGGCCCCGGCACGCTGAGCGCGCGCATGGCGCGGTCGAGCGCCCCGCGCGCCCACGTCACGGCCTCGCGGGCCTCGTCAGCGGTCATCGCTCGCCCCCTATCCCCACGGCCGAGAGCGCCTTTGCGGCGCAGTCCGGGCAGAGGTCGTAGCAGTCCCCGCCCCAGACCGTCACTCGCGCCCAGCCGTCCTCGTGCATGTACGACTCCGGCTCGTCGGGCGTCACGCGCCCGCAGCCGTCCCCGTCGCACCTCGTGTACTCCACGGCGCTCATGAGTCCCCTTCCCTCGGCTCGCCCCACGCGCAGAAGCCGTCGGGCGACACCTCTTCGCCTTCGCTGTAAGCGCCTTGAATCGGCCCTGAGCAGGTAAGCGTGACCAGCTCCGTTCCGATGATGCTTTCGGTTCTGCGCTCAAGCGCGTAAGCGCAGTCCCGGCAGCGCACGACGCGCTCGCGGCGGTAGGCTTCCTGCTCGATCGCGAAGACGCCTCCGGTCTTGTCGCTCGGAGGCAGGATGCGGTCGACCCCGTACTCGAAGATGAACTCCTTTCCAACGAGGTCACTGGAGTTATCGGCCATCACTGCCCCCTCTCCGCCAGCTCGCGGGCGTGACGGACATACCAGTAGTCGCGCATCAGTCCAACGACGCGCGAAAGCTCGGGATGCGTCATGCACTCGAACCGGCACTCCTCCGGGTCGCTCCATCCGTTGAATCTCCACAGCGCCCACGCCACGATTCGCTGCCACAACTTCATGTGCGGAATCACTTGGCATCACGCCCCGCCAGCGCCTTGGCGCGGCGCACGAGGTCGCGTATGTCCGCGCTTGCTTTCTCATCGAAGGCATCGAAGAGGTGCGCCACATTGCCCGCGTCCTCCTCCAGCCGCTCCCAGCTGTCTGGGCGCTCGTGGGTGAGCTGGTCGGGGTCAAAGGACATGAGATGGCTTGCGGGCGGAGCGAATACAACGACTGCCTGATACTCCCCGGGCTTTGGAAGCTTCTTGACCACAAGTTCAGCACCGGTCTCGACGTGGTAGACGTGCTCCCCCTCGCGCAGCGGCCTGCCGTCCGCCGCGAGGACGGGTGCGCGGTGGGTAATGCTTTCCGGATATACGTTCAAATGCCCGTTTTCCTCGTCATTGCATATGACGCGCAATCGGTCGGCGTTGACGATGCGGGTTACCTCAAACGGTCCGCGGCCGTTGGTGGCCCACACCGTGTCCCCAACGCGTATCTCCGCCCCGTCCGCGTCGAGCACCTTGGGCGCTGGGCGCTCGCACCGTTCACCGTTCGAGCCGGTCACGACCCTTCCGTTTGTGGCCCACAGGTGAAACTCTCGCCTCAGCAGCTGAACTGAATCGACGTAGAACGTCTCGTCACCGTAAGCAAACGCGTCCCCGACGCGCACCGGCTCGCCGTCCTCGAACCTCGGCCACTCCATGCCCTCGGGCATGAGGCGGCGGTCGAGGGCTTCGAGAGCTGCGTCCATGACGTCCTTCGAGCATCCCTCGACGTATCGCAGCTCCGGGGCGAGGCGATTGCACACCACGTCGGTGAATGCCGTGAAGTCGCCAGCGTGGCGAATGAACTCCTCGATGGCGGCGCGCAGGGCGTCGACGGTCATGAGGCGAGACGACAGCTCGACCATCGCATCCAGCCCGCCGTGCTCGCGCACCCACGCGACGGCCTCTGCGTCCTCGGCGGCGGGGTCGCGCTTGGGCTGCGTCTCGCGCTCTATCTTGTCGGCCATTGACTCCAGCTCGTCGGCCATCTCTTCCGCCCACACGAGTCCTGACAGTCTCATTGTGCCGACCCAGTCGCGCAGACGCTCGATTCCGGTCATGATTCCCCTCTCTCTACCATCTCTACCATCTGAATCCTCTGCCCGATCCACCGCATGACCGGTACCGCCATTGAGTTGCCGATGGCCTTGTATCGCGGCGTGTCGGGGCACTCGTCGGCTGGCTTGCCCCTATACGGCACCTTGGTCCAGTCATCGGGGAACCCCTGTAGGCGCTCGCACTCGCGCGGGGTGAGGCGCCGAACGGCGTACCCGTCCGTGACGCCCTGCACCTGCTTGCCGCTCTGGCTCGCCGGGATGGCACCGACCACGTCCCCGTCCCCGCCCTGCAGCCTGACCTCGCCCCTCTGGTTGGCGGTGAACCCTATCGCGTCACGCATACGATCGACCCCCCCCCTCGCCTCGTGGGCCGTGAGGGTGCCGCATACCTCGTCGCTGACCATCGCGTTCGGCATCTGGCCCGCCATGCAGAGGACCTTCAGGTCGTTTCCGCCCGACTCGTGCGCCCTGAGCGAGGGGGCGATGCCGTCGGAGCTGTAGACCCTCGACGCTTGGGCCTCGCCGCCAGTTAGGTCTAGGACCGCCGGCACGTCCTTCGATGCTCGAAGGGTCGGGTTCGGCTCCTGTGGCCCGTAGGCCATCGGCCCGTTCGTCCCGCCGCTCGGGCGGTTGTTGGCGTTCTCGGGGATGCACAGCACGGCGGGAGGCTTCGTTGCGTCCAGTGTCGGGGACTGCTCGCCTTCGTAGCCTATGGCACCGGCTCCGGAGCCTTGGTGCCACCGGAACCCCGAGCACACCGCCGGAGGCTCGCTCGACGTCACGGTCGGGGACGTCTCGCCCACGCTCAGGGCCGTCTTTCCACCGGCGTTCCAGCGGAAGCCTGCGCACGCAGCGCCGCCTCCAGCTCGGGCGGCAAGCTCCGCCCTCTTCTCTCGGCTCGACGGAGTATCCCAAGACAGGCTCTCGGGCTCAAAAAGTACCTCACAGGGACCCTCGACGTCTCCAAGGCGTCCGACAAGGAACACACGCTCGCGTCGCTGGGCCAGGCCGAAGAACTGCGCATCGAGTACCCGCCATGCCAGACCGTACCCGAGCGCATCCAGTGCCTCGAGTAGGCATCCGAAATCCTCCCCGTTCGAGCTCGAGAGCGCTCCCGGGACGTTCTCCCAAAGAAGCCAACGAGGCATGAGTTCACGAACGCATCGAACGTACTCCCACATGAGGCCGGACGTCCCGCCGAGGCCGGTCCGGTCCCCGGCGACGGAGAAGGACTGGCAGGGGCTCCCTCCGACCACAAGGTCAACTGGTCCATTCGCCCGCCTCACCTCCCTCCAGTCGATAAGTATTATGTCCCCGAGATTCGGGACGCCAGGGAACCTCTCGCGCAGCACCTCGCACGGGAAAGGCTCGATCTCGGAGAAGCAGATCGGCTCCCATCCGAGCGTCGACCACGCCACGCTCGCGGCCTCGATGCCGGAGAAGATGCTGACATATCTCACTTGCGCCCTCCTCTCTCTTCCCTGCCCGCGGCCCCGGGGCGCGGGTGCCGCTCGAGCGGCCCCTCCCTGCCCCTCAGGACCGACGCGGCCCAGCACTCGCGCTCCCACAGGCATCCGCCGCACTCGCCGCGGCGGTGCCACCCGAGGCAGCGCGGGGCGTCACGGCTCGGCATGGGAGCCTCCTCCCTCGCCGCCCGCGTGGCGGCGCATGTACCTGCGGACCGTCCTCTCACTCAGGGAGAACCTCGCGGCGATCTCCGCAAGGCTCGCCCCGCGCCGGCGCATCGCGAGCAGCTCGTCGACCTCCCAGTCCGAGAGGGCGGGCCTCGCCCCGGAGCCGGGCCTGCGCCCGCCGCGCCCCGCCGTCACGCCGCCCCCGTCCAGCAGTCCTCCCAGTCGTGCCACTCGTCGAGCGGCACGAGGCGGGGCTCGTCGCCCTCGTACGCGCAGATGCCGTACCCCGCGTCCAGCTCCTCGCGCAGGCGGTCGCCCGCCGCGCGGAAGCAGCCCTCGGCGCAGTGGACGCACTCGCCGCACGTCCCGCCTCTCGGGTGGTCCTCGCCCTCCGCCATGTGCCTCTCGGCCGCCGCGAGCACGCAGCCCTCGGCGGCGAGGTCCGCGGCCTCATCGCTCTGCATGTCCGCTCGCCTCCCCCGCTACCACGACTGGTCGGCCTCGTAGAGGTCGGGCTCGACGGCCATGGCCTCCGCCTCGGCGTCGCCCGCGTGGGCGGCCTGCTCCGCGTCGTGGGCCTCGGCCTCGACCTCGGCCGGGACGCCGACGGGCTCCGGCGGCGCCACCGGGACGTCGGGCTCGGGCATCTCGTCGCTGTCGTAGATGCCCCCGTACGCGCCCGGGTACGCCTCGCGCAGCGCCTGGACGAGGGCGACCTTGCGGATCATGGTCGCGGGCTTCGTCTTCCAGAGGCTGCGCCCCGTGTCGTACTCGGACAGGGAGACTTCGGCGCGGCTCGGGTGGGTGCGCGACTTGTCGAAGACCTCGGCCCAGCCGCCGACCAGCTTCTCGGTCTGGCCGCCGACGATGCACCCGTCGCGGTAGACCATCTCGCCGTTGCGGTTGACCACGACCACGCCCGCCCTCATGCCGTCGAACCCTGGCTGCTGCGTGGCGGTGCGGACGAAGTAGTCCTTGGAGACGATGACGGACGCCTTGCCGTTGAAGACGGTCATGTACGCGTCACCCGCGAGAGGGTTCAGGCGCCGCGCCTGGCACTTGGCCATGAAGCTGTAGACCTCGCGGTCGTCCACCTGCGCGCCCCCGGTCATGATGTAGCGCGCGACGATGCCGGGGCTGAGCTTGACCTCGCTGCCGTCGCTCGCCTTGTACTTGACGATTCCCTCGCTCATCGAGCTACTCCTTCCTGACCAGGCTCCCGTGCGTGCCGAGCCGCTTCATCTCGACGATGAAGCGCGGCATGACGCTCTCCGGGACCCTCACCTCGTACACGTAGACCGTCTCGCGGCCCTGAGCGCCCGTCTGCGGCGCGCTCTCGGCCTCCGTGGGCGTCGGCACCGGCGCGGGCCGCTCCGGGGCGGAGGCGGGCTCGGGCGCCGTCTCGGGCTCGCCCGCGAGGGGGCCGCCCTCCGCGTCGAGGTCCATCGCCGCCTGCGCGACGGCCTGCTCGGCCTCCCACGCCCGGCGCTCCTCCTCGGCGCGCCTCAGCGCCTCGCGCTGCTCCACGCGCTGCTGCGTCATGCGCAGCGCCGCGGCCATGTCCAGCGTGCGCAGGTACTCGGCGACGAGGTCGGTGCGGTCCTCCTCGGTGAGCGCGACGCCGTTGACGTGGGTCTGGGCTCCGATGGTCGAGAGGTCGGCCGCGACGGACTCGCAGGCCTCCTCGACGCCCTTCCAGATAGCCGCCTCCTTCGTGCCGTAGTTGCCCGCCTTCCAGTCCGCGCCGAAGCGGGCCTTGAGGCGGTCGTAGGGCACCTGCGCCACGAGGTCCGGGTACTCCTCGCGGTAGCGGGCCTCGACCCGGGCGTCGCGGTCGAGCACGACCCGGCGCTCCCAGCGCTCGATCTCGGACTTGTACTGGGCGTCCTCCTCCAGCAGCCCGGCGAGGATGCCGGAGACCTCGCGGTTGAAGCGGTCGAGCGTGTCGCGGAGCTGCTTGGTCATGCGCTTCTTGTCGCCGTCGACCTCCGCGATGAGCGCCCGGAGCGCCTTGCGCTGGGCCTTGGCGTCGCGGTACTGCTCCGCCGTGGTGACGTCGAAGGCGGTGAAGTCCGCCGCCCTCGCCTCCACGCGCTCGCGCTGCTCCGCGAGCCACCTGTCGGCCTCGGTGAGCGTGGCCGGGGCGTCGATGACCTCGGCCTCGGCCTCGATTACCTTCTCGTCTTTCATGTCTCTCCTCCTACTCGTCGATGAGGGCGCACAGCTCGGCGAGGGTCATGGAGGCCCACGAGCCGTCCGCCTCGTCCATGTATCCGTCGTTGACCCTCAGCGGGCGCGAGAGCCTCGCGAGGTCTCGCAGCGTCACGTGCGCGACCGCGTCCGCCGCCGGGTGGTTGTAGCGCCACGTGACGAGGACCCCGACGCCCGCCCCGGCGTTCTCGCGCTCGGTGAGCGTCTGCCTCCTGTACTCGGCCACGAGAGACCTTGTGAGGTCGCGCTTGGCCTTGACCTCGACGGCGGTGCCGCGCTTCTTGGCCCTCGTGCTCACGAGACCACCTCCCCCCTGAGGCCCAGCCTCCGCATCGCGGCCTCGGCGACGGCGTCGGCCATCTCCGGGTCGTGCGTGTCGGCAAAGACGGCCACCGTCACCCGCGCGAGCATAGGCACGCCCTCCACGGACTCCGGCGCGAGCCGGTAGCAGACGCGGATGGGCCTCACCGGGCTCGGCCGCGCGGCCGTCGGGGACGGCCGCGCCGGCACCCTCACGCCCTCGTTGCCGGGGATGCGCCTCAGCTCCTCCAGCTCCTCGGGCGTCACGGAGCCCAGCCCGCTCGACACGGGGCGCGGGGCGCCCTGCGCCGCCACGCACGCCCGCATGGCGGCCTCGGCCCTCTCCATCAGCGACGTCCCGCTCATGACGCGCTCTCCTCCATCCATCTGTCCATCTCCTCCACGCGGATGACCGCGCCCCTCTCGGCGCCCCTCGGCGCCACGAAGGCGAGCCGCCCGGCCTCGTGCTCGGCGTAGAGCGCGGAGCGGCTGACGCCCGTGTAGCGGGCAGTCTCCGCGACCGTGTAGGCCATCTGGGGCGGCAGTCCCGTCTCCACGGCCATGGCGAGGCACCTGCTCCCGCCGCGCACCATCCGCGAGCCCGTGAGGCTCCTCTGGGCCTCGGCCGCGATCCGCATCACGCCCGAGAAGAACGCGCTCAGAACGTCCGTCTCGGTCGCGGCGGGCGCCGGGGCGCTCACCGGAACCACCCGTCCGCCGTGCAGACCATGAGGGCGAGCGCGGCCATGATCAGCAGCGCCGCCCAGTCGTGCTCCTCCGCGTACCCGGCGAGCGCGTCGAGCGCGTCGCCGATTCGTCGTACAATCACCTTGACCACCTCCGGATGGTCGTGGGCCCCGCCGCGATGCCGCGCGACGGGGCCGCTCCCTTTCGATACGTCTTGTCTCTCACCGCCCCGCGACCGCCGCCGCCACGGGCCAGCCCGCCCGCCAGAAAGGAGGATGGCGTTGCTGGTGGCGTGTTGGTGGCGCCGTCATCGCGACGGGCTTGCTCCGCCTACCGCGGCGGCAGAAGGCGTCGAAGAGCGCCGTCTCGGCGGAGCCGTGGCGGCGGCGGTCGCGGGGCGGTCCCCCTCGTGACGGCCCCGAGCGACCATCCGCGCGCGGGCCTTCCACGCAGACCCCACATCCGCACCCGCGCCCTTCAGGGCGGATGGCCGCCGGGGGCCGTCACGCTTGCTTGTCGTTTGCCGGGGCAGGGCCCCGTTACCGCCGTGCGACGCTCCCCGCTTGGAGAAGCGCGGGGCTCACATACCCAGGCACATGCGCCGTCGGCGGCCGCTATCTGCCGTGATTGCGAGGGCCGCGGTCCGCGCCCTCCCGGCGCTCGCGTGCGGGAAGAGCGCCATCTGGAGCCCTATCGCGAGGCCCTGCGTCAGCGTCTCGTCCTCGTATTCCTCGTTCCGTGCCAGCCCCGCGAGGATGGCGTGCACCAGCTCGTGGAGGTACGTCTGAGCCTCCTCCTCCGGGCACATCCCCTCCCTCTCGTCCTCGGTGCCGTCGCTCGCGACGTAGGCGCCGTCGCGGCGCAGCGCGGGCAGCACGTCGTGCGTGACCCAGCGCTGGAAGGCCTCGACCGTCGCGCGGGTCGCCTCGTCCTTGACGAAGGCTGCCTTGCGAGCGAGCACGATGCGGTAGAACCCAGCCTAGGTGATTGTGGAAACGCGCTGGTCACCGCCGGGGGTACTCACTAACTGCGCCCCCTTTTCGTCCTCGTCGAGACTGCGCGTCATGTTGGATGCGTCGCGATACCCGAGCGCCCGCGCAACGTCGGATGCGACGAGTTGGGGCTCACCGTCAACGCTGAGCGCTCGAATCGTTCCGAACCTCGCGGACTCGAAGGCCCGCATCATCGTGTCGTTCACTTTCCATCTCCTTCCTCCTCGTACAGCTCCTCGACGCGCACGCCGAGGGCCCTTGCAACGCGGACGGCGCATCCGAGCCGCATCCGCTCCGTGCCGTCGCGCTCCCACTTGAAGACGGCGCGTTGGGTGACCCCAACCCTCTCCGCGAGTTCGCGCGCCGTCATGCCGCACCGTCGGCGCAGCTCCTTGATTCGTGACATTGGTCGCCCCCATGCAGCCAGCTAATGAATCCCGTCCGCCCTGCCGGGTAGACTCCTGTATGAACACTTGTTCTTAAAGATTGGAGGTGAGCATGGCCAGCAAGCCGCTCTACAAGCCGGGCGAGGACAACAAGCCTCGCGGCAAGTACGTCGAGGTCGGGCCGCGCGGCGGAGCAGTCCCAAAGCCGCACCGAGCGACCATCGACCCCGGGGACAGGCTCCCACCGACGTCCCAGAAGGGCCACAGGTGGAAGAAGTCCTAGCACGGCGGCTCCCCCGCCTCAGGGGGAGCCCATATCTCCTTGCGGCGCCTCGACAGGCACCAGCACCAGCCGAGAAGGTCTATCTGGATCCAGCTCTCGGCGTACCACCTACCGTCGTTATCGTCGTGGTACTTGGTGATGTAGTGGTGCACTCCCACGTGACCACCTCCCCTCTCATCGAACCCATCGCCTCCCCGCCCTCCCCGCGCACGGGGAGGGTCTTCCACACGGCTCGCGGGGTGGCATCCTCGGATGCCCCGCGTCCGGTCCGCCGCGTCCTCTTCTTGGGGTGTCGCGGCGGTATTCGGCTCTCAAGGAACGTTGATACGCAGCCGGCTATTGGCTGTTGGCGACGGCGACGCCGTTGCGGTCGTCGGTGTATCCCATGAGGTAGTCGGGAGTGCACTGGTACAGATGAGAAAGCCTCAGGAGGTTTTCTCCCATTGGCTCCGCCTCACCCCGCTCCCATCGCGTGAGGGCGTTTTCGTGCACTCCAACACGAGACGCAACCTCGCGCAGAGAAAGGCCGAGCCGAGCTCGCTCGGCGCGCATATTGGCTCTCATTTTCACCTCCAAACATCATTTCCGTGTTGCTTAGTTGACTGTAAAACAACATTTCCGTGTTTGTCAACAACTTTTTTGTGTGGGAAGATACACGCAAGACGCGTATGGAAGGAGGGGTTTTGCGCAACTACCGAATCGCCGAGGCGCGCATCGCAAAAGGGTGGACGCAAACCGACCTCGCAAAGAAAATCGGCACGACTCAGCAGCAAATTGCAAGATATGAGAGTGGGGACAACGACGTTAAATCGAGCGTCATCATCAAGATGAGTGAGGCGCTTGGGGTGACTATCTCGTACCTCTTGGGCCTAGGGGAAGACCCAGGCGTCATCCAGATGCGACGCTCCCCCTCCCATCCCATGCCGGTCGTGGGCCGCATCGCGGCGGGCACCCCTCGCGAGGCCATATACCAGACGGGCGAGACGCACGAGGCGCCCGAGTCGCTCTGGGAGGCGCACCCCGACGGCTTCTGGCTGGAGGTCTCCGGCAACTCGATGAACCGGCTCTTCCCGGAGGGCACTCTCGTGCTCGTGGACCCCGACGAGGAGGTGCGCAACGGCGACGTGGCCGTCGTGTTCGTGAACGGCGACGACGCGACGCTCAAGCGCGTCTACTACGACGGGGAGACAGTGAGGCTGCACCCCGAGAGCCACGACCCCGAGTACCAGGACAGGGTGATAGACCGCGAGGACCCCGACGCGCCCGAGGTGCGCGTGCTGGGCCGCGCGGTCGCGTACGCGTCACCGGACGGATGGAGGGCTTAACGCCCCCTAATCGCAAGACGTGCCCATAGGTCACCGGGAATGGTCCCGGGCGTTGACAGGAGGAAGACATGGCAGAGCCCTCGATGATGATGTGGACGTTCGTCTCCGAGTGCGCGGTCCCGATGGACGTGCAGGAGACGCTCGTCCCCGGAGAGACCCCAGTGGCGGCGTACAAGACCGTGCGCGACACGGCCGTCATAACTGACAAGCGCCTCATCATGCGCGACGCCCAGGGGCTGACGGGAAAGAAGGTCGAGATCTACTCGCTGCCCTGGAAGAGCGTCGACATGTGGTCGAGCGAGAACGCCGGCCACATCGACTTCAACGCAGAGCTCGAGTTCTGGACGCGGGCGGGGCACATCAAGCTCAACCTCAAGAAGGGCATCGACATCCGGAAGTTCGACCGCATCGTCGGTCAGTACGTTCTGTAGCCTCAGCGCTCGGCCTAGCCGTCTGGTTCCAGGCCGACCACGACGAGTTCGAGAGGTGGTGAGAAACGACCGCGATTAGCGGCGAAGTGTGGCGATTTACCGCCACGTGTTTTTGTTCGCTTGACCGAGCGCTGCGCTCGGGTATAGTTGTGGTCAGTGATTCGGCGTGTCCGCTCGCCCCTCGGTGACGGCTCGCCTGGAGAGAGGTCGCGACCACCGGTCTGCGGCCTCTCTCTTGTTTTAAGGAGAACCATGGAGGACAAGAAGCCGTTCCTCACCATCGACAAGCAAATTCAGAGGTTGAAGGACCGCGAAATGGTCTTCCAAGACGAGGACGATGCAAGAACATTCCTTCTCGTCCACAACTACTACTCCGTTGTGAACGGCTACAAGGGGATGTTCCTCGACCCCGACAGGTGCAACGAGACCGTTGAGGTCTACCGCCCGGGGACGGACTTCTACCACCTCGAGATGTTCTATCTGTTCGACCGGACGCTCAGGAGGCAGACGCTCCATCAGCTCCTCGACGTCGAGGAGTCCATGAGGACCGCGACGATCTACGCCTTCTGCGAGAAGCACCGCGACAAGTACGCCTATCTTGACCCGTCGTGCTACTGCTCGTCAAAGGACTACCGCTCAAAGAAGGACTACTCGAGGAACCTCATCAGGCTTCTGTCCACGCTTCAGGGCGTGAGCGAGAACCGCCAGCACAAGAAGAACATCGGTCACTATCTAAGGAAGTATGGGCACGTACCGCTCTGGGTGATGTCTAAGTGCCTAACGTTTGGCGTCATGTCGAACTTCTACGAGCTGCAGCAGCCTGACGTGAAGCAGAAGGCAACCGAGTACCTCTCCGAGACGGTCGGACATGAAATGAAGCCGAGTCAGCTCAGGTCGGCCTACAAGGTCCTGTCGAGCTTCAGGAACATCTGCGCGCACGAGGAGAGGCTGTACTGCGCCCGAACCGGAAAGAACGACGAGAACTCGTTCAGGGAGATGCTCGACTTCACGGCGATGGTGAGCACGGACATAGACATGAGGGGCTACGCGCAGAGGCTGTCTCGATCAATCGAGCTGCTGTCGTCCCCGCTGCTCCCGGACTATGTCTCAGAGGAGGTCGCGAACGCGATGAACGTTGACCTGGATTACCTGAGAAAGTTCATGTAAGAAGGTTCGCCCCGCGTGCGATCTTGGCGGACTCACGCGGGGCGGCGCCAGCCAACGGAAGATTGGAGGCACGGTCATTATGCCACGAAGGAGCGCGTTCGGCTCGATCGAGGAGGTCGAGCGCGGGAAGAGGTATCGCGTGCGCTGGTGGGGCGACTCCCACGACGGGGGCGGCTACAGGCGCCACAGCAGGGTCATACGGGGCACGAGGAAGGACGCCGAGGAGTTCCGCTCGCTGATGCACGTGAGGCACGGCGAGGACGTGCCCTGCCCCACCGTTGGCGAGGCGTGGGAGCTGTGGTACAGGCCGGACTGCGACCGGGCGCTGGCCGTCTGGGAGCGCGAGAGGCGCCCCGGAAAGCGCGGCGAGTCCATGAAGCCGCAGACGCACAGGCAGATCATGTCGACGTGGAGGACGCACGTTGGGCCGAGATGGGCCGACGTCCCGGTGTCCGGGGTGCGCTACAGCGACGTCCAGGACTGGCTGCTCACCATGAGCGAGTCCGCGGCGAAGAAGAGCATATCGCTCCTCCGCGCGATACTCAGGCTCTGCATGCTGAACGACCGACTGGAGAAGAACGTCGCCGAGTACGAGTACCGCATCCCGTCCAAGGCGAGCAGGCGCGAGGACGGTATCTGGACCCTCGAGGAGCTTGACGAGTCGCTGTGGCCGGCCGTGTGGGGCCGCCCCTGCGAGCCGATGTTCCTGCTCTCCGCCTTCGGCTCCTGCAGGCTCGGGGAGTGCCTGGCCCCCATGCTGGAGGACATCGAGGCGATCGAGACGCCGGGGATGACGCTCGCCGCCGTGCCCATCATGAGGCAGGTCTACTGCTCCGGTGGCGTCTCGGACGAGGGCGACCTGAAGAACCAGTGGAGCCCGAGGACGGTGGTCATACCCGAGCCCTGGAGCCTGCGGGTGCTGCAGCTGCGCGACGAGGGACTGGAGAGGGGCGAGACGTGGCTCTCCGACGACGGGCTCGGCGAGCCAATATCCCAGAAGGTCGCCAGGGACGACTTCTACAGGGCCCTTGGGGAGGCTGGCATACCGACGATGCAGCCGCGGGCGCTGAGGCGCTCGTGGCGGTCCTGGACGGCCGTCACGGGGATCTCGCGCGAGGTCCTCGAGAAGATGATGGGACACGTCGGCGAGGGCACGACGGGGAGACACTACCTACGAATGGATGCGGAGCTTATATCATCCGAGATTTGCCGAGCGATGGGCGGGAGCAAGGTCTGCGTCAGTTGGGACTTTTTGGGACTCGGCCCAAAAGAACGTACCATTTTACCTGCGGAGACGTGAGAAAGCATATCCCTTGGGCATCTCTTCCACGGGGCATTCCTCTCCCGGTCGCGTTCATGTCAAACGTACAGGATAGCACGTGCGCGACAAGATACGGTGCGGGCGAGAAGAACGCACGTGCGGCAGACGCGCGCCCGTCGTCAGGGTGCCCCTAGTACCCGCGGTAGGTGTCCTCGAATCCCGTCGGCAGCGTCACGGGATCGGCGATGCCCGTGTTGGGGTTTGTCACGCCTACGAGCGGGAAGACCTCGGTCCCTCCCGAGCCCTTGTACACGATGAGCGAGAAGCCCGCAGCCGGGTCCTCGGCGTCATGCGGGAGAAACCGCCTGGTATAGGTGGCTTCGTAGCTGCGCTCGCCCATCTCGGCGGCAACCAGGAGTCCCTCCTCGTCGTACTCGTACGTCGCGGAGTACGCGTACATCATCTCGGTGCCATCCGTATGAGCGGACACGACACGTCCCTCGTCGTCGTAGACGAACTCCGAAGGGGCGAGAAAGTCGATGTTCTCGCCTTCGAACGAGGTTCGGACCATGTTGCCGTCCCCGTCGTAGTAATACGACATGCGATAGCTAAGAACGTCCTCGCCTGCCTCGGGATTGGCGTACCACGACTCCACTATGACGATGTTACCCGCAGAATCGTACTCAAAGACGAACCAGTACCTGGTCCCGTCCTCGGTCATGCGGTCGGTGAGCGTGATGCGGCCATCGGAGTCGTATTCGTAGGATTCATCCGTCGCGTACCTGGAGTACCCAATTTGCTCGCGTACGGTGGCGCCAACGGGTAGCTCCGAATCCTCGTAGTAGAACTCGGTGTAGCCGTTGTCATTGGACCTCCTCACGAGGCGCCCCTCATCGTCATACTCGTAATCCTCGTAGGTTATCGTGTTCTGGATGTAGTCAAAGTCCGCATGGACCGGCCGGCCCTCGTCGTCGTAGGTGTAGGACGCAGAGGCCGTGCCCCAGGAGCTTTCGAAGCGCCACGAGACGATACGCCCGTAGGCGTCGCGCTCGTTATGGGAGATGCTTGAAGATCCCCCGATATCCTCCACCACGTCCAAGGAGAGCCACACCTCGCGAAGCCCGGTCTCGTCTATGCCGCTCACCTCGGTCTCGTCCGAGACGAAGAGATACGAGAGCTCGTGGTTGTTGGAGACATCGAGCTCTTCCAGGGGCTCCTCGCGCACGTCAATGGCGGTGAGCTCCGGCAGATCGGAGGTGTCGAGCCTCTCGAGGGAGCCGCCCGTGACCTCGATCCTCTCGATGTTGGGGAATATCCTCCCCAACCCCTCGAGCTCCTTGCAGCCGGAGAGCTTCATCTCGGTGACGGCACGGCCCTCCTCGCGCGAGAGCTTGCCGTCGCCGTCCTCGTCATAGGTGGCCGAGACCGCCACGCGAAGGTAGGGATCGGGGAAGTTATCCTCGCTGATCTCATATGGGGAGAAGAACATGAGCCAGGCAACGGTTCCGCACCCCACGATCACGGCGACGGAGGCAGCGATGAGAACCACCGGGAGCACCCACGACCTTCGACGGGGCTGCACGGGAGGGGGCGTGGGAACAGTAGGGACACCCGGTGACCCACCAAGCTGAGTGCCGCACGAGCTGCAGAAGCCTGCGCCGTCGGGAAGCGTCGCACCGCATCTGGGACAGAACATGGCACACCCCTCTCGTATACTTTCAGTGAACGTATCATAAGTAGCGAGGGGACCCCTGTGGAATTCCGGCTATGGGACGCACATTGTCACATCGGGTGGTTCGCCGACCCCGTCACCGTGGCGCGCGAGGCGGCAAAGATGGGGCTCGGGATGCTCGGCGTCACGGTTGTGCCCCGTGAGTTTCTTGCCATCAGGCCGGCACTGAGAGACGAGAAGAACGTCATGCTCGCAGCGGGGCTCCATCCCTGGTGGGTTCAGGACGCCGCCGACTGCGATGAGCTTCTCGATGCTATTTCTGGCCTGCACTTCATAGGTGAGATAGGACTCGACGCCTCTCCAAGGCACCTCGAGTCCTGGGACGCACAGCTCGCCGCGTTCGAGCGGATCTGCACGGCGTGTGCGGACACGAGCAACGGCACAGCGCCAAAGGTCCTCTCGATCCACGCCGTACGCTCCGCGAGCACCGTACTTGACGTACTTGAGAGGACGAGCGCGGCCGAGCGCTGTCGCTGCGCGCTCCACTGGTTCTCCGGCTCCTCTGAGGAGCTCTGGCGGGCCGTGGACCTTGGCTGCCTCTTCTCGCTGGGCGAGCGCTCTCTCGCCACGCGTCGGGGACGGGAGTACGCGCGCATCATTCCGACAGATCGTCTCCTCACAGAGACCGACCTACCCGAGCACGAGGCCTCCCCCGCCACCGCCAGCGACATCGCCTCCTCGCTCGAGCGTACGGTCTCGGCAATCGCTGCCGCCCGCGGCATCTCGGCGGACGACGTCCATCACCTCGTCGCATCCAACTCTGAGGCTCTTCTCGCCCAAAGTGTCCACAACCCGCCCGCACCATCATGGTAGAGTTGTAAGGTAGTGCAAACACGCGAACCGAGGTCCCATGAAGCCGCTGCGCAAGACCACCCATGCGAGAAACCCGCTCTCGTCGACGATGCTCGCCAGCACGTCAGGAGATCTTGACCTGCCACTGAACGACGTCGTCCTCGTCTTTGCCTGCAGCGAGAACTTTGTTCCCTACCTCTCGGTTGCGATTCAGTCCATAGTTGACAACACGAACCCAAGCCGTCGCTATGACATCATCGTCCTCACGCGCGACATCTCGCCCACGAGCATGATCACGCTGACGCGTCAGACCAAGAAGGACAACGTCGGGATTGGCTTTTTGGACGTTGACGCGGCGCTCGGAGACATCGAGCTCCCCCATCACGGGCATTTCAGGCCCGAGACGTACTTCCGCCTGCTCGCCCCGCAGCTGCTCCCCAATGTTGACAAGGCAATCTACCTCGACTCCGACCTCATCGTAGATGCCGACATCTCCGAGCTCTACGACGTCGACGTCACCGGCTACCCACTCGCAGCCACCCGCGACGCAGACACCATCGGACAGATAGACGGGTACGACACGACGGTCGGCCCCTACCTCAAGTACGAACTCGGCATGACCGATCCCCACGACTACTTCCAGGCGGGCGTCATCCTCATGAACCTCGCGCAGCTTCGTGCGACGGTCACCCCGGAGGAGTTTCTCGCCCTCTCGACGCAGCGCATGTGGAAATGGCTCGACCAGGACGTTCTCAACAAGGTCGTCAATGGCAACTATGTGCGCGTTCACATGCGCTGGAACTACCTCATGGACTGGCAGCACCTCAGAAAGTCCCACATCATTGCCAACGCCCCCGAGGACGTGCGCAATGAGTACGAGGAGGCTGCCGCAGACCCGGCGATCATCCACTTTGCCGGTCCTGACAACCGGCCCTGGCTCTACCCGGACGCTGATCGCGCTGACCTCTTCTGGCACTACGCCATGCGCTCCCCCTATCTGGACGAGATTCGCGGGCAGCTCGAGGAGTCCCGCGCGTCAGTCGCCGGCCTTGCCAAGCGTGTGCAGGTCATTGCGCTCTACAAGGGTATCATGCCCGCCTTCGACCGCCTCTGCCCCGCAGGGTCCAAGCGCCGCGATGCGGTCATTCGCACCTACATGAGCCTCGGAGGCTCCAACCTCTAGGCTTCCTCCCCACTTTTGCACGAGCGCCCTTGTGCATCATATGCTTTGAGTCTCTATATTTGCAGCTAGAAAGAGCGCGCCGTCCTTTACATTTGTCGAGAAGGACGGCGCGCTCGTGCAAAAGTCAGAGTTGACGACAGGCTAGGCCACGCGATGCTTTCCGTGGCTCTTGGAGATGAGCTTGGGGCTCTCGTTTCCGCCAACGCTCTCCTTGGTGACGACGACCTTGGTGATGTCGAGGTTGCTCGGCAGGTCAAACATCGTATCCTGGAGCGTCGACTCGCAGATGGCGCGAAGCCCGCGTGCCCCGGTACCGCGAGCGATGGCCTGATGGGCAATCTCCACCAGTGCGTCATCCTCAAAGACGAGCTCGACGCCCTCGAGCTCGAACATGCGACGGTACTGCTTGACGAGGGCGTTTCTCGGCTGCGTGAGGATGCTCACGAGGTCATCCTCAGTGAGCTCGCGCGTTGCCGTAATGACCGGGATACGACCGAGGAACTCGGGAATCATGCCAAACTTGTGCAGGTCCTGAGGCATGACCTGACCCATGAGATAGTCCTCGTCCTTCTCGGCGCTCTGAGTGACCTCGGCGGCAAAGCCGATGCCCTTCTTGCCGATGCGGTCGGCCACGATCTTGTCAAGGCCGACGAAGGCACCGCCGCAGATGAAGAGGATGTTGGTGGTGTCGATGCGAATGAGCTCCTGCTGAGGGTGCTTGCGGCCACCCTGCGGGGGCACGCTCGCCTCGGTGCCCTCGAGGATCTTGAGGAGCGCCTGCTGCACGCCCTCGCCGGAGACGTCGCGCGTGATGGAGAGGTTCTCGGCCTTGCGGGCGATCTTGTCGATCTCGTCCACGTAGACGATGCCCACCTGGGCGCGCTCCACGTCGCCGTCGGCCGCGGTGATGAGCTTGAGCAGGATGTTCTCAACGTCCTCGCCCACGTAACCGGCCTCGGTGAGGGTGGTGGCGTCCGCGATGGCAAACGGCACCTCGAGGAAACGCGCGAGCGTCTGCGCGAGCAGCGTCTTGCCGGTGCCCGTGGGTCCCAGGAGCAAGATGTTGCTCTTGGCGATCTCAACCTCCTCGGCACCCTCCTCGACCTCGTCATTGCCGGAGAGGATGCGGCGGTAATGGTTGTAGACGGCCACGCTCATCGCGCGCTTGGCCTGCTCCTGACCCATGACGTACTGGGAGAGCTCGTCATAGATCTCATGCGGCGTGGGGAGGTTCTTGATGGGCGGCTCGTTCTCGGCGTCATCCGGACCCTCGGCGGCAAGCTGCGCGAGCTCGACCTCGTCGATCATGTCAGAGCACGCGTGAACGCACTCGTCGCAGATGTAGACCCCACCCGGGCCCGCGATGAGCTTGCTCACCTGGCTTCGGCTCTTGCCGCAGAAGGAGCAGTGCATCTCCGAGCCCATTCCGTCCATGTCACGCACGTTCGTTGCCATGGTTACTCCTGGCTCTGGTCGGTGCGCGAGCTGATGACCTTATCGACAAGTCCGTACGCGCACGCCTCGGAGGCGCGCATGTAGTTGTCGCGCTCGGTGTCTGCGTTGATCTTCTCGATGGGCTGACCCGTCGCCTCCGAGAGGATCTCGTTGAGGCGCTGGCGAATCCAGCGGGTCTCATCGGCCACGATCTGGATGTCCGTCTGCTGCCCAGAGACGCCGGAGCTCGGCTGGTGAATGAGGACCATCGAATTGGGAAGCGCCAGACGCTTGCCCTTGGCGCCGCATGCCAGGATGGCGGCGCCCATGGAGGCCGCCATGCCCACGCAGATGGTGGAGACGTCGGGCTTGATGAAGTTCATCGTGTCGATGATGCCCAGACCAGCGTATACGTCGCCGCCCGGAGAGTCGATGTAGAGCGCAATGTCCTTGTCGGGATCCTGGCTCTCAAGGTGAAGGAGCTGGGCGATCACGAGATTGGCGGAGTCGCGCGTGACCTCCTCGCCGAGAAAGACGATGCGGTCGTTGAGCAGGCGAGAGTAGATGTCATAGCTGCGCTCGCCACGCGGGGTCTGCTCCACGACGTACGGGATGAGCGGGATGTTTGTTGGCTGGTGCATGTGGTCTCCGTTTCTTGGATAAACGCCCCGGGCGTGACGTCGCCCGGGGCGCATTGGGAGCCTAGGGGAGGCTACTCGGCGTCCGAGGCCCCGTTTGCGCGCTCGGCGACCTCGTCGACGATGGTGACGTCGGCGTTCTCGACGAGCCACTCGAGGGCCTTGGTGCGACGAATGGAGTCACGGATGGCGGGCAGGCGACCCTCGTTCTTCCACTCCTCGTAGGAGGCGTCGACGCTCTCGACGCCGGCCTTCTCAAACTCGGCCTTGACGTCATCCTCGGTGACCTCGACGCCGAGCTTGGCGGCAAGGGAATCGAGCGCGAGGGACTGACGGGCACGCTCCTCGGCCTGGACGCGCAGGTCGGCGATGAAGTCGTCGGTCTTCACGCCACGGGCGCGGAGATACATGTCGAGCGAGGCGCCCTGGCGCTGAAGCTGAGCGAGGAACTCCTGAGCGAGCTCGTTGAAGACCTCGTTCTGATAGGCCTCGGGAACGGTCTCGAGCTTGAGGGCCTTGCCCAGGGCCTCGACGACACGGTCCTCCTTGAGGTTGGGAAGGGTCGTCTTCTTGTCGGCCTCGATCTCCTCCTTGACGGCGGCGCGGAAGGCGGCAACGTCGTCGTAGCCGTACTTCTTGGCGACCTCGTCGTCGAGCTCGGGGGTGACTGCCTTCTTGATGGCGTTGAGGGTCACCTTGACGGAGAAGGTGTGGGAGTGCTCCTCGCCCTCGTGAACGTGGGTGTGGGTCCAGGCGATGGCCTTCTCCTCGCCCTTCTTCATCCCGACGATGCCCTCCTGGAGCTGCTCGGGAACCTGCTGGCCGTCGAGGGCGAGCATGCGGTTCTTGCCGGCGAGGTGGCCGGCGCCGTCGACGTTCTCGATGTCAACGGAGACGATGTCGCCGGGCACGACCGCGCGGTCCTCCTCGACGTCCTCGTAGGTAACCTGATAGCTGAGGAGCTGGTTGATCTGCCAGTCGATCTCGGCCTCGGTGGCCTCCTCGGGCGGGAGGTTGATCTCGGGGGCGTCATAGGAGGTGAGCTCGGCGGTGGGGCGCACGCCGATGGTGGCGTCGACGACGTAGTCGGTGCCCTCGGCGGCGAGCTCGGGGTCGGCGCCCTCGGGGCCAAAGCTCACGCGGCCCACGGGGGTGACGTCGAGCTCCTCGAGCATCATGGGCTCGAGGGCGGTGAGCAGGTCGTTGGTGGCCTGGGCGAGCACGGCCTCGCGGCCGATGATGCCGTCGATCACCGGACGGGGCGCGTGGCCGCGGCGGAAGCCCTGGAAGTTGTACTTCTTGGCGATGTCCTTGTAGGTCTTCTTGATGGCTGCGTTGACGTCGGCGGCGGGAACGGTGACCTTGGCGGCCATCTTCTCGTCGACGGGCTTCTCAGCGGTGACGGTGATCTTCAACGTTCCTCCAGTGTCTCGTGCCTGGCGGGCCTGCCCCGCCATGTTTCCTTGCGTGGTGCGGGCGAAAGGACTCGAACCTTCACGGGGTCTCCCCCACTGGAACCTAAATCCAGCGTGTCTACCAGTTCCACCACGCCCGCATTCTACACAGCCTTATGAATATACCAAACTTTTGTCTTATACCCAGCGCGGGAGGGACATTACCGTCTCTTCACGTTCTTCTCGCGGGACGCTCTGGCGGGCCCCTCTCCGGTACTGACATGTGCCGGCTGGCGGCAAGCCCCAGCCCGAGCTTCTCGATTGACACCGAGAAGAACCCGGCACTCCTTGCCCGTGTTCGTCAAATTGGCCGGCACTCATAGGTGCCGGAATCGGCTACCGGTCGCAGAGCCTCTGGTACACCTCTTCGAGCTTTTGGACGGCAGAGCCGCCACGTTCCTGGTACCAGGCTCCCTCGACCTGGAAGTAGCGAGCATGCGGCCCTTCAATCACGCAGACCTCGACCTTGTCCCTCATCGTTGTCTCGGCAGTAAAGACAGGCATGGTGCCATCCATCTCGAGGGACTGGCTGTCAAGGCGGTCTCCGGCAAGTTCCGAGAACAGACCGGCAACGTACTCGCGGTCCTCGTCACCGAGCGTGACGTCGGTGAGACCGTGGTTCTCCGTGAGATGTATGGACACGACCTCATCGGCGCGCAGGTCCTTGAGCGGGCGATGGGCCGGGAACACAACGTGCCAGACAAAGGACGCGAGCGCGGCCGCCCCGCAGAGCGCGACAACGACCACGACCGCCCGGCGACGGTTCTTCGTCATCTCCATGACAGCCCCCTCCTCGGAGGCACGTTCGTCTTTATGAGATTGTTTCCCAGGCGGGAGGGTCAACCGTACGATTTCGGCCAACGGTCCGCAATGCGCCGCGTCGCAGCTTGCTCGGGGAACGTGCTCGATGACGACATCCTTCCCCTCCGCCTGCACCCAGCCGAGAAGGACGCGCGTGAGCTCCGTAGCGTACCCCTGAATCCATGCCCGGGCCGCTAGCGCCCAGCCGATCGCAAACGAGGGACCATCGTAGTCGTGGTAGATGTGACGCAGCCGACGAAGCCGTGGCCGTCCTCCACGGCGTTGATGAGGGGAGGTTCCGATGAAAACAAGAAAGGCGAGCCGCCCAGATGGCGACTCGCCCCTCAAATCGCAAGTTGTATCAGCTCTACGAGGCGCTCACGGGAATCTCCACGTCGCCCACGGTCACGCTCACGATGTCGCCCACGGTCACGATGCGGTCGTAGGTCGTCGCCTTGGAGACGGTGCTCGTGCCGTCACCGCGCTTCGCCGAAGAACCGTTGGTGTCCGTAGCGTCGAACATCGTCCCATCCGCAAAGGTCACGATCACGGGGAGGCCCATCACAGCAGCCTGCTCTGCCAGAGCCTCGTCGCTCACCTCGCCGGGAAGCGCGAGGTCGCGCGTCTGCCGGTCGATCGTGTAGTCCACCGTGACGCCGAGGGAGGACACCGCCACGGCGTCGATCGTGACTGCCGAGCCCAGCCACGTCGTGCTCTGGCCCGCCGGCAGATCAACGGTCGTATCCACGTAGTTCATCTCGAACTTGAGGTTCCAGTCACCGGCCGCCAGCGTCTTGAATTCCCCCTCATCGGTGAAGATCTCGAGCTTGCTCATGGAGAAGCGCGCCGTGCGTCCCACGATGCCCGCGTCGTTCCACGTCTGCACCCCCATGACCTGCACGAGCTGCAGCGTGTTGTCACCGGAGTCGGCATCGTAGAGCCGGACGAGACCGCCGCCGCTCATCGCGCCGTCCACGCGCAGGAACGCGTCCCCCACGTAGGTCAGCTTGCCGCCCTCGTGGAACTCGAGCCCCTCAAGCGCGGCGGGGTCGTCGAACTCAATCGAGTAGGCCACGGCGTAGTTGAACCGGTCGCCCACCACGGCCTCGGCCGTCACGGTGACGCCGTTGGAGGTGGCGCTCGCGCCGATCGGATGGCCGACCTCGTTCAGGAGCTCGGTCTGGGCCGGCGCGCCGCCGAAGACGTCGGAGAGCACGTCGGCCGGGTTGGGCAGCACGCCCGCTGCCACGGCGACGGTGCCGCCCCCGCCCAGCACGAGCGCCAGGGCGAGCCCGGCGGCGACGCGAGCCCAGTGGAGCCTGGGACGGGCGGGAGGACGCGCGGGCATGGTCAGGACCTCGGCGGGCATCCCGGCCCGAGCGCTCTTCTCTGCACTCCTTGCGGCAGCAGCCTCGCGCAGGCCCTCGGTCATGCGGGCCTTGGCCTCGTCGGAGAAGCGCAGATCATCCATCGAGCGGGTGTAGGTATCAAGCGGGGAAGTCATCGTAGTCTCCCTTCAGGTCGTCTCTGAGGCTCGCACGGGCGCGACTTAGGCGCTGTCGCACGGCGTCGTCGGTGGCGCCCACGATCCTCGCGACCTCGCACGTGAGGTAGCCCTCGTAGTAGTGCAGGTAGACCGCCTCGCGCTGCGGCAGCGGAAGCGCCATCACGGCGGCAAGCACACGGTCGTCGCGCCGCCGGAGCTCGTCCTCGCCGGGCGCCTGCGTCGCCGCCGGCTCCGGCACGTCGTCGAGACCCACTGCCGGATGCGCGCCGCGGTCGCGCAGCAGATTCCTGCAGGCGTTTATCGCCACGCGTATGACCCAGGCGCGCTCGTGGCTGGGATTGCGAAACGGCTCATCGCGGCAGATGAGCTTCACGAGCGTGTCCTGGCAGACGTCCTCGGCGTCAGCCGTCGAGCGCAGGTAGGTGTAGCACACGCGCAGGACGAGGTCGGCGTAGTCGCGCACGAGCCGCTCTGGGTCGCGGTCGGGTGCATTGCGGGGAATCTGCATCGGCCAGCCTCCTCTCATTTCCGTCTCACGTCTCTGGGATGCGGCCGCCATCCCGTCACCTACTACACACGCTCGAGCGTGAAACGTGACAACCCGAACGGCCGCGGAGATGAGCCTCTCGGCCCCATTTCCGTTATCGGCAAATTAGCCGCCGAAGAGGTATACTTATCTTTCACTTAATCTGCCGTTAACGGAAGGTGACGATGGCGTTTCTCACGGTTGCTGATGCCGCTCGGCTCTGGGGTGTCTCCGAGCGCACGGTACGCAACTACTGTGCCGAAGGGCGCATCCCAGGCGCTGAGCTCATCGGAAAGACGTGGGCCCTCCCAAAAGACGCCGAGCGCCCGGGTCGCAGGCCACGAACGCAGACGAAGCCGCGCGCGCTTCTCGACGTGCTGCGCGAGGAGAAGGCCGCCGGCACGCCCGGGGGCATCTACCATCACGTCCAGGTCGAGTTTGCCTACAACTCCAACCACATCGAGGGGAGTCGGCTCACGCACGAGCAGACCCGGCTCATCTTCGAGACCAACACAATCGGCGTCGCGGACGCGGTGCGCGTTGATGACATCCTTGAGACCGCCAACCACTTCCGGTGTGTGGACTCGATTATCGACAATGCCAACCGACGCCTGACAGAGCGCCTCATGAAGGGCCTGCATGCCCAACTCAAGCAGGGGACGACCGACAGTCGCAAGGGATGGTTCGCGGTCGGTGACTACAAGCGCCTTCCCAACGAGGTGGGCGGCCGCGAGACCGCGGCTCCCGAGGAGGTCGCAGGCCGCATGGCGGAGCTCATCGAGAGGTACGAGGCGCTGCCTAGAAGGACGCTCGAGGATGTCGTGGCCTTCCATGCCGAGTTCGAGGCCATCCACCCTTTCCAGGACGGGAACGGGCGCGTGGGCAGGCTCGTCATGTTCAAGGAGTGCCTGCGCAACGGCATCACGCCATTCATCATCGCAGACGAGGTGAAGCTGTTCTACTATCGCGGGCTCTCGCAGTGGGGACGGGAGCGGGGTTACCTTCTCGACACGTGCCGCGCGGCGCAGGACGCCTTTGAGGAGCTGCTTCGACGCTTCCGCATCGAGGGATAGGGTGCAAATAAAGGAAAGGCAACCGAGGAGATTCGCCGCCTCGACCAACGGCTTCAGGAGAGGTTCAATGACGCAAGGCGTTCTTAACATAGCATCTGGCTTGCGACTCGTTCGACTTGATGTGGCACAGCTGAGACACTCTCGTGGTACCAGGACCCCGAGACGCTCTGGATGGTCGACGTTGAGCGAGCCTTACACGCCCAAGCGGCTGGCGCGCGGTCAGTGACGTCACACTCTTCCCGAATGACCTTCCCATCGTCATCGGCGAAAAGACCTGCAGGCGCACTACGTGGGGAGTCGCGTGATTGGAGCGCTCTGAGAGCGGGCGCGCAGGCTCGGCTGGAGCAAGGTCCTCGCGGACGAGGTCTACGACTGGAACGTCGCATCCCAATGGCGCTTCTCGGCCGCCGGCCTTAAGCCTCGCGAGCGCATCGAGCGTGGCACCCGCTGGCGACTGGAGCTGTAGACGCGACCGAGTGTGCACGAATCGAGAAAAACGAGCAGCTGAGTGGGTGTTTTTCTCGATTCGTGCACGCTCGGCGCAAGCAGAAATGGCTGGGTGTGGCTGGAGCTCCTCTATGACGCACGAAGCGAGTCGAGCAGAGGACTCTGGTACTCATGCAGCATTCCTTTAGTGTGACAATCTGCTCAGAGTAGGTTGTCAACAATACCGGCAAGGCGTAAAGACAGAAGGCGGCCATGTGCCTCATCGAATCCAAGCCCGCGCTGGATGACCAACACGTCTGCGTCATCCGGCTCTCGCGCGCGGGGTTCGTGATGGAAGAGGACGGGCGTCTCGTCGAGGTCGAGCCCTCCCCCGCCTCCTTTGTGGCCCAGGTTGCCGAGAAGCACCTCACGGCGCGGCTCTTTCCGTCCGGGAGGCGCTTCCCGGCGCTATGCTCGTCGAGCCGCTCGCCCTTCTCGGCGAAACGCTCGAGGAGATCGAGTCCCAAATCACGCCAGCGCTCGACGAGCTCATCAAATGATTCAAAAGGGGACTATTCCCTTTTGGGAGTGTGACAGTCAGCTCTGACGCCAGTGTCACCCCTTTTGAATCATGCGCGGCGAAGGCGGACGGCGGTGCCGGAGCAGCAGGTCATGATCATACCCTCGAAGGTCTCGTAGCCGATGGAGGCGCCCACGATGGCATCCGCACCGAGCGCAGCCGCACGGGCCTGCATCTCTTCCAGCACCTCGTTGCGAGCGTTCTTGAGCTCGTCCTCGTAACCGGCGGAACGGCCACCAAAGATGTTTCGCACGCTCGCGCCGAGGTCGCGGAACATGTTGATGCCGCTCACGGCCTCGCCGGTGACGATGCCGAAGTAGCCCGCGATCTGGTAGCCCTCAACGGAGTTGGTTGTCGTGACGATCATGAGATCTCCCTTCTCGATGACACGAAATGTTACGAAGGGACTGTCCCTTCGTAACACTTCAGGCGGCACGCGTAACAAGCGTAACGACAAGCTCGGCTCCCTCGAGGCGGGCAGAGAGACTCATCCCCTGAGCGGCAGCGAGCTTTGCGGCAACGGAGAGCCCAAGGCCCGATCCTGCCGTCGAGCGCGAGGCGTCTGCCTGGTAGAAGCGCTCGAAGAGGCGGTCGGCATCGATGGCTGAGGGGTCGGCCACAGGGTTGATGAGCTCCACGATGACGCCGCACTTCTCGGCGTTCTTCTCTCCCGCAAGATGTACGCGCGCTGTAAGCGGACCAGAACCGTGCCTGAGCGCGTTGACCACGAGGTTCTCGACGATGCGCGCGAGCGCCTCGGCGTTTGCCTCGACGGACACGTCCTCGCAGTCCAGCGTGGGCTCCCAGCCGCACTGCTCAAACTCAGGGTAATGGCCGAGAAGAACTTGCTCCAGCAGCGGTCTTACGGCAACGGGCCCCAGCTCGAGTGGGGTATCCGGGTCCGCTGCACGAGCATACGAGAAGAGCTCGTCCAAAAGCCCAGACATCGCAGCCAGACGCGCGTCGGCTGCCGCGAGCTGCTCGTCCTTGCGCGCCGAGTCCGCCTCCTCACGGGCGAGCTGCAGGTAGCCCCTCGCGCCGGTGAGCGGCGTGCGCACGTCATGGCTGAGCGCGGAGAGACCGCGCGAGAACTCGTCCGCAGCGCGCAGGGCCTCCACGCGCTCGGCGTCGGCGGCGTCGATCTCCGCGTTCACGGCATCGACCATGCCGACCATGCCCGGCAGGCGGCTCCCGCAGGTAAGCCGTGCGTTGCTCAGACGTTCGCGGCACCCGAGAAAGCGTGCCTGGCGCCCAAGCTCGGTGGCGTAGCAGCCAATAACGAATACCGCACCCAGACCAAAGCCAAGCGCAAGAAGCGCCACAATCAACAATCCTTCAACCATGCGAAGTCCCTCGAAGATTCGTACCCACCCGTTCATGGTAGAGCTCTCGAGCAGCCAGTCGGCAACGGAGTACAGCCAACGGTAAAGCGGCTCGAGAAACGTGTCCGGGCTCATGCGACATCGCGCCTCGTGCCAACGAGAGTGCCGAGCCCGCCACTCGCGAGACAGAGCGGGAGGCAGACGATGAGCGCACGGACGGCCGGGGCGAAGCCGGTGACATCCACGGCGAGCATGTCCACGGCGCCGTTGCCCACTGCGGCCGTGGTGACATAGGGTGCCCAGGCGAAGGCGGCCTCAAGCGCGGGACCCCAGTTCAGACCGAAAACGTTGCTCACGAGCAGCAGGAAGGTGAAGAACCCCTGCTCCACGGCACCCGAGAGCAGCAGGAACGCGACGATAAAGGCAATGGCTCGGCTGCGCGTGAGCTGCCCAACGAGCAGCACGAGAAGCGCGTAGGCGCACGTCGCGAGCCAGCCCTCCCCCGCCCATGCCGCGACCTGCCAGATCGGCTCTACGTTGGTCACAGCACGCATGGTCACAAGGACGCCGAGCCCGCTGAACGCGAGATAGGCAATCAGAATCGCCCCCGAGAGGAGAACCGTGAGCAGGTACTTCTCGGCAAAGTAGGCGACGCGACCGCGCAGGGACGAGAGGAGCGTGAGCTCAAAGCCGGAATCGGAGTCCGCGCAGGAGAGGTGCGCAGCCACGAAGGGGGCAATCGTGCTCACGAGCACGATGGAGCTCCCGCGCCCGGCGAGGCGCAGCGCGCCAGCACGCCCGGTGAGGCCGTCGTAGACGATGCCGGGCTCGAGCGGCCACCAGATGGTGAGGACGGCACTGCCCAAGGTGACAAGCGCGACGAGTGCGAGCACCGCCCACGGCCAGCGGGAGCGCAGAATGCGGTAGAGATCTGACTTGAGCAGCGCCATCATGCGACATCCCTCCTCGAGACGAGCAGTGCGTCAGCGGCGGTGGCGGCAACGGTAAGCGGCAGGCACACGATAAGTGCGCGGATGGCGGGCGCCAACAGGACGGCATTCTCGGCGGAGAGCATCGTCTGCGCCCCGGCGCCCACGGCAGACGCAATTTCCGCGGGCAGCCACGGGCCCACGGCCGCCGTCACCGTAAGGAACTCTCCGCCGAGAAACGCATACAGAAAGTCGACCCCTATGAGCAGGCCGCCCTCGATCAGTCCTCCTGCGCTGAGCACGGCAAACACCGTGGTCACGCCCTCGCTGCGCGTGAGGTGGGCCACGAGCACCGTGAGCACGACGTAGGGCGCGGCGCAGAGCCACATGCAGCCGAGCCAGGCTGCCACCTGCCACGCGGGCTCCGGATTTGCCACCGGAACCCCGGAGATCGGCAGGGCGAGAAGCCCCAGCACGAACGTGAATGCGAGCAGGACGGCGGCAAGTGCCAGCGAGAAGACGCACTTCTCGATAAACCACACCCTGCAGGCGCGCTCACCGAGGGACGAGAGGATCGACCGCGCGAACCCAATATCGGTTCGGTCGCAGCACACAATCGCCGCCATGGCCGCGGCAAGTATCTGGATGCCGCTCATGGCAAGCGCAGAGCCGGTAAGATCGTCGTAGCAGACGGGGCCCATGCTGGTCAAGCGCATCATGAGGGCCGGCGCAAGCAGGAGAAACGCTACAATGGCAGCCA
This sequence comes from uncultured Atopobiaceae bacterium, assembly GCA_944321385.1. Classification (GTDB taxonomy): domain Bacteria; phylum Actinomycetota; class Coriobacteriia; order Coriobacteriales; family Atopobiaceae; genus Thermophilibacter. Next base: position 50,293 of record CALULC010000002.1, read on the forward strand.
CAGCCCAAATCCAGCGGGAACGCAGAACGCGATAGGCGTCCGAGCGGAGCAGGGCTATCATCGGACGCCACCGTCCCTCTCGCCATCTGCGCCGTCCATGAGCTCGACGAAGTACTCCTCGATGTCGCGCTCCTGCTGGGCGAGCTCGCGGACCTCGATGCCGGCCGAGAAACACGCGGAGCTGACCTCGTCGAGCGAGACGCCGGTCACCACGAGCGCGCCGTCGGGCTCCGCGCGGAAGGTCGCCTGCGGGAGCGCCTGCTCGAGCAGGGCGAGGCCGCGCTCCAGCTCGGCAAGACGCAGGCGCACGGAGCTCCCGCAGCGCTCGTGGAGCTCCTCGTCGGTGAACTCGGCCGTGAGACGACCGTCCGCGATGACACCGAAGCGCGTGGCGACGCGGTCGAGCTGGTCGAGCACGTGGCTGGAGATCATGATCGTGACGCCATGCTCGTGGTTGAGGCGCACGAGCGCGAGGCGCATGGCGCGCGTGGCCTCGGGGTCGAGCCCGTTGAACGGCTCGTCAAGAAGCAGCAGGTCGGGTCGGCCCACGAGCGCGAGGGCAAGGCCAAGGCGCTGCTTCATGCCGAGCGAGTAAGCCTTCACGCGACGGCGATCCTTCGGGTCCAAGCCCACGAGGGCGAGCAGGTCGTCCGCCACGTCGCCCGCGTGCGTCATGCCGAGCGCAAGGGCCTTGGCGACGAGGTTGTCACGTGCGGTGAGACTGGCGAGCACACCAGGGCTCTCGATGAGGGCGCCGATGCGCGAGAAGCCCTGCGGGGTGGCGCCGCCACGCTCCGGGTCGCCGAAGAGTACGACCTCGCCGGCCGTCGGTCGCTCCAAGCCGCAGACCATCTTCATCGTGGTCGACTTGCCCGAGCCGTTCTTGCCCACGAAGCCGTAGATGTCGCCGACGGCGACGGTCATGTCCAGGTTGTCCACGGCCAGCTTGCGACGGTAGCGCTTGGTGAGGCCGTGCGTCTCTATGACGTTCACGCGAGCTCCTTTCTAGAGGCTGCCTCCCAGTCTGGCAGGTAGACCTTTAGAAACCGTGAGCCAAATCTAAAGAATGCTTGAGGATTCAAAAGGGATCTATCCCCAATTGAATCAGGCGAGCTTGAAGCCCATGCCCCAGACGGTTTTGAGGTAGTCGTCCGTGCCGGTCTCGCGAAGCTTGGCGCGGATGTTGGAGACGTGCACCGCCACCGTTGAGTCGTCTCCGGCAAAGGACTCGCCCCACGCCAGCTCGAAGAGCTCGCTCTTTGAGAACACGCGGTTCGGGCGACGGACAAGCGCCTCCAGAATGTTGAACTCGATCTTGGTGAGCGAGACCGCACCGCCCTTCTCGCCAGCCTCTCCCGGGGCAACCGTGAGCGTGCGTGCATCCGAGTCGAGCGCCCAGCGATGCCAGCGCAGCAGCACGCCAGAGGGGGCAGTGTCACCGCGATGACGCAGCTGCACCTCAACGCGCGCGGCGAGCTCGTCGAGGTCGAAGGGCTTGGTGAGGTAGTCGTCCGCGCCAAGGCGCAGCAGGTCAACCTTGTCGGCAGGCGTCGTGCGCGCCGAAATGACGATCACGGGCATGGCGTCGTTGCGTTCGCGGATGAGCCCAACGAGCTCCTCGCCCGTCGCGCCGGGCAGCATGAGGTCGCAGATGACGAGGTCAAACGCCGCGTCCTTCTCGCCCAGCAAGAGGCGCGCCTCGGAGCCTGAGAACGCCTGGGTCACCGCATGGCCATCGCGAGAAAGACGCGTGGTCACGACATCGTTGATTGCCGCGTCGTCCTCTATCACCAGCACCCGTGCCATATTTCTCCCAAAATGATACGAAGGGACTGTCCCTTCGTATCATAGCGGCATGGGCTCCCAGGTGCCGTCTGCGCGCGGGGCCTCGACGGAGCGGTAGCCCACGGACCAGGCATGGGCGTAGGCATCGCGGATGCCGTCACACATGTCTGCGGGAACGTGCGCGTCCGAGCCCACGGTGATGGGGACGCCGGCACGGCAGAAGCGCCCGAGCAGGCCGCGCGAGGGGTAGTAGTCCCCCACCCCCTTGCGCCAACCGGCCGTGGAGAGCTCCACGCGACGCCCGGTGTCATGCGCGCAGGCGACCATCTCGTCCCAGAGCGGCGAGAGGTCGATCGTGGCGGCAAAGCCCTCGCTGCGCATGCGCTCGGGCAGGTCCGGGTGCGCCATCGAGTCAAACGGAAGCGGGCTCTCGCAGGCATGGCACCAGGCCTCCACGTACCGACGCCAGACCTCGTCGGGACCGAGCTCGCGCCAGATGGTCAGGTCGGACGTATCGTCGATCCACGCGCCGTCGTCCTTCTCGCCGAGCCAATGAACGCTGCCGAGAAGCACCTGCGCCCCCGCGCTCCAGCGAAGGACGTTCTCCTCGCAGCCGGGATACCAATCCGCTTCAAAGCCGTAAATTAACTCCAGCTCAGGATGGGCATCACAGGCAGCCTCCCACTCAGCGCGGTGCGCCGCGAGGTCGTCTTCGGTCACCTGAACCTCTCCCGCGGGGTCCATCGGACCGGATGGGAGCGTGAGGTGATCAGTCGAGACCAGAACGGCGCAGCCCGCCGCGGCAGCGGCGCGCGCGTTCTCCTCGAACGTCCCCACGCCATCCGAATAGCGCGTGTGCGTGTGGCAGTCCACGATCGAGCAAGGCGCGAGCGAGCGCATCACAAGGGCCTCCCCATCCTCTGCCGACAAGCGCCGAAACAGAGATTCGGCACAAATCGACCCTCTCAAATGCCTCATTTTGTGCCGATTCTCTGTTTCGGCACAAGGTGGCAGGCGACAAACGGAAAAGGGCCGCCGGGCGAGAAACCCGACGGCCCGAATGATACGAAGGGACTGTCCCTTCGTATCCTACAAGTCCTGGAGGGCGTAGACGTCGAGCGTGCCCTCACGCAGCGCCGCGATGGCCTGCACCAGCGCGACCGCGCCGGACATGGTGGTGGCCATGTCGATGCCGCGGCTCACGGCCTCGCTTCTCATCTTGGTGCCGTCGCCGCGGGAGCTGTGGCCCTTGGGCGTGTTGATGAGGAAGGAGATCTTGCCGTCGGCCAT
>CALULC010000003.1 GCA_944321385.1 uncultured Atopobiaceae bacterium
TAGCGGTACGTGTCGCGGACCTCGGTCTTGGCGGCCTGGTTGGCGGCGAGCATCGCCGAGGTGTGGGGCAGCAGCGTTGCCGGCCCCACGGACGCCATGCAGAGCACGCGGTGCATCATCGCCGGATCGAGCCCGGTGGCAAGCAGCGTCTGTGCCATGCTGCCAAGGTAGATGTTGAGCGCGCCGATTGCCGATCCCGTGATGCCGGCGATGGCAAAGATCGTGATGAAGCCTTGCCAGAGGGGGTTCAGGCTCGTGGACATGAGCGCCTCGATGATGCCCTGGTAGGCGGGCGATGCTACTACCACACCGCCAAAGCCCATGATGGCCGCCACAGAGACGAGCGAGCTCAGGCCACTCGTGCAGGACTCCCCGATTGCGCGCTTGACGTTTTCGATCCGCCCGCGGTAGAGCAGGCACGCCGCAATCACCGAGGCGAGCATCGAGACGGTCACGGCATCGGTGGCAGACATCGACACCGCACGCTGCAGCACAAAGACCAGCACAACGAGAAGGACGATCGGCGCGAAGCACGCCCAGATGGGCGGGGTGCTGGCGTCATCCGGCCGAGAGAGCGTCTCTCCGGGGCTGGGGGAGAAGTGCTCCCCGCGCTTGCGGCAGCGGCCGATCTCCCACTGCAGGTAGATGTAGGAGAGCACGAACATCACCACGGAGCAGATGACGCCGAGAAGCGCACCCGCATAGGCGTCCGTCCCGAGGAAGCTCGCGGGGATGAGGTTCTGCGTGGAGGGGATGCCCGGCATCATGACCATGCCGAGCGTGGCGGGGCAGACCATGATGGCGGCAACGATGAGCTTCTTGGGGATGTCCGCCCGCTCAAAGAGCTCGGCGGCGATGGGATAGACCGAGAACGCGATGATGAACGCGCTGATGCCGCCGTAGGAGAGCACAAGGCCGGTGACCATGATCACGAGCAGCGCGTGCTTCTCGCCCACGAGGCGCAGCATGCTGCTCGCGATGCCCGCCGAGGCGCCGGAGTCGCCCATGACGCGCCCGAAGACGGACCCGAGGGCAAACAGCAGGAACCAGCTCCCCACAAAGGCCGCCATGTCGCCCATATAGCTCTCGTTGATGGCGGAGAGGATGTCCATCCCGTTGGCGAGGATGACGATGAGCGAGGCGACGAGCGAGACCACCACCATGTGCCAGCCGCGCCAGATGAGGGCGACGATGGCGACGACGGCGAGGACGAGTCCGGCGATGCCGAGCATGAGGGCTCCAATCCGCGGGCGTTTCTGGATTGTGCAAGTCTACGGGAGGGCGCCATGGTGCGCCCAACCTGAAAACGCCTCGATGCCAACGCGTTACACGGTCGACACGCTAGTCCTGCCGGAACGGTGCACAACCCCATGAGCGCTCTCCAAGGGGGGCGACCTTTGCTCTTGTCGCATATCCCGCCAACTGCGCTAGAATTGCCGAGAAAAACGTCAGGCTCGGGAGGTGCGCGTGGCAAAGCGGGGTCAGCGGTCGACGGCGACGTCGCGAAAGCGGCGGGCGAGCCGTCAGCAGCAGATAACCCTTCCCGCAATCGACGCCCTGCATGACCTACCCGCCTTCGATGACCTGCGGCTCGACGAAGCGCAGCGCTCCGCCTTCGATGAGTTTCTCGCCACGGCGGAAAACGCCGACGAGATGGCGCTCGGGTTTGTGGTGCGTCTCGACCGCGGCTATCCGCTCGTGGTCACCGCCACGGATGCCTTTAGGGCCGAGCACTCCGTGAGCTTTGCAAAACAAAACGCCGAGAAGGACGACGGTCTGCTGCCCGCCGTGGGCGACTGCGTTGCCGTGCGCCGGGCACCCGGCCACGACATGGGCGTTATCGAACGCGTGCTGCCGCGACGCACCGTCTTTGAGCGATGGCGCGGCCGCAGCCGCGGGGAGCGCCAGGTGCTGGCGGCAAACGTGGACACCATTCTCGTGGTGCAGCCGCTCGGTGCCGGAGAGCTGCTGCTCGGACGCGTGGCACGCTCGCTCGTGCTTGCGCGGGACTGCGGCCTCACGCCGGTCGTCGTGCTCACCAAGGCCGACCGCGCGGCGGACGACGAGCTTTCGGCCGAGGTCGATCGCGTTCGCCGCCTTGTTGGCGACGACGTGCGCGTGATTGTGACGTCCTCCGCCACGGGTGCCGGCGTGGAGGAGGTGCGCGCCTGCGTGCCGCCCCTGAGCTGCGCGATGATCCTCGGTGAGTCGGGTGCGGGCAAGTCCACGCTGCTCAATGCCCTTCTCGGCCATGAGGCGCTCGCCACGGGAGAGGTGCGCGAGAAGGACGACGCGGGCCGCCACACCACGGTCTCGCGCGTCATGGTGCGCCTGCCAGATGCGGGCGTGATCGCGGATGTGCCGGGGCTCAGGAGCCTGCCGCTCGTGGGGCACGAGCGCGGGCTTGCCAAGGCGTTCCCGGAGATTGCCGCGGCGGCGCGCGAGTGCCGATTCAACGACTGCACGCACACGCATGAGCCGGGGTGCGCCGTTCTGGACGGGAATTTGGGAGGGGCGTTTTCCGACGAGCGGCTCAGCTGCTATCTAGCGCTTGCGGCGGAGATGCGCGAAAGCGCCCGCACGCTCGACCCCGACGTGGTTCTCTAAATAAGACTTCGAAATAAACCCAGTTGCAGATGTGAAGATGGCGTGACCAGCAAATTTTAAGAATGATATCTAGAGCGGAATTATATAGCTCATCTAGCTGCAAAAACCATGTGCTGGTCAGTTTGTCGACAAGATATTGCAGTCTCGCGTATGACTTTCTCAGAACGAGCAACGTCATGACATGATACGAGCGGAAAATGCCTCTACCGACCGTTGGGACACGGGGGAGGCATCGTGACCCGTCGCTTCAGATATCTCATATCGGGCTCGTGCGCCCTGCTCGCTGCCGCGCTTTGCCTAGCGTACGGGGAGCAGACGAGGGCGCAGTGCGAGCGCGAGCGCACCGAGGCGCTGGAGCGCTACGGCGGGGAGGTGGTGAGGCTCGTCGTTGCCACAAAACCCATCGAGGCAGGCGAAACCATTGACTCCAATAACGTGAGCGAGCGTGACTGGGTTGCCGAGCTGGCCCCAGAGGGGGCGATAACCGGCCTGGAGCTGGTCGAGGGGGCAAAGGTGAGCGTGCCAGTTGCCGCAGGCATGCCCGTGACGGAGCTCAATCTGCGAAACCCCACAGAGACGGTAGAGGTGCCGGATGGAAGGGTCGCCCTTGCCATGGTCGCAGACAGCGACGCCGGGGTGCCACCTGGCCTGGAGATCGGCGCCACCCTCGCGGCCTACGAGGTGGGCGCGGAGGGCGTGCGCCTGATTGCCAACGACCTCAAGGTTCTCTCGGTTCCTGCCGGTACGGCGGGGACGCTCTCCTCCGGGCAGCTGACCGTTGCTGTTGACCCGGACGACGTTGCCCCGCTCCTTGCGGCGAGCGGTGAGGGGAGCTTGAGGTTCGCGCTGCCCGGGGAGGACTCGCTTGCCACGGACGGAGGGGACACCTCCGACCCAGACAACGTCCCGCCGCAGGAGATCTTGGAAGAGGGGGGCTGGGGCAGCGAAGAAGGGGCTGGCACAGGCGAGAAGGACGTTGATGAGAGGGGCGGGCAGATATGAGCGAGTGGCTGGTTCTGTGCTCCGATACCGAGTTCGACCGGATGAGGGGTGTCGTTGCGAATATGGACGAAAGCCCGCTCGTTTACTGGACTGACAGTCAGAACGAGCTCAGGGAGAGGGTGGCCGCCTCGCGTCCGGGCGAGCTGGGAGTCTTGGTTGGCGTTGTGGGGGCGGGCGTGTCTGACATCAACCTTGCCGCGGCGGTTGTCGCAGACGGGCGGGCCCGGTTTGTGGCCCTCGTCAAGAGCGGCGTCACGGGGTCGTTTCGCTCGAGGGCGTCTCGCGCGGGGGTCGACCTCGTCGTCGACCTGGACGAAGTCGAGGAGGAGCCAGAGCACGTCTTGGCGTCAGGGTGGACGCAGGCGAGGGGAGAGGAGCCCCCGAGCGAGCCGATGGTGGCGGCGTCTGCCGGTTCGAGCGTGCAGGACGTGCCTGAGCTGGCGCTCGATCTAGAGGAGCCCTTCGAGGGGATTGCCTCTTCCCAGGCGCCCGTGCTCGTCTTCTGCTCGGGAAGGGGCGGTGTTGGCAAGACGATGCTCGCGGTGTGTACTGCGGTCATCGCGAGCAGATGGGGCATGAGGACATGTCTGCTCGACCTCGACCTCTCCTGTGGGAACGCATATGCCGCGCTGGGCCTGAGAGAGGGTGCGGATCCCACCTCCTACGGCGAGTCTGGGGCGACGACGCCAATCGTCCAGCTCTGTCAGATGTCAGCCTCGGGAGTCTCCGTCATGGGGCCCTGTGCCAGACCAGAGATGGCGGAGCTCGTGTTCCCCTATCTCGGCGACTTGATCGAGAGGGTGTCAAAGGAGTTCGAGCTCGTCGTGGTTGACACTTCGACGACGTTTACCGATGCCGTTGCCCATGCGGTCCAGCATGCAGACCGGCTGGTCATCGTGACCGACTCTCGCGAGGGGGCTATCTCCTCGGCAGCGAGGACGAGCGGCCTTGCCGTGCGCCTTGGGGTGGCGCGAACGCGCATCGCGCGCATCGAGAATCGTGCGAACCCTCGCTTCAAGCCCGACCTCTCTGCGGGGAGGGCTGAGGTGGGCCTCGAGGCGGCGCGCGTGTATCGGGTCTTTGAGGGAGGGAGAGGGGTTGGGGAGCTGCTGGGCGAGGGCCGAGTGGATGAGCTCTGTGAGCCGGGATTCGCATTTGCGGACTCTCTCTCCTCTGCCGTCGCAAAGCTGCTGGCTGAGCTCGGTAGGCTTCCGGACTGCGCCGAGGCGAGAAGTGCCTACGAGCAGACAGATGAGGGCAGAAGGTCCTCGCTGTTTGGGCTGAGGAGGGAGGCGAGGTAGATGTCTGTTCTCGAGCGCGTGAGGGAGGTGGAGGCGGCTCGCTCAACCAACGGGGCTCCCAGTGCGAGCGTCGAGCTCAGACATGCGCGCGAGATGCTCCGATCCGAGCTGGTCGAGCGCCTGGGCCTGGCGACGATCGCCTCGATGCTCTCCGAGGAGGGTGCCTCCGAGGTGCGCTCCGAGCTGCGCGTTGTGCTTGAGGCGATTCTCAACACTCGGGAGGACGCCTGTCGCGCCGTAGACAGGGACACGCTGCTCAGACAGGTCATCGACGAGGTCTGCGGGCTTGGTCCGATTCAGCCCCTGCTCGAGGACGGGGAGGTCACCGAGGTCATGATCAACGGGGCCGGTGCCCTCTTCTACGAGCGCGGGGGAGAGCTCTATCCCGCGGACACCGTGTTTGACTCGCCCGAGCAGATCATGATCGTCATGGATCGGATACTCGCACCGCTGGGAAGGCGCCTCGATCGCTCGAGCCCGCTTGTGAGCGCGCGCCTGGCAAACGGCGACCGCGTGAATGCGGTCGCGGCGCCAATTGCAATCGACGGGCCGGCGGTGACCATACGAAAGTTCTCCGATCAGATCCGCACGCTGGGGCGTCTCGTGGAGAGCGGCTCCATTCCGGCGTGGTATGCCCAGCTGCTCTCCTGGGCGGTGCGCTGTTCGCGCTCGATCGCGGTTGCCGGGGGTACGGGCTCGGGCAAGACCACGCTGCTCAACGCACTCTCCTGCGAGATACCGGTTGGCGAGCGAATCGTGACCATAGAGGACTCTGCCGAGCTTCGCTTTGACGCTCATCCCAACGTGGTGAGACTCGAGGCGCGGGACAGCTCTATCGAGGGGTCGGGAGAGGTGACGATCAGGGACCTCGTGAAGAACGCTCTCAGAATGAGACCGGACCGCATCGTCGTGGGAGAGGTGCGCTCGGGGGAGTGCATCGACATGCTCAACGCCATGAACACGGGGCACGAGGGGTCGCTCACCACGCTCCATGCCGGAAGTGCCGAGGAGGCGCTGATGCGCCTCGTGCTGATGGCGCGCTTTGGCATGGATCTCCCCACGGACCTCATCGAGGAGCAGATAGCCACCGCCATAGACCTGATCGTGGTGACGCGGAGGCTCACGGACGGGACGAGGGTCGTGACGTCTCTGACGGAGGTGTCCCGGGCGGAGGACGGCTCCGCCAGGCTCGAGGAATGCGTGAGCTATCGGTCTGGGGAGCGCTCCTGGGAGCTGCGCTCAGAGCCGACGTTCGTGCGAAGGGGAATCGAGGACGGCGTTCTGAGCGAGGAGGAGGTTGGGCAATGGAGGCAGCGCTGATTGCCGGTTCTGCGACGCTCTTTGGCCTGGCGGGCCTTCTCGCAAGCGGCGGGGCAATGCCGTCGCTTGTGGGGGCGGGGCGCCGGCTCCCGCTTCTTGGGTCCAGGGCACGGGCCGCTCTTCGATGGGTCGGCGGATGGCGCGCCATCGGGATGCTCCTCGATGTGCGCTGTGTTCAGGAGCTCTCGGAGAGCCTCTCGGAGAGGCTCTCCGACGGCGGCGTCTCCTTGGACCGGCGCTCCTCGGCAGCGGCGCTTTTCGTTGGCGCTTTGGTGGCGTCCCTTCTGGGCGGGATCTTCTTTGGCTCGCCGATCGCCGTGCTGGCCGTGGCGGCCGGCCTGGTGGGGGCGATGCTGGCCCGCGATTCCTCGATTCGCCAACGAGAGCGCCGAGAGGCCCTTGGGGCGATGCCGGGCATCTATCGAACGCTCTCGGTTGCGCTGGGGTCGGGGCAGACCCTCTCCCAGGCAGTCTCCTACGTCGGAGCGCACGAGCACGGGAAGGTGGCTCGGGTGTTCGCGAGGATGTCCCTTCGGCTCAGGTGCGGCGCGTCTACGGAAGAGGCGGTCGACCTTCTTGCCAAAGAGCTCTCCGTGCCCGGGGCGGGGCTTCTCGCCACGGCGCTCGTGATCTCTCACAGGACGGGGAGCCCCCTGCGCGACCTCCTCCTGAGGTCGGCTGCGCTCGCAGAGCGCCAAGAGGAGTTTGAGAGAACGCTTGGCGTCAAGACGGCGCAGGTCAGGCTATCCGTGAGGATCGTGTGCCTTCTCCCCGTGGTCATGATGGGGCTCCTTGCGCTCATGTCCCCGGACTTTCAGGCGGGGCTCGCGACCCCGGTGGGCATTGGGTGCGTGACGGTTGCCTCGGCTCTGGACGCCATCGCCCTGGTTGTCATCAGGCGCCTCATGAGAGGGGTGCTCTGATGCTGGCGGGAGGGGTGCTGCTTCCGTTGGGCTCGGCTGTGGCCATGGGCTTTTCGGTCGCCCTCCTCGCGGATGCGGTGCCCGGGCGGGCGGCTCTGGGGCTGGGCCTGAGAAGGCTCGAGGGGGCGAGGCTTCTTCTCGGCGCGAGCCGACTGTCGAGAAAGGCCTCCCGTCGCGAGACTCCGGAGGAGAGGCGCGCCGCGTGCCTCGACGAGCTTCCTGCCCTTCTTGACGTGGTGACGCTTGGTCTTTCCGCCGGTCTCTCCTTTGACGCCTCGCTCGAGTTCTACTGCTCGAGAAACGAGGGGGCACTCGCCGGTGCTTTTGGCGAGGCGATGCTCGGATGGCGCATTGGCGCTTGCACCAGGGAGGAGGGTCTCTGGAAGGTGGCGGATGACGTGGGGGCGCCCGCACTCGGGAGGTTTGCATCGGTCGTGAGCGAGGCACTCGCCTTTGGTGCCCCGCTCGCTGAGGCCCTTGAGGGCCAGGCGCGCGTGATCAGGGACGAGCAGCGAGCCCAGGTTGAGGAGAGAATCGAGCGAGTGCCGGTGAAGATGTTGATCCCGCTGGGAACGCTCGTGGTCCCCGCGATGTTTCTTGCGGTGCTTGGCCCGCTGCTCGGCTCGGTGGTCGGCTGAGGGGAGTTGACAGGGATGAGGAGGAAGGAGAGCGAGATGACGACAAGGGTGCTGGAGCGCAAGGTGGCTGGCTTGCGGGGGCTGCTGGCGGACGATTCGGGCCAGGGCACCACCGAATACGCGATTCTCGTTGGCGTGCTCGTGGTGATAGCGATCGTGGCGATCCTCGCGTTCAGGGACAAGATCTCTGAGCTCTGGGAGGCCATCTCGACGGGCATCAACTCGCTGTGAGCAGGCGCGAGGCGGCCGTTGCGCTGGCGCTTCTCGCCGCCGGGGCGCTCGGCCTGCTCGCGGCGTTTCGAGGCATGGGCGGGGCGCTTCCGGCTGAGGTTGCCTCGACGGTCACCGCCCGAACACAGGACGGAGGAGACGCGCCGGACGACGAGGGCTTTGCCGTCGAGGCGCCCTCCCAAGAGGAAGGCCAAGGCGAGAAGGGCACGAGCGGGCCCCTGGAGGGAGACGCCGCCAGGTTTGATGGCAGCGTGGAGGAGGTTTCGAGCCGGTTGATAGAGGAGCGAGAAGGGGCAGGCGACTGCATTCTTGCCCGAGCCGGCTATCTCGACTTTACGGGGAGGGTCTGGGGATGCGTTTTCCAGGGAAATCGATGGGTGGAAATCTGCCTTGTGGAGGAGGGTGGCGACGGAGAAGGGTGCTCTGTTCGCGTCTGGCGCATGGACGCGGACGACGCGGCCCGGAGCCTGGGGGTCTGAAGGGGCGCTCCGGCCAGGCGACTGTTGAGTACCTCGTTGTGCTCGGCGCGTTTGTCTCGATGCTCGCCGGACTCGCGCTTCTCTGGCATGCGGGAGGGGACGGAGATCTTACGAATCGGGCGACGGCGGCCGCCTCGCACGGGTTTGAGCAGGGGGCGCCTGCTCTGCTCAAGGACGTCCTGAGCTACTGAGATGGCAGGAGAAGAGCGTCGTTTGGGGCAGATGAGCGTGGAGGCGGCCCTTCTCGTTCCCGTCGTGCTGGCGGTCGTGACTCTGCTCGTCCAGCCGGCGTGCGTCCTGTACACGAGGGCGGTGATGGCGGCGACGGCGGGAGAGCTGGTCCGCCTGGCAGCGACCTCGCACGGTGGGGAAGACGAGTTGCGCGCCTTTGCGCTCAGAAGGCTCGCGGCAGTTCCGGACGTTCCCGCGTTTCACGAGGGCGGCCCGTCGGCTTGGGAGATTGAGGTGACGGGGCCGCAAGACGACGGAACCGTGGAGGTGTCAATCTCCGGGCGGGTTCGCCCGCTCCCTCTTCTTGGAGCGTTTGTCTCGATGCTCGGAACAGGAACGGGAGGTTCGGTGGAGCTGCAGGTGAGGACCTCGGGCTCGTTGCGCGCGAAATGGATTGGGGGCGAGTATGCGGATTGGGTCGAGATGTGGGGATAGGGGAGCGGAGAGGAAGGCTCCCGCGCTCTCCGTCTTTAGAGATGACGAGGACGGGTTTACGACCGTTGCCGTGGCCCTTGCCCTGCTCCTGAGCCTGACGCTCGTCTTTTCCGCGGCGTCTGCCGGATGGGTGGGATCGCGGTCCGCCGAGATTCAGAACGTGGCGGACGCCACGGCTATGGCGGGGGTCAACGCCGTTGTGGGGTTCTCCACGATTGTCCAGGTTGTCGATGCCTGTTCCCTCAGCCTTGGCCTCACCGGAATCGTCGTGTTTGGCGCTGGCCTCGTCCTTTCCTGCGTGCCCGGGCTCACGGCAGTCGGCGCACGGGCGTGTGCGGCGGGGAAGAGCATCTTGGACACCCGCACGAGCTTTGTGCGTTCCGCCACGACGGGCATAGAGAGGCTCGAGGCCGCGCTCCCCCTCATCGTGGTGGCAAACTCCGTCTCGTGCGTCGCGGCTAACTGCGAGGACGGGCTCTCCTATTTGGGATGTGCCATCCCCTTCCCCCAGAGGTCGAGGTCAGACTTCTCCGCGCTCTCCGCTGAGATTGACGACGCCGGCATGGATGAGCTCTCCGAGCGCATGCGCGAGGTGTCAGAGGAGTCAGGCGAGGCTTACGAGCGCATGCGCGAGGCGCTCGAAAGGGGCTGGAGGGCGGACTGTGGCTCAACGCCATACTCGCTCTATGAGAGAGCGGGAAGCCTCGCCGGGCTCCCCGCGGCCGAGAACCGCTACTACCCCACGTCCGACACCTGGACCTTTGGCGCCGCGCTGGTGCGGGCGCGCAACTACTACGCGGCACGTCTCTCGGCGGAGAGCGTGCAGGGCAACAACGCCGAGGAGCTGACCGACTCCGCCTGCCGCCGCGCCTTCTATGAGTACGCCCTGGGGGAGATGCGGGCGGGCTATTGGGTCGAGCGCGATGACGGGAGCGTCGACGCGCGAATGCCCCTGCTGCCGAGAAACGCGGACGAGACTCGGGCTTCGTCTCTCTATTCGCGGCAGGAGTGGCCCTGCACCGTCGAGAACGGGAGTCGCGTCCTCCACTGTTCCCTGAGCTGCCCGGGGGCGCTCGGCCCCTCCTCTGGACAGGCGTCACTCGAGCAGCTTGATATGGGTGTCGTCGCAAGGTGCGGCTCTTGCAAGATGGACGTGGGCGAGCTGGGTCGTGTTGCCGCGGCGTCCACCTCCATCGAGAACGGCTTTGAATATCACTGGAGGCTGATCGTGAAGGCTGCGGAGGACTATCGGGCCGCTCGTGCAGAGTGGGCGGAGGCTGAGGCAAAGACGAAGGAGCTCGCCGAGGAGGGCGAGGGCGCGTTTGAGGGGGCGCTCGACCAGCTGTCTGCCGGAGGCCCCACGCTGTGCCCGCCGGGTGCATGGGGGTGTGTCTCGGTTGTCTATCGCTCGGATGGGGGCATGCTGCCGGGAGAGCTAACCGAGGCGTTTCTTCAGTCGGCTGACTTGCCGGCGGGGGTTGCCGTCTCCGCGGCGGCGCTCGCCCCCGACGAGGACACCGACGGCGGTAATGTCCTCGCGAGCTTCTTTGACTCCCTCGGTGCGAGCGACTCGGTCGTAGGTGGATCGCTTGACGGCTTGCTGGAGCTCTGGGGGTCGCTGCTGGTTGGCTATGGGTCTGCCTGCGAGGGAATAGCGGGGGCAGGGGGAGGCTTTCTCGACAGCTTTGACGGGGTGCTCGGCGGGACGACGGGCTCATGGCTCAAAGGCCAGCTCAAAGGGGCTCTCGATGCGGCGGGGCTTGCCCCGGTGGACATGAGGCTCAGAAAGCCCGTGCTGGTGAACACGCAGGACGTTCTCGACCAGAGCGGATACGACGACGTCTCCACGGTGAGGGAGTTTGTGAGCCGCCTGCCTGACGCCACCACGCCCTACGAGTTTGCACGGTCGCTCGGGGTCGAGCTGACGGACGGCGCGAGCGGGGGCAGGGTAACGGTTGCCGAGCTTGAGATTCCGGGGACGGGCGTATCCGTGCCGCTCACGATCGACCTCTCCGCGCTTGGGGGCGTGCCGTGAGGCGCGGGCAGGAGAGGCGCCGCTTGTCCGGGATGAGGGGGCAGATGAGCGTCGAGCTGGCCGTGATGGTTCCCGTTGCCCTGGTTGTTGCCCTCGTCGCCCTGAACCTCGTGGGCTATGTCGAGGCCTGCGCGGCCTTCGACCAAGCGGCCCTTGAGGCGATTGTTGCCCATGGCGTGGCCCCTTCTGGTGAGCAGAGCGAGGTGGCCGCCGTTGGCGAGGTGGAACGGGCGCTCGAGGAGCTTCTCGGCAGGGAGGGGCGCTGCGAGGTGGAGGTGCGGGCAGAGGCGGCTTCTGCGAGTGGTGGCGCCGGGACGTTTGCCATCTCTCCGCTGATGACGCGTTACGTGTGCACGCTTCGCTATCGCACCTGGCCGAGGTTCGTGAGGCTGCCGGGGGTCACGTTTGAGGCCCCCGTAGAGCTGACCCATGAGCGGGAGCTGGTTGTTGACAGGTATCGACCCGGGGTGGTGGTGTGAGATGGGGTTTGTGCGGCTTGCCTCAGATGAGAGGCCGAGGCTCAGGCTCGAGCTTCGCGTACTGAGCACATGGCCCGAGAGGTTGAGGGGGCTTCTCGGCACCGGGCCCGAGGCGGATCCGGTGCTGATCTCCCGGTGCGGCTCCGTCCATACCTTTGGGATGCGATATCCCCTCGATGTGGCTTTGGTCGGAGAGCTCGGGGAGGTTCTGTCCGTGAGACGCGGGCTTGAGCCCAGGGAAGTCTTCTCGCACTCGGACGCCTGCTGCGCGATAGAGCGCCCTGCCGCCCCCGGGGACTGGCTCGAGGAGGGGGAGCATCTGTGGGCATCGGCGCTGGGGGTGAGCATGGTTCGTTGACACGCGCAGGGCGTTGGATGTGCTGACGTATCGGTTTTCTTTGTCATGGTGGGAGAGGGGAGTGCAATGCAGGAGGCCAGGTATTTTGAAACAAAGACGTGTCCCCGATGCGGCTCGGAGCTCTATGCGGATATGAGCGTGTGCTACGGGTGCCTCTATGACTTCTCACGAGATCGCCCCTATCGGCAGGGCGCGGGAAGAACCGCCGTTCTTCCCAGGGTGGCGGCGGGGCCTCGCGAGCAGAGGGATTTGCCCGAGGAGGTGGGAGTGCTCGTGAGGACTCCCGTGATTGACCTTTGGAAAGGCTTTGGCCCGGAGGGTGTGAGCGTTGGGCGAGGGCGAGACAACGACGTAGTGCTTCACTCCCTTGCCGTTTCAAGGAGGCATCTGCGCATTTTTCCAACGCCCGACGGCATGGAGGTGAGCGATCAGGGCGCAAAGAACCCGGCCACATACTGCGGCAGGGAGATCAGGGGTACCGTGGTCGTCACCTATGGTGACTCGATTGACGTGTGCGGATGCACTCTTGTGATGACGGGACCAAGAGAGGCGGGGCAAAGCGGGGCCTTGGATGCGGAGACAAGCGGCGCATAGCAAAGCAGGCCGGAGACATACGGCCTCCGACCTGCGAAAGTTCTGGTGGCGGGGAAGGGAGTCGAACCCCTGACACGGGGATTTTCAGTCCCCTGCTCTACCAACTGAGCTACCCAGCCATTTGGTGCAGCGATTACTATACCAAACTCACCGTGAGTGTCAAAGACTTTTTCTTGGCGATGTAATTTCGGAGTGCTTGGCACCCGGATTCCCGCGTAGTCCCGACTTGCAAACGCCCGGAGAGTCGAGGTGTCCATGGGGGGCGTCTCTATGCCCCTAGCGGCGCACCTCAAAGTCCGCCTCTCCCCAGACAACTGGGACATCGTCTCGCTCGTCCACGACAAAGCTCGCGTGCCTGCCGCCCATCTCCTCGAGCATGTGCGAGAAAAACGCCCCAACGTGAGAGGGTTCGCCCTGGATTTCTGCCAGGACGGAGCCGTCGGGCTCGTTTCTCACCCAGCCGGTGAGGGAGAGCTCGCGTGCCACCATTAGCGCCGTCCAGCGAAATCCAACGCCCTGGACCCTTCCGACAAAGCGAACATGGAGCCGCTTTGCGTTCTCGGGCGTTTCGACTGGGTCTTTTGCCTCTCTCCTGCTCCAGAAGGCGGACATGGCATCCTCCTCGCGCTCAAGATTGTGGTTGTCGCATGGTACGGCGGCACCAAAGTTGCTCGTTGCTACAATATACCCGCGCCTTCAAGCCTATGCACAGGGAGGGATGATGGGCTGCACCAGAAGAGAGTTTCTCGCGCTCGCGTCTGTGGGGACGGTCGCAGGCGTTGCCGCATGCACCCCGCAGAAGGATTCTCCTCATTCGCCTTCAAACGCCGAGCATGACTCGGAGGCGGCGGACACCTCCAAGTTCAAGGAGCTCGCCCTCGACTCCTCCGCGTGGAGCTATGACGAGGAGAACGACGTCTACTATCAGCTCGGCCTGACCTATTGCCTGGAGCCCGAGACCGAGACCTATGAGACCCTGGCAATCTTTGTCCCCGGCGCGTACTTCACCGCCGAGAAGAACGGCGAGACCTATACCTGCCAGATAAACGACAGGTCCGTGGTGGGGAACTTCACGGCATCCACGGCACCGATCCTGATGCCCATCAACGCGGGCACCCTCTCCGCTCAGGCAAGCCCGACGGTCTACGGCTTTGAGGGGCTGGGGCCTTACCTGGATGCCGGGTGCGTCTACGTCTATGCCGGTTTTCGCGGGCGCTCTGCGGTGGTCGATACCTCCTCGGGGTCTGACGAGCTCATCCCGGGAGGCTCCCCCTGGCCCGCCGTTGATCTCAAGGCGGCAATTCGCTATCTGCGCTACAACTCCGACGTCCTTCCCTGCAATCCCGAGCGCATCTTCGTCTTTGGCTTCTCTGCCGGCGGCGGCCTGAGCGAGGTTCTTGGGGCGTCGGGAGACTCTCAGCTGTTTGACCCCTACCTCGCCTCCATCGGCGCGGTCACGCACAACGCCGCGGGAGAGCCCGTCTCTGACGCGATCGCGGGCAGCGCCTCGTGGTGCCCCGTCACGTCCTTTGACATGGCGGACGCCGCCTACGAGTGGTGCCAGGGTCAGTATGCGACGGACGAGAGCCGGGCCGAGGGAACCTGGACCCAGCTGCTCTCGAGGGACCTCGCCGCGACCTATGGCGCCTGGGTAAACGAGATGGATCTGCGGGATGCGGACGATGCCCAGCTCACGCTCGACGAGACCGAGGCGGGCATCTATTCCATGGGGTCCTACGCGTCTGCCCTTCTCGACGAGATAGACACCGCGGCAACGCATTTTGTCAAGAACACCGCGTTTCCGTATACCTACACCCCGCTCCGGTTGGAGGACCCCACGTTCCCGGGAGACCCCAACCTTGCCGCGTCACGCGCCGCCGATGCTGCCGTCCAGGATCAGGAGTCCGGGACGGCCGCGGCGGACGGCACTGGTGAGGGCGAGGCGGGCAAGCCGAGTGACGAGGCCCCTTCGGGCACCCTGGGGGTCGCTCAGGTGCAGTCGACCGTCTACGACACCGCCCAGAGCTACTTTGCGTCGCTCAACGAGGGCTCATGGTGGATCAACTACAACCACAGCTCCGGAGGGGTCTCCGTCTCCAGTCTGCGCGACTTCGTGCTGCACCTGCGTCCCGCCCTGCTTCCCGCGTCTGCGTTTGACTGCCCCGACAGGAGCTCCAAGACCAACCAGCTCTTTGGAATCGGCGAGGAGTCGACGCTGCACTTCTCCTCCTGCGTCTCCCAGGTGGTGGATGCGGGGGCGGAGGCATATGCCGCCTGCGACGATTGGGATGAGGAGCTGGCTCCTGCCTGGGCGGAGGACCTTGAGAAGGTCGACGCGCTCGAGACGACGATGGCGCAGCGCGTGGCCATGATGAACCCGCTCACGTGGCTGAGTGGCCACTACGAGGCGTACGGGCAGTCGACGGTCGCCCCCTATTGGCGCATCAACGAGGGCCTCTTCGACTCTGACACGTCGTTGTGCACCGCCGCGAACGTCGTGTTTGCCCTACGCAAGTACGACGGCGTGAAGAACGTCTCGCACACCCCCGTCTGGGGTCAGGGCCACGTGCTCGCCGAGCGCTCGGGCTCGCCTGCCGCAAACCTGCTCAAGTGGGTCATCTCCTGCTGCACGGCATAGGGAGGGCCATGGATTCGGATTCTGGAGAGACCGGCCTTGAGCCTGGCGCCCGTGCCGAGGGAGCGCGAGCGTCCCTTCCCCTGAGACAAGCGGTCTTTGTTGGCGTGACGCTCTTCTCGATGTTCTTTGGCGCGGGCAACCTCATCCTGCCGCCTCTCCTGGGGGTTCAGGCGGGTCGTGACAGCCTCCCCGCGATCCTGGGCTTCTTTGTTGCGGGAGTTGGGCTGCCGGTTCTGGGCATCGTTGCCGTGGCGCTCTCGGGCACCCTGAGAGAGCTCGCGTCACGGGTTCACCCCGTGTTCGCGCGTCTGTTCGTTGCCCTCGTCTACCTGGCGATCGGCCCCTGCCTTGCGATTCCTCGCACCGCCTCGACCGCCTTTGAGATGCTCGCGCCCCTTCTTCCCGAGGGTATTTCGCTTGGTGTTGCCCGCCTCGTCTTCTCGGTTGGCTTCTTTGTTGTGGCATACCTGCTCGCCATGCACCCCGGCCGCCTCACGCGCCTGCTCGGGCGCGTGACGGGGCCGGCGCTCATCCTTCTGATCGTTGGCGTAGTCATGGCGGCGGTCGCCTCTCTCGCAGGCGCTCCCGCGCTGCCCGACGCCGCCCCCGTTGCTCCCTATGACGATGCCCCTGTTGTTCAGGGCTTCCTCACGGGATACCAGACGATGGACCTTCTTGCCTCGCTTACCTTTGGCCTGGTCATTGCCAGCAACGTGCGCTCTCTCGGCGTCAGCGAGAAGAGCGGCGTCATGCGTGAGATCTGCCGCGCCGGTGTCATGGCGGGCGTTCTGATGATCGCCGTCTACGGGGGCCTTTGCGCCGTGGGCTTTGAGCAGAGCGTCGCGCTCGCGGGCGCCACCAACGGCGCCGAGGTCATCACGGCGTCGGCGACCGCCCACTTTGGCACCGCCGGTACCGTGCTCGTTGCGGCGATCTTCCTGCTTGCCTGCCTCAACGTCTGCATCGGCCTCATCAGCTGCTGCGGGACCTACTTCTCCGAGGAGATTCCCCGCGTCTCGTACGGCGCGTGCGCCGTGGCCTTCTCGGTCTTCTCGTGCGCCGTCTCCAACCTCGGGCTAGACGCCATCCTCGACTTCTCCGCGCTGCTGTTGGGGGCCATGTATCCCATTGCCATCGTGCTCGTCGTCATGGGGATGCTTCGTCGGCTCTTTGACGGTGCCCCCGCGGCGTGGCGCTGGACGGTGGGCGTGACCGCCGTGGTGAGCGTTGCCGAGGTCCTGCGTGACGCGCTCGCGCCCGGCGCCTCCCTTCCCCTTGATGCGCTCCCGCTCGCGGGCGTGGGCCTGGGCTGGGTGGTGCCCGCCCTTCTCGCCGCGGTGCTCTCCACGGGGGTTTCCCGGGCTCTCTCTCGGTCGGTAAGATAGGTCTGCTATTCCGGTCATCAGGAAAGGAAGAACATGTCTGCTGTTTCCAAACTGAGAAAGGCCCTTCCCGCCCTTCTCGCCGTTCTGCTTGCCTCCGTCGTGCTCGTTGGATGCGGTGGAGAGACGGGAAAGAAGACCTCGGATGACGCCCAGGGTGCCTCTGAGCCTGCCGCCGAGGAGGCAACCCCCGAGGTTGACCCGGATGACCCGTACGCCACTGGCGTTCACCACGCCCGCATCGAGGTGGAGGGTTACGGGACCATCGAGGTGAGCCTCAACGCCAACGTGGCGCCCATCACCGTCTCCAACTTCTGCCACCTTGCCGAGGAGGGCTTCTATGACGGGCTCACGTTCCACCGCGTGGTGCCCGGCTTCATGATTCAGGGCGGCGACCCCGAGGGCAACGGTACGGGTGGCTCTGGCACCAACATAAAGGGGGAGTTCTCCTCGAACGGCGTGGACAACTCCATCCCGCACGTGCGCGGGACCATCTCGATGGCGCGCGCGAGCGACCCCGACTCCGCAAGCTCCCAGTTCTTCATCATGCAAGAGGACGCCTCGTACCTCGACGGCGAGTATGCCGCCTTTGGAAGCGTGACCTCGGGCATGGAGGTCGTTGACGCCATCTGCGAGGAAGTTCCCGTGGCAGACGAGCAGAGCGGCCTGGTTGCCACCGAGGACCAGCCGGTCATCACCAAGATCGAGGTTCTTGACTAGCGATAGCATCAACGCGCTGAGGTATTTTGAGGGGCGGGGACGGCGCTGTCTCCGCCCCTTCTGGCTTGAAACCAACCTGAAAAGGCAAACCCAAAAAACTGATATGACGCCGTGCTGACAATACCCTTTCCGTGAACGGCAAAAAACGCACTTCTGGGGCGCTATACTAAGAGCACGCGAAAGGAGCGGCCTTATGTATTCCGTGGGAGACTATCTCGTCCATCCTGGTCAGGGCGTTTGTCAGGTGAAGGATGTGACGGAAGGTCCCCAGGCGGTCTATCAGCTGCTTCCCGTTGGCAAGCGGCATCCCGTTCACATCAGCTTTCCCGTCTCCAACGAAGACAGGCTTCGCCCCGTGCTCTCCCGCGGGGAGGCCGAGAAGATCATCGAGTCGTATCCCTCCATGGAGCTCGATAGCTTTCAGGCGCGCAACAACAGCCTCGAGGAGGAGCACTATCGCAACGAGATGAGGCAGGGATCCTGCCTGGACTCCGTTCGCATAGCCAAGACCTTCCGCGTGAGGATCGAGGAGCTCTCTGCGCGCAACAAGAAGCCGCCCGTTGTCTACGAGCGCATTCTTAAAGAGGCTCGAGAGCGCTCGAGCATGGAGCTCTCCATTGCCCTGGACTGCACCCCCGAAGACGTGAACCTGCTCTTCCAGCGCATGATGGGCGAGGAGGGCGAGCGGAACTAGGCGTGCGTCGCCGGGATTGTCAGCCGCCTGAGCTGGCGTTTCGTCGCCTGCGTTTCCGTTTGCGGTCCTTCTCGTGTGGGCGCTGTGAGCAGACGCCGTTCCAACGTACAATGGACAGCGTTCTGACGAGACGATCCCGAGGAGGAGCCATGACGACACCCGAGACCGAAGGGGCCCTTTCCAACAAGGTGATCATCACCGTACTGGGTGGCGATCGCCCTGGCATCGTCGCCGCGGTGGCGGGTGCCCTCAGCGAGCGCGAGGCCAACATCCTCGACATCTCTCAGACGATCCTCCAGGGCATCTTTACGATGACCATGCTCGTTGACCTTGCCAAGGCAGACTTCTCCGAGCTCAAGGACCACCTTGACGAGCTCTCCCAGAGCCTTGGGGTGCAGATCCTCATGCAGCGCGAAGAGGTCTTCAAGTACATGTACCGCCTCTAGGCGCCGACGCGGCGGACCCGCCGCGCACCCACAGACAAAGGAGGACCCATGATTCACCTGCCCAAGGGCGGCGGGAGGCCCATTCTCACTCCACGTGACACCCCCGCCTTCGACCACGTTGCCGACGCCTATCCCATGCCCTCGGTGGGTCTTGGTCTGCCGCCCGTCTCCGATGGCCTCTACCACGGCTACGAGGACGTTGATGTGGTTCCGGCCGAGCTCTACACCAAGTATGACGTCAAGCGCGGCCTGCGCAACGCCGACGGCTCGGGCGTGCTCGTCGGCCTCACCACGATCTCCAACGTCCACGGCTACAACAAGACCCCGCACGGCGTGGAGCCCGACGAGGGAGACCTCATCTACCGCGGCTACCGCGTGGCGGACCTCATCGGAGCCTCCCAGGCGGAGGACCGCTTTGGCTACGAGGAGGTTGCCTACCTGCTCATTGCCGGCAAGCTCCCCACGCGCGAGGAGCTGGACGACTTCTGCGCGCGCATCGACGCCCGCAAGCAGCTGCCCGAGGGCTACTTTGGCATCTTCCCGCGCGCCACGTACAGCCACAACATCATGAACGTGCTGCAGCGCGCGACGCTTCTGCTCTACGCCTTCGACCCCAACCCCGACGACACCTCGCCCACGCACGAGATCGACGTCGCGCTCTCGCTGCTCGGCCGCTGGCCGCGCACGGCGGCCGTGGCGCACGCCGCCCACAAGGCCGAGCTCGCGGACGAGAAGCTCATGGTGCCGCCGGTGCGCGAGGGATACACGATGGCCGAGACCGTCCTCGACGTCCTGCGCAGCGACGACGGCTTCACCCACGAGGAGGCCATGCTCCTCGACGTCATGCTCATCCTGCACGCCGAGCACGGCGGCGGCAACAACTCCACGTTCACCACGCGCGTACTCTCGTCCTCCGGGACCGACGCCTACTCGGCCTACGCCGCGGCGATCGGCTCGCTCAAGGGCCCCAAGCACGGCGGCGCCAACTTCAAGGTGAGCCAGATGATCGACGACGTTGCCGCCCACGTGCGCAACTGGGACTCCGAGGACGAGGTGGCGGGATATCTCGAGAAGATCGTGCGCAAGGAGGCCTTCGACAAGAGCGGCCTCATCTACGGTCTTGGTCACGCGGTCTACACGCTCTCCGACCCGCGCGCCCAGATCGTCAAGACGTACGCTCGCCGCGTTGCCGCCGACAAGGGACTTCTCGAGCGCTTTGACCTCATCGAGAGCATCGAGAGGCTCGGCCCTCAGGTCATGCACGACGTCAAGGGCTCGGGCAAGGCCATCTGCGCCAACATCGACCTCTACACGGGCTTCATCTACTCGATGCTCGGGATCGAGCCGGACCTCTACACGGCGATCTTTGCCATGGCGCGCCTCGCCGGCTGGACCGCCCACCGCATGGAGGAGCTCTACGGCGCCGGACGCATCATCCGCCCCGCCTACAACTCCATCATGCCGCACGGCGGCGACTACGTGCCGATCGACGAGCGATAGGCGCTTGCGAGCGCACGTTCTTCTCGCCAGACGGACCGTGACGGCCGGGCCTCGGAAAACCGGGGCCCGGCCCTTTTGCTGATTGTGGCTCGTCTCAGTTTGACGGGCCCCTTTGCTTGACGAGTCCGGCCTCGTCTCAGTTTGACGGGCTTTCCGTTTGACGAATCCGGCCTCGTCTCAGGATTAATGCCCAAAAAGGCTGAGACGAGCCCGCTTTCGCCAAGCGAGAAGCCCGCGGGGCTGAGACGAGCCCTTACCCTCCGCGCCGGTACGCCCGCCCCCTTGTTTGTAACCACCTGAAGAGAAGCCACCGATTCCAACGAAAATCTCCACAATTAGTGACAGAATGCAGTTTGGTGTAGTTTGAGCGAGCAGCGCGCAAAGGGAAGGCGCGCCTGTCGTCTCTTGGAAGCATCCCGTACCTTGGGGCTCCGCAAGAAGGAGGTTACTTGATGTACCAGCGGAAACGCGTGCTACGAGTATTGAGCGTCATATGCCTCGTTCTGTGCTCCCTGTTTTTGGTGCCGTCGCGAGCTCTTGCGGACGAAAGCGACGGGCAGACCAACCGCTTCAACGTGGTGCTCGTGACTGACGCCAGCGGCTCCCTCTACGAGACCGACCCAGACGAGCTCCGGTTTAGGTCGATGGCAAACTTCCTGTACCTCCTGACGATGGATGGCAACAACGTGGGTGCCGTCGCCTTTGGCGAGGGGGTCCCTCTGAAGGTCCCAATGTCCGAGATCTCGACCAGGGAATCGCGCGACGACCTCGTCAAGAAGAACAGGGAAGTCAAGCTTGAGGACTGGACCAACATCGGCGCGGGTCTTGAGGCGGCCGTCGACATGCTCGACGAGCAGAGAAACCCAGACATCCCCTCGATCATCCTGATTCTCTCTGACGGCAACACGGACATGCCAAACGAGGACTCGCTCAAGGCCTCAAACAAGGCAAAGTCCTCGGCGGTCGAGCGTGCCCGCCAAAACGGCTACGTGATACATACCGTGAGCCTCAACGCCAACGGGGCCGCAAACTCTGCCGAGCTCGAACAGCTGGCGTCCGCGACGGGGGGCGAGTTCAGGGAGGTCTCCAACGCCTCTGACCTCGATGACGTCTACCGCCTGTACCAGAGCATCATCTTTGGCTCCATCTCCACCTCGGGCGACGCCCAGGGCACCTTTGACATCGCAAGGATCGGCGTCGAGGAGGTCAACATTGCCATCTCCGGAGAGCCAACCGAGCTGACATTTGTGGAGCCGGACGGAGACAAGCTCTCTGCAGAGCGCCTCAAGGACGCGACGTTTTCCATGGAGGGCCTGACGGTCGTCAAGATCGAGGACCCCGAGCCCGGCACATGGGAGTACAAGGTCGCGGACGTCGGCGACGACAGCGTGAGCGTTGACATCGTCAGAAACGTCAACGTGAACACCAGAATCGAGTCAGACGTGGACGAGGACGACGTCCTTGAGACCGACGATACCATCGAGGTTGAGGTAACGCTTCTCGAGGACGGAAAGGCCGTTGACGGTGACGTCTATCGGTACTTCTCCGGTGAGCTCACGGTGACGGACTCCTCTGGTGATGAGGACACCGTTGAGCTCGAGGTGGGAAACCGCGCTCTTGTTGCCGAGCTCGAGCTCACTGAGCGTGGCTCGTACACCGTGTCTGCGTACGTGGAGGGCGAGGGTTTTGAGCTCACCACCTCCGACCTTGTCTTCAACGTGGAGAACGCGGCGCCCGTGGCGAGTGGCCAGGTCATCGAGCAGACCGTCTACCTGTGGCCGTTCATGGACAACGCCGCCACGATCGACCTTTCCCCCGGCGCGAGCGACCCCGATGGGGAAGACCTCGAATACTCCGTTGACTCGAGCTCGTTCATGTCCGACGAGTACGAGATTGACGGGTCCAACCTCGTCATCACGAGCTACAGCCTCTCCGAGGGCTCCTTCACCGTAAGGGCCACAGACCCGGACGGCGGTTGGTGCACCTTTGAAGTGAGGGTCGACACGGTCAACATAGGCCTGCTGACGCTCATTGGCATCGGCATCGCAACGGTTGTGGTGCTCGCGGTCATCGGAATCCTGCTCTGGATTGCCCTCAACAAGCGCTTCTACGGCGTCTGCTACGTCAGGCCCTTCGACAACACGAACGGCTCCGCGTACCTTCCGGAGGTCTCTCGCGAGAAGGGCCGTGGGCGCCTCAGGCTCTTCGCCTTTGGGTGCCAGACGTTTGAGATCAACCCCAAGAAGACGTACTTCCAGGCATCCGGAAAGGACTTCGTGACCCTTGTGAGCAAGGAGCCCTTCTTCGCCGAGGGAAGGATGACCAAGAAGGTCAAGGTTCCGGGCAACGGGTTTGAGACGGTCGTCGCGACTGACCAGAACATGCAGCGAGGCATCATCGTCCGCTTTGTGAGCCGAAAGGTCGACTCCGGCATGGGCGGAGGCTTCGGCGGCGATCCCTATGGCGGCGTGCCCGGCGGCGACCCCTACGGCGGCGCACCCGGCGGCGACCCCTATGGCGGTGGTGACCCCTACGGCGGCGCACCTGGTGGCAGCCCCTATGGCGGAAGCCCCTACGGAGGCGGCGCACCTGGAGGCTCCTACGGCACCGACCCCTACGGAGGCGCATCCGGCGGCTCCTATGGCGGCGACCCTTACGGCAGCGGAAACGGGAACGGCGGCACCTACTACTAGAAATGAGGACGGAGGCCCCTCGGGGCCTCCGCAGTGAAAGGGGAGAGCATGTACGAGAAGCTACTTCTGGCTGCGGGCGGCGGCATCATCGATCGCGTCCAGCAATCCGAGCAGGACAACTGCGCGGTCATCGCCATCGGCCTGGGCGGCACCGGTGTGGACGCCCTGCGCAACCTCAAGCAAAAGCTCTACAACCGCGTAAAGCCCGACGACCCCAACGCCGTGGTCCCCGTCTACTCGCACGTCAAGTTCCTTGCCGTCGACACCGACAAGCGCGACATGGTCCAGAAGGCCAAGACCTCAACTGAGACTGAGGACGGCGCGCTCGGAGAGCTCAACCTCAGCAGCGAGTTCTTTGACATCTCCTATGACAAGAAGATCTCGAGCCTGTTCCAGACGATGCGCTCCAGCCTGGCGCGCGACCCCGTGTATCGCGAGTGGCTCCAGTTTGACAAGATCGACGCCGCGGAGGCGGACAACGGCGCGGGCGGGATCCGCCAGCTCGGACGCTTCCTGCTCATGCAGAAGGCTGAGCAGTTTGTGGCCAAGGTCCAGGAGATGGTCCACCAGGCGATGACGGGCCTCGGCTCCTGCCCCGTTGACATCCACATCTTCTCGGGCATGGGCGGCGGCACGGGCGCCGGCACCTTCCTCGATGCCTGCTACCTGGTCCAGAGGGCGCTCAGGAACGAGGGCGTGGGCAACTACAAGACCATGGGCTACTTCTTCCTGCCCGACGTCAACCTCGCCAAGGAGGGCCTCTCCTCCGAGACCAGGACCTTCATCAAGAGCAACGGCTACGCCTCCATGCAGGAGCTCGACTACTGCATGAACCTCGAGCACAACGGCGACGAGTGGCATCAGATGTACCCCGGCGCCATCGGCGAGATTCGCACGGCCCACCCGCCCGTGGAGTGGTGCCACCTCGTCTCTGCCACCACGAGCTCGGGCGCTGTCGTCCCGGAGGCGTATCGCTACTCCCTCAACGTGGTCACCGACTACGTCATGGACTTCCTCGTGCGCTCTGACTCCGCCAACAGCTTTGACCTCAACTCGCACTTCTCCAACGTCACGTCAAACAAGGCGTACATCCGCAAGAACGCCGGCGCCTGCTACGACTACCTGATCCTGGGTGCCGCGAGTGCGGTGATCCCCTTCAAGCAGGTGCTGACCTACCTCGCCTCGGGCGTCTTCGCCGGCTTTGAGTACGTCCAGAACCGCGTTCCCACGATGGAGGAGTCCCGCGGCTTCCAGCAGCGCATCGGTTTCACCTTTGACCAGGTCCTCTTCCGTGTCCGCATGGGCATCGACATGTCCTTCCCCGTCCCCGACGTCAAGCCCCGCGACGCCCAGGAGAACGAGAGGCTCGTCGTCACCTGGTTCCAGAGCATGTTCGCTCGCGTCGAGGGCACGCTCGCCAAGAACCTCAGGGACCTCTCCGCTGTGCCGCCCACGTACGCCCCGACGATCGGCGGCGCCGTGGTGGGCAACAGCTCCCTGATGGCCAACGTCCTCTCCGAGCTGCGCGTGGCCATGTCCAGCCCCGCTGCCGGCCCCGCATACGCCGCCTCCCTCGTTCGCGGCACGTCGGGCTCCGATCTTCTCGCCGCCTGCGCGGGCATCCGTGCGGAGGCGAGGAGCCGCCGCGATCATGCCCAGTTCCAGCTGGACGACCACCTCTACTTCCAGCAGCAGCAGGCGCAGAACGCCTTCCGTCACGCAAGCGTGTTCAACATCGGGCGCCACTTCCGCGACTTTGTCAACCTGACGCGCAACGCCTACCTCACCCAGGCGGAGGTCCTCACGTACCAGACGGTCATGAACCTCATGGACACCGTGACCGAGCATGTGCGCCGTCTCGCGAACGAGTTCACCGACCCCTTCCGCAAGACCATGGCCAACCTCTTCACGGTCTTCGCGGCCAACCGCGCCGAGCTCGAGGCCTTTGCTGACAAGAAGAACCCCTACGAGATGCCGCTCGTCTCGATGAACGATCTTCTCCCCACGCTCAACGCCACGCTCAACTCCCTTGACGTGCCCTCCGTTGCCCGCGACTTCATGGGCGAGCTCCTTACCGAGGAGGGCATCAAGAGCTGGGGTCCCAACGGCGACGAGAGCAACATGGCGCACATCGTGTCCCAGTTCTTCCTCAACCGCTTCAGCGTCTACTCGACCCGCTCGCTCTCTGAGTTCCTGCAGGACAAGTACAAGACGACCGACCCCATCCGCCTTGCCAACAATATCTACAACGACCTGCTCCAGGTTGTGAACGACAACGCGGCGCCGCTCTTCTGGACCGAGATGGGCTACAACGTGAACGACGCGTGCGCCATCGGCTACGTCACGGTGCCCCAGCTTGCCGCCGAGGTGGTCGACGCCGCCAAGATGCTCGCGGAGGCCCAGGCAAACCAGAAGCTCACCGTCCGCGAGACCACGGTCCGCGACCGCATCTCCATCCTGCGCTGCCTCATCGGAGTTCCGATGTGGGGCTACAAGGGCGTCAAGCAGTACGAGCTCGACTCCTCCCCGCGCCCGGGCAAGCACCTCTACGAGAAGGCCGAGTATGTCGAGGGTGTTCCGCAGGTAGAGAGCCGAGACTGGAACCTCCTGCCGTCCCCGACGCCCAAGAGCGTGATGACCGAGCAAAACAACCCGCTCGTCCTCGAGCGCGCCGAGTCCGCCGTCTCTGCCTACGACAGGGGCATCGCCGGTGGCGTGATCCAGAAGACCGTCACCGGGTTTGAGGTCCGCGTCATCGCGAGCTCCTTCATGACGGAGTTCCGCAGCAAGTTTGAGGTTGCCAAGGACAAGCCCAACGACGAGAAGCTCGATGCTCAGGCCGCTCTGAGGAGCATGAGCGAGAACCGCGTCTACGAGCCCGGCAACATCGTGCTCTCCACCGAGCTCCGACCCGGCAACGAGGACATCGAGCGCGTGCTCTGCATCGACCGCCTTGCCAACGCCCCCAAGATCCAGGAGCTCATCGACTCCGAGCTCGCAAAGTGCGACGAGATGGCGGCGGACATCGAGGCCCTCGAGCCCAAGGTGGACAAGGACCTCGACGAGTTCCGCAAGGCGCTCTTCACGGGCGTGATCAAGCTCGACCTGCCGCGCGTGACATATGTCAGCAGCGACTTTGGTGACGAGACCGTCCTCTCCAAGCCCCAGATGGAGCGCGGCGGCGTCCCCCTGTACCAGGCGTTCCTCAGCTTCAAGCAGCTCGACCCCGAGGTCCGCGCGAGCATCGTCGAGGAGACGAGCAAGATCATCAACATGGACAAGCTCCCCGACGAGGTGACCGAGGCGTGCCGCGCCCTCACCGAGGTGCTCGCAGACAAGAAGGGTCTTGTCTCGGTTGCCAACGTTGAGTTCCCGCGCGAGGTCTCCGACGTGAAGGCCCTGATCAAGGACGTTGAGGACTCTCTCAACCTCTTCGTCAGGCACTACTACATCAAGCTCTAGGGGCAAGGCGAGTACGGAGGAAGACGGAATGGGTCCCACTGATGCCATCCGAGACGTTGGCGCCCTCATAGACAGTGCCGCGAGAAACGTCAGGTCGCGCCGGGCGACGGGCATGCTCGACTACCTCAGCCCGCGCTTACCGACCTGCGTGCTCTACTGCGGCGAGGGGTCCGCGTCCTTTCATGGCACCGTCCTGGACGGCCTCCAGGAGGGTTGGGGAGGGAAGGTCTCGCGTATTCCCTGCGTGACCATCTCCGATCCCGCCTCGCTTCACCAGCTCGTGTTCTCGTCCGATCCCTTTGGCGTCGCCATGGTCGACGCCAAGACGGGCTCTCCGCTCGACGTTCCGGGCTTCCAGCGCATGTTCCAGCTCATGATGGGAAGCTCGGGCGTCTTTGAGAGCATGGCGCAGTGCACCCTCTTCTTCGTGCTCAACAGCTCGGGCATGACCGCCGAGGAGTTCTCCTCCTGGTATGGGGTCGTGCGCGACGTGGAGGTCATGCTTCAGGGGCTTCAGATGAGGACGATGCTGTTCGTCCTTCTCGACAACAGCCTCGGGAGCTCCAACGCCGAGAAGATAGAGGACGCGCTCTTCTCCCTGTACGAGGACCCTCAGGTGAGGGCCGAGCGACGCCATCTGTACGACGGCGTCTTCCTCTACGGGAACCTCAGCAAGGGAAGGGGATACAACCGGCTCTTCAGCCCGCACGGCGACGAGGAGAACGGAGACTGGGACGTGGTGAGCAGCGTCATGGTGCTTGCCAACTCCTCCGGTGACGGCTCTCGCCCCTGCGAGGACCTGCTGTTCTCCTCTGGGCGCAGGGCCGGCGTGACCGCGGCGTTCAAACAGGTGGAGAAACCCCGTCGAGACATCGTCTCGGTTGCCCTGAGGAGAATCGTCGAGCGTCTCGACGAGTTCCACGCCAACGTCTCTGAGGTTCGCCCGAGTGGTGCGGAGGTCGATCACGCCCTGGGCTTCTCAAACGGCCGCTCGGACTTCATGGCAGAGTACGGCAGCCTCTCCGAGAGCGTCCTCAACGAGTTTAAGGGGTTCGAGCTCTACCTCCCCACCCAAAGCCCAAACGTCAACGTTGGTACCCTCAACTTTGGCAGGGCAAACGCCGAGACCTGCGGTTGCCTCAGCGCCTTTGTGCGCGAGAACCACCTTGCGCGGCTGCAGGCCATCCTCGACGGCTCGGGTGACTCCCTGGGGCTCTTTGACCGCATCGTCCAGCGCCTGGCCTCCTCGCTCACGGCCGTCAAGATGCTCTCCCTGCGCAGGGACGAGTGGGTTGGGAGGGCGTCGTCGCTCTACACCGAGAGCTACTCGCTGAACATGATCGACCAGCGCCCGATGTTTGACGCCCTGAGGCAGATGATGAGGGTAGAGATTGCCCGTCGCATGCGCGAGGAGACCATTCGGGCCATAGACATGCTGTATGCCGAGGCGGAGAAAACCGAAGAGGCCTTTGCTCGCCTCAGAAACGACGTGGCGCTCGGCACCTCCGTGAACGAGGAGGGCACCCACTTCAACCTCACCGGGTTCTATGGCAGATGCACGGACGCGTACCTGAGCGACCAGGCCAGGCTGAACGTCCTCTTTGCGACCATAGATCGCATTGGCAACGGTGAGGGAGAGATGTTTGCCATCCTGAGGGACCATGCGCTCGTCCCGCTCTTTGACTTGGACTACGGCGGACGGCAGGTCTTCAAGCTCGGCTTCATGGAGGAGCAGGTCACCCGTAGGGCCGAGGGCAAGGCGCCTGAGACCGCCCAGCTCGTCGTGGGGTCGGAGCTCGTGGACGACATGGCAAACTACATTGGCTACAACTCGCTCATACCGATGGCGGACCGGGAGTGCGAGGCGTATCTCATCCACAGGGAGATGAGCGGGGGCGCCGAGGCGGATCAGCTCCTCACCTACCTCGACCGCCTGGGCAAGCCCACCGGGACGATTCGCGTCTTCATGAACGCGGGTCCCCAGGACTGCGCGACGTCGCTGTGGCTCTATCCGCTCGAGAGCGACCATCTCAGGCTTAGGGGGTGAACCGTGCGCGTAACTACGATTCCGGCAGACGAGGGACATTGCGTCCGCAACGTTGCGATGCTTGCCAGCGAGCTGGTCTGGGACTCCGTGGGCGTGGGCTATGCGCTCGTGGTGTGCGGGCGCTTTGGGGCTCACATCGAGATAGACGACGAGCTGAGGGCCGCCCTCGGGAACCTGGGGGCAAGCTTGTTCTCGTGCTCGGGAACGCCCTTTGACCTGGGTGACGGGCGCAGCGTGGCGCTGCTCAGGAGGGGGGCCATACGATCGGACTCCTATCGGTGCACGCGGAGGTTTGCCCGCTACGCCGTGTTTGGGTGCGACCATGACATGACCTCGGACGAGCTCATGATTTACGTTCCCGGGGGAGCCGAGGCCGCCTACGACGTGCCCGGCGTTGTGCGCGCGAGCGTGAGCCCCTATTGGACGGAGCGCGGGGCGGACGGGTTCGGGCGCTTTACGAGGGTATTCGACCGTGCCCCCGAGCGGGTCCTCGCTTGCTACCTGATGAGCGTCACGCTTGACGGCGAGGTTCCCGAGAGCGACGAGACCTGGCTCTGGTATGAGTTTGAGGGAACTGGTCTGCGCTTCCCCATAACCAGGGAGATGCTGGGAAAGACGATGTGCGTACGCCCGCTTGCCCTGCAGGGCGGGTCTGGCCTTCCTCCCGTGGTGAAGAGCCAGGGACAGGGCTACGAGGTGATAACGGCGTAACGAGGGGCTCGCCCGAGTGGCGCGGGTCTTTGGACGAGGAGGAACAAGACAGATGCCCGGACACATGATTACTTGTCCGTACTGCTTCAAACAGTTCGACGATTCCAAGGTGCACTTCCGCATGGAGACGGTCGACCCCGATGAGGAGGCCTTCGCGCCGCGGACCGACGAGAAATACGAGGAGTTCTGGGAGCCGTTTGGCGGTACCACCGAGCTGTTCTCTCCGAGCCGCGACCGCGCGGGTGACGTCTCGCCGTGGCTCCGCCCCGTCTATGATCCCATGGACCCGTCGAAGAAAGAGGTGTTTGGGGGTTCGGCGCGCTATTTGGTGGGGGATGACATCGTCATCGGCGTCAAGGACCGTCATGACGCCGTGACCGAGCGGCGCGTCTGCCCGGCCTGCCACAACCCCCTGCCCGGGCGCTACGGGCGCTATCCGGTCAAGTTTATCTCGCTGATCGGCATCTCGGGCGCCGGCAAGACGGTCTACCTCTCGCAGCTCTGCAAGTTCATGGCCGCACGCATGGGGGCGTACAACATCGCCGTCATGCCGACATCGGCGTATGCGTACGAGTACATGACCACCAACCGGGTTGCCGCCAACGCCCTTCTCCCGCAGCCCACGCCTCCCGAGATATTCCAGCAGCCCCTGTGCTTTGACTTCCACTTCAGGGACAGCACGGGGCAGCCCCATTCCCAGACCTTCGTCTTCTATGACATCGCGGGCGAGAACCTCCAGTTTGCGGAGGGCAGGGCGGACATTGCGGAGTCTGCGAGGCGCTTTGGCCCGTTCATCCGCCACTCCGACGCGATCATCATGCTCATCGATCCGATGCAGTTCTCCGGGGACGACGACCACGAGGACGCCGTCACCGCCCTGACCGTCATCGACTCGATGTTTGACAGGGAGAGGCTCAGGCACCTTCCCCTTGCCGTGTGCATCTCCCAGGCGGACGGCAAGCCGCAGCTTCCCGACGGCACGATCGACAAGTACGCCCCCACGTTCTGCTCTGACATCATCCACGTTCCTGCGCTTCCGGAGATGCGCGTCAACGAGGGGATGGGGGAGCGCTTTAGCGTCACCGACTACAACGAGCTCCGCGACAGGATCGACGCCTTCGTGCGCAGCATGGCCTACGACGTCCCCCTTCACACCACGCTGAGCATGACCTACGGCTGCTACAACTACTTCATGATCGAGTCGATTGGCGTCGACCTCGTTGAGCAGGAGGGCGAGGGCGGATTCTCGTTCATGGTTCCGAGCGCAACGCCGAGGCCCAAGCGCATCATCGAGCCCATCCTCTGGATTCTGAGCAAGCTCCCCATCGGCAGGGGGGACATGCGCCCGATTCTGGAGGTTCGGGGCTTCATCAACGAGCCGGGGGACTGGACGTGCCAGTTCTGCGGCAGGCCCCACATCCGCGCGACCGAGGACTTCTGCCCCAACTGTCGACTCAACCGATTTGGGCAGTGGAGGTGTCCCAGCTGCGGCGTGCTCAACAGCGGCGCGTCTGAGTGGTGCGCCACAAAGGGCTGCAAGACCGACCGCTTTGGCAACCGCAAGAAGATGTTCGGGGTGTTCTAGGGACTGACGGGTAGGGCTCAGGCTGCGTTGACGGCAGAAACGGAGAGACGCAGATGGAATACAGGCAGATCTGTTATGCGCGAACGGGTATGCAGGGCTCTGGCTCCGGATGGCAGACCCTGAACGTGTCCGAGGACGTGCCGGGCGATGCCGTCGCCGCGTTCTCGCGTGCCCAGTCGGGCAGCGTCGGCAGCGTCTCGAGCGTGTCGCCGGCAGGCAAGCTCCGCATGGTCAGGGAGTTGAGGTCGGCTGGGCCCTACGTCTTTCTCACCACGTTGACGTATGGGGTCCCGGACCGCCGCCGCAGGCCGTCCGCGTTTGCCCATGGGTTTGTCTTTGACCGAGCGGCGTTTGACCGAGATCCGCAGATGGCGCTCTGCGTGTCAAACGAGAGCTTTGGCTATACCGAGGAGGCAACGCGACCGGAGAACGTGAGCGTATCCGTTCGTGAGCCGCTGACGCTGTCTCGGGCGCGCGAGGCGATCGGGCTGGGAGACGAGGCGTATGCGTCCCTTCTCGCCTGCGTGTACGAGTCCATGAGCGTGGGGAGCTCTGTGGGGAAGGCCTTTGAGGTTGAGTGCGACTGCTCCGAGGAGACACTCCATGCCCTTCTGACCTGCATCTACCAGGGGCTTCCCTACGGCCTTAGGGACAAGGTGGCCTTTAGCACGCTCTCCACCAACCGGGGCATGCCCACGAACGTGGTCTTCTCCGAGAGGGCACGGGGAAGGTCCTTCTCGCTCCAGACGGGCCAGGTGACTCTGGCGCAGCCCGGTCTGGGACAGAGCTCGCTGCGGCCCAAGTACCCCTTTGCCATGCTTCCCATCTGTGCCAGCGGGAGCGGGATCGATCTGGATTCCGTCTTCGACCTGCTTGAGCGTCGCGTTGCCACCTTCTGCGACGACGGTGCGGCGGTTCCCTTTGCCTATCAGCTCGCCTATGAGCGCCTCGTTGAGGAGGGGCAGGTTCCTCGGATTGCGGGCGAGGAGCGTCTCTTTGATTCCAAGACGCTGCGCGAGCGGCTTGCCAGCTGTCTGGCGCTGCCCGTCTCTGACGACCGAGAGCGTCAGCTCGAGAGGGACCGATTCGTCGACTTTGCGCTAGGTGAGATCATCGAGCAGGACGTGGAGCTCGACGCGGAGGAGGAGGGCCGTCTTGACGCGGCGCTCGACGCCACCGAGCTTGCCACGCTGAGGGAGACGGGCTTTGCCTATCACGTGCGCCTTCTTGTTCGCAGGGGCACTGCCGGTGGCTCCGCCTACCTCCTGGAGCGCTTTCCCTCGCACGAGAGTCGCACGTCCGCGGAGTTTATTCGCCTTCGCGACGCCCTTATGGGGACGCCGGAGGGGGCCAAGATCGTCGAGGCGCTCTATGCGGAGCGGGTGGCCGAGCTTCTTGCCTCGCGTATTCACGAACTCGCCCCTGATGACCTTCTCGCCTTTGCCAGCGAAATCTCCTTCCCGCGGCACGGCTCCCGAATGGAGTGGGCATACGTGGAGCTCTGCAGGCTCTTTGCCCTCGACAAGGTGCCCGAGGACAGCAATCCCCAGCAGTTCTGTCGGTACTTCGAGTGGTTCTTTGGGAAGATGAGACTCGCGTCCGACGCGAGAGACTCCATCTGGCGAGATGTGCTGGAGGCGTACTGGCATAAGTTCACGTTTACCTCCTTCACCTTTGACGTCGATCACTACAGGGGCGTTCTTTGGGAGGACTGCCCCAAGTGCCACGCGCTTGTCAGTGCCTCGCGGCTTGTCAATGACGTGCTCAGTGGTCGAGAGAGGCAGCTCCCGGGGCATGTCCCGGACTTCATCTCCGCGCTCGATGTCCTGGATGACCGCGAGGGTGCAACAAGGCTCTTTGGCCGGACGATCGACGAGATTCTCCCTCCCGACGGGAGGCAGGCTCCCTACGACCTTGACCTCTGGTATGGCGTTGCCACCCAGCTCGTGGGCATAGACCGCGCGACGGAGCTCCTTCTGAGCCACGGCGTCATTCCGGAGGACCGCGACGAGTGCGAGGAGCTTCTCGAGCGTGCCTTCATGTTGAGGGAGAACGGCGCCCTTGAGCGCATCATGGCCGACTGCGAGGAGCTGGCAAAGACCGACGCCCCCTATGCGCACGTTGCGGGCTTCACGGCTCGCGCGATAAAGGGCCAGCTCAAGCGCATGAGAAAAGAGGAAAAGCGCTCGGCCCACGCCGAGAGGTACGGCTCGCCGCGAGACGGCGGCCTGTTCCGCAGAAAGGGTGGGAGGCACTCGTGAGGTCTGCCTACGGAATCGACAACAAGTCGCTCGAGGCGGTGCCGGAGGAGGTTCTCTTTAGCCTGGTGAGCGGCTTCAACGTATACGTTCTTCTGCCCGACCAGACGGAGTTTGCCTTTGGTGGAAGAAGACAGCGCCTCGTAAAGCACGTTCAGACGGGAGACCTCTATTACGCCGTGCCCGTGCCCCCCTGGGGAAACGACGGCTCGAGAAGCTCCTTCGGAGGGTGGATTCCCCTCAAGGAGGTCGAGGAGCGATGGGTTCCCCTGGCAAAGCGACCGATGCCCAGAAGCCGGTTCGTCTGGCCCATTGACGTTGTCACGAACAAGGGCGAGTGGAGCTACCTCGTCTTTCCGCTCGACCGCGACGTGGCTCGCTATCAGCCCCTCTCAAACCTTCTGTTCAACTGGACCGGCGGCATGCCGATGGCGGCGTTCGGAGAGGAGGCGGCGAGGCAGCGCGCCCTTCGTCTTGCGGTGGCAACGTCGCTCACCTCGTCTTGGCAGTTCCTCAACTCGACGGGAATTCTCTACTTTGGGTTTGACCCCAGCAGGATGTACTACGACGCAAACGGCTCGGTGAAGTTTGGGTTCTGCCTCTCGACGGCATATTGCGGAGCCGGGGAATCGGGGGCGATCGATCCCGAGAAGACGGTGCCGATCATTATGGTTGGCGAGCACGACTTTGGCCTGTCGCTCGACTACCTCGATCCCCGCGCCTACCAACTTGCGTCTGCAGACTACAAGATCGGGAACACCGTTGAGCTCCCGGCCTATACCGACCTGTTTGCCCGGCGTGCCATGCTCTTCCGCCTTCTCGTGGGGCGTCTTCCGTATTACGGTCCGATCATGCTGCCCGAGACCAACGGAAACCCCGCGGAGCATCGACGCTGGCTTCGGCTCTACCAGAGGAACCCGGTGTTCATCTTTGACCCGGATGACGACTCCAACCGCGTTGGGGGAGAGAACGGCTTTGCCGGCGACGAGATCTTTGAGGAGAACTGGCTCGCCATCCCCGAGGCCATCCGTGAGGATCTGAGGACCTATCTCGAGAAGCCCCCGCTTCCGCTCGAATGACGGGCGGGGACGCGCAATTCGTAGTATCACGCTGTGGAAGAGAGGACTAACGAGGTGCCACAGGTTGCTCAGGGTATGCGGACGCTCAGCATGGCGGACATCGACTACGCCGCCGGCATTCTGGGGGAGCTCATCGTCCGGCAGGGTTTCAACGCGCTCGAGGACAGGAACTCGGTGGCGTCGCTTCCCATCCCGGAGGAGATGAAGCGGCCGCTCTACTACTCCGCGCTCCATGAGGAGGGGGAGCTCGTTGGCCCCGCGCTGGTCTTTGCGCGGACCTTTGACGCTACGACCGGGTCCACCGAGCTCGCCAACGCCATCGAGTGCGTCTGCGAGAGGTGCCCTGTTGGCGACAGGTGGAACGCGATCTGCCTCACCTCGGCGCTCGCCATCGCCGGGGGCGTTGACCGTCAGAGGGTGTTTGGCCTCATCTCGACCCTCTCGCTCTCTGCCAAAGACACGAACCGTCTTGGCGCACCGCTCTGGGGCATCTCGGGCGACGAGCTTTCCGGGCGAGCCGCAAAGCTCATGGACAAGGGCAACGGGATGCTCGCCCGTCGCTGTTATCTTGCCCTGGGCTCAAAGCCCCTCTCCTCTGATGGAAGGTCCGATGTTGTCTCCATCTACGAGACGCGTACGAAGAACCTCATGCTGCTCAAGGTTGCCGCTGTTGCTTGCGTGCTGATGGAGATCTTTGCGATTGCCAACGGATTTGCGGGCGGCCAGGCCGCGCTTGCGATTGCGTTTGTCAGCGTGAGTGCGAGCGTTGGCGTCTTTATTGCCGCCGTGTTGAAGTATGTGTATCAGCCGTTCAACAGGCTGAACAACATACTATGGATGCTGTTTGTCATCTGGGCCGTTGGGGCGCTGCCCCTTACCGTTATGGCAAGTATTGGAAGCTAGGGCTTCTGACGCTTTTCTCGGATGGAGGCTCGTCTCAGCCCTGCGGGCTTCTCGCTTGACGAAATAGGTCTTGTCTCAGTTTGGTGGCGAAAACTTGACGATTCGTGGCTCGTCTCAGCTTGAAGTGCGTTCGAGGCTGAGACGAGCCCGCTTTTGTCAAGCGAGAAGCCCGCAGGGCTGAGACGAGACCGCTTTTGTCAACAAGAAGGGCGCGGTTCGAGAAGAACCGCGCCCTTCGGGTCTCACGCTAGATCAAACGAATTCAGCCGGGCCTACTCCTCGCCCTCCTGGAACTCCTCGGAGCCCTCCTCGTCCTCCTCGTCAATGACGAGCGGACGGAAGCTCGCGGTGTCCCCGCCAACGAGTCCGCGCATGGCCTCTTCGGCCTGTGCCTCGCGCTCGCCCCTCATCTGGACGGAGAAGATGTCGTCATCCTCGCCGTTCTCGCGCTCCTCGGCGAGCTTGGCGGCAACCGCGGGCGCCACCTCCTCGAGCGCGCGACGCGAGAGCTTGTGCTGGCGCTTGGTCTTGGAGAAGAGCGGCACGTACTCAAAGATCACGCTCGAGTTCTCCAGGCCGTACCAGCGTGCCGGCGACCCGCAGAAGCCGCGGATCAGGTACTTGAGCTCGATGAGGCGCTGGTCAAAGCCGGAGAGGTCCGTTTCGGGGGAGAGCATCTTGCGAATGAGGCAGAAGCGGAAGTCTCCCACGGTGCCGCGCTCGAGGTAGATCGAGTACTTGTGGTTCTGCGGCGCGAGCTGGCCGCGCTCCATGAGGTCGGCAACGATCTGGTAGAGGTAGGTGTTGATGCGCTGGTTGACCTTGAAGCCCAGGCGCAGCTGCACCTTGAAGAGGAAGTCCGTCCCAAAGTCGTTGACGATGAACTCGTGCGTGTAGGGCTCGTCGGTCACCTGGACGTTGAGGAAGTAGTAGGCCTTCGCGCGCTTGGGGCGCTTGTCCAGGATCGAGTAGAGGATGTCGCGGTCCAGCTTGTCAAAGGACGAGTCGTTGGTGAGGAATACGAGGTTGTCTGCAAGCAGCGGGTAGTCCTCGTCATGGGAGAGGTCAAAGATCTGGTCCAGGTACTTGTTGACGGGCAGGTACACCGTCTGGGTGCGCTCCACGGCCGTGCCGCGGCGCCACACGTACATGACCACAAAGATGAGGAAGCTCATGATCACGGTGACGTAGCCGCCATGGAAGAACTTCGTGAGGCTCGAGAAGAAGAACATGAACTCGATGGCGCCAAAGAAGATCGCGAACGGCACCGCGAGGGCGGTCTTCTTCTGGACCTTGGAGAGGTACATGGTGAGAAGGACCGTGGTCATGAGCATCGTGACCGTGATGGCCAGGCCGTAGGCGGCCTCCATGTGCGCCGAGGTCTGGAACAGCAGCACCACGCAGATGCAGCCGATCCACATGATGCTGTTGACCAGCGGGATGTAGATCTGGCCCTTGGTCTCGGAGGGGTAGTTGATGCGCATGTGGGGCATGAGGTCCAGGCGCACCGCCTCGGAGACGATGGAGTAGGAGCCGGTGATGAGCGCCTGGGAGGCGATGATCGCGGCAAAGGTGGAGAGCAGGACGGCGAAGACGCGGATCTGCTCGGGGAGCATCTGGAAGAACGGGTTGAGGTCGGAGACCGTGGCGAGGTCAACGTTGCCCTGGTTGGCGATGATCCAGGCACCCTGGCCGAGGTAGTTGAGGATGAGGCAGACCTTCACGAACGGCCATGTGGCGTAGATGTTGGGCTTGCCCACGTGACCCATGTCCGAGTAGAGCGCCTCGGCGCCGGTGGTGCAGAGGAACACGTTGCCCAGGACCATGAGGCCGGCCGCGTTGAGGTTTCCGTCAAAGAGGAACATGATGCCGCGAATCGGGTTGAAGGCGCGCAGGACGCCCAGGTCGAGGCCGAGGTTCATGAGGCCGGCGCCGGCGAGGAAGAGGAACCACAGCGTCATGACCGGGCCAAAGAGCTTGCCGATCGTGGACGTGCCGGCCTTCTGCAGGAAGAACAGCACGCACAGGATGACGATGACGATGGCCACCACGATGCCCTGGTTGTCGCCGATGAGCGCGTACATGAAGTCGACGGTGCGCAGGCCCTCGATGGCAGTGGTGACGGTAACCGCCGGGGTGAGGATGCCGTCTGCCAGAAGCGCCGCGCCGCCGATCATGGCTGGGATGATGAGCCAGCGCCCGCAGCGCTTGACGAGGCTGTAGAGCGCGAAGATTCCGCCCTCGTTGTGGTTGTCGGCCTTCATGGCCACCAGGACGTACTTCACGGTGGTTATGAGGGTGAGCGTCCAGATGATGAGCGAGAGCGCACCCAGGACCACGTCCGAGGACATGGTGGTGAGGCCGCCGTTGCCGGCGATGATCGCCTTGAGGGTGTACATCGGGCTCGTGCCGATGTCTCCGTACACAACTCCCAGGGTGACAAGGATCATTGCCGCAGAGAGGGGGATGCCCGTGTAGCGGGCCTTGCGCGCGGCGGGCGCGAGCTTCGTAGCCATGGAACTCCAAACTCGGGGTTTTAAGAACGCGACAAGTGTATCGCTTCTCGGGGTGCCACGCCGTCCTTCTCGCCAAGCGACGGTCCTTCTCGCCCGGCGTCGGCCGCTTCGTTTTTGAGGCCTCAAAAGTCGAGCGAGATTTTTGCTCAACTGGGGAAACCCAAAACCTCGGCTGAGATTTGAGGCCGCAAAAGTTGCGTGGACGAGAAGAGCGCCGGCTCGCCGTTCGTGCGAGAATGGCGGGGTAGGTTGTGACGGGCGAGAGGTGACCCGATGGAGTTTGTGGCAACGTGCCCCAAGGGCTTTGAGCGACTGCTGGCAGACGAGCTGCACGCGCTGGGGGCGCCGCAGGTAAGGCCGCTGGCCGGCCAGGTGAGCTTTGGCGGCGGGCTGCGGGACGCGTATCGGGTGTGCCTGTGGTCGCGCCTCGCCTCGCGCGTGCTCCTCGTCATCTTGCGCGTGGATGCCCACGACGCCGACGCGCTCTACGAGGGGGCGTCCGCCGTTGCCTGGGAGGATCACCTCGCACCCGGCGCCACCTTTGTGGTGGACGCGCACGGCACCAACTCCCGACTGCGCAACACGCAGTTTGTGGCGCTTCGAACGAAGGACGCCATCGTGGATCGCGTGCTCTCCGCGCGCGGGGCGCGTCCGGTGGTGGACACCGCTCGCCCCGACCTGACGGTTTCCGTGCGGCTCTCCGGAAGCCACGCCACGCTCTCGATCGATCTTGTTGGCGAGCCCCTCTTTCACCGGGGATATGCCGGAAAACGCGACGCTCGCCTTTCCTCGCTGCGCCCAGACTACGCCGCGGCGCTTCTCGCCCACGGGGGGTGGGACAAGCTCGTGCGCGGCGAGGCGCCGTCTCTCGTGGCGCTCTGGCCGGGGCAGGGGAGCGTGCTCGTGGAGGCGGCGGGCGTGGCGCTCGACCGCGCCCCGGGCCTGCTGCGCTCGCGCTGGGGCTTTGCCGGTTGGGCGGGGCATGAGGCTGATACCTGGCAGGCGCTTCTCGACGAGGCTGACGCCCGTGCATCGGCGGGCGAGAAGAACCCCTGCTCGCTGCTCGTCCACGACACCAGGTCCGGTGCGCTCTCGGCCTGTCGCCAGGCGCTCCGCGGCGCGGGCATCGCCCTGGAGCCGGAAGGATACGAAGGGACAGTCCCTTCGTATCATCTTGCGGTGGCGGATCTGTCGTGGGTGGGCGAGACCGCGCTTGCGACGGAGGCAGCCGCTCTCTCCGAGCTTGCCGCGTATGCCGGGGGAAAGCTCGTCGTTCTCTCGCGCGACACCGCCCCGGACGCCTCGCTGCGCAGCGAGGCCGCGTCCGTGACGGAGGTGATCGTCGGTCGTGACCCGGCGACCGTGCGCGCCTACGAGCCGAGTGACTCCGTTGAGCCTGCGCCGTCTGTCGAGCTTCCAGGAGGCGGGTCCGCGAGCGTGCTTGTGGCGGCCTCCGACCAGTTTGCGCGCCGTCTGGCCAAGGTTGCCAAGCTGCGAGCCAAGTGGGCGCGCCGCGAGGACGTGACCTGCTATCGCGTCTACGATGCGGACCTGCCCGACTACGCGGTGGCGATCGAGCTCTACGAGGGGTCCGAGACTCCCGGGCGCTGGCTCCAGGTCTCCGAGTACGCCGCCCCGCGCGGCGTGGACCCCGAGCTCGCACGCAGGCGTCTGCTCGACGTGCTGACGATCGCGCCGCGTGTGCTCGACGTGGCGCCACAGGACGTGAGCGTGCGCGTGCGCGTGCGCTCCCGGGGCGGCTCGCAGTACGCGGACGAGGGGCGTGCGTCAGCGCGCGAGGCGCGGCGGGACCGTTCTTCTCGCCGTGGGAGCCGCGTGGAGCTGCCCGCGGGGTCGCATCTGGTGGACGAGGGCGGCCTCACCTTTGAGGTCAACTTCGATGCGCGCCACGACTGCGGGATCTTCCTCGACCACCGAGAGACGCGCTCGCGCATCCGCGAGATGATGAAGCAGACCAAGGGGTCCAAGCGCTTCCTCAACCTCTTTGCCTATACGGGAACTGCGACGGTCTATGCGGCCGACGGCGGCGCCAAGTACACCACTACGGTGGACCTCTCGCGGCCCTCGCTCGACTGGGCGCGGCGCAACATGGCGCGTAACGGCTTTGACGGCCATGAGCATGAGTTCGTGCAGGCAGATGTCCTCGCGTGGGTGAGCGAGCAGCGCCACACGCGCAACCGCTGGGACCTCATCTTCTGCGACGTGCCCACGTTCTCCAACTCGGCGCGCATGCGAAAGGCGTCCTTCGACGTGCAGCGCGACCACGCGGAGCTGATCATTGGCGTCTCCCGGCTGCTCGTGCGCGGCGGGCGCGCGATTTTCTCGTGCAACCTGCGCGGCTTCAAGCCAGACGTGGAGAAGCTCGAGCGTGCCGGCGTGCGCCTTACCGACATCACGGACGAGACCATCCCTGAGGACTTCTCGCGCAATCGCAAGATTCACCACGCCTACCTCGTGGAGCGACTTGCGCCCGAGGCGTAGGCGGGGCTTTCGATCCGCTTAAGGGGCGGCCCCGTTGGAGGGCGCGGAGCTCGGGGCGCTTAGAAAAACGGGGCGTTGGAGGGTTCGTGCCGTGGGCCGCTTAGGAAAGCGCTCCATTGGAGGACGCACGTCGTGGTGCGCTTAAAGAAGCGGGGCGTTGGAGGGTTTGTGCCGTGGGCCGCTTACGAAAGTGGTCCATTGGAGGCCCTGGCGTTCGGAGCGCTTACGAAAGCAACCCGTTGGAGGGCCTGCGTCGGGGTGCGCTTAGAAAAACGGGGCGTTGGAGGGTGTGCGTCGCTGCACGCTTAGAGTTTCTCGCCAAAAGAGGGCGGGGGAGTCGCTGCGCTTAACAATCCTTTGGGTTGGAGGGCGAGAAGTGCATGTGGGTCTCCAATGGCGGCAAAGAGTAAGCGCTCTGTTGCGCTGGCCCTCTAATGGACCGTTTCTCTAAGCGCGGGCTCGAGCGGACCCTCCAATGGGCTGCATGTCTAAGCGCGCTACGACTCCGACCCTCCAATGGGCGTCATGTCTAAGCACGGAATCGCACGGGCTCTCTATTGGCCAGCTTTCCTAAGCGCGGGCGCGAGCGGATCTTCCAAAAGCCCAGTTCACTAAGCGCGTGGCGTTTTGGGGCGCGGCTGGGCTACGCCGAGCGCACCTTGCGTCCGTCCGTCTGCCGTCGCGTGCGCCCCGCCTGCGAAAGCTGGCGAGAATGACGAGCATGATGCGGGTAAAATCAATCCCATACGTGTGGATCCGGCGCGCGCGGCGCGCCCAGAGAAATTGGGGGTCACCATGGACGCAAGCATCGAGGCCAAGGTCAGCGCCTGGCAGGACAACGTCACCGAGCCCGACCTCGTGATCGAGCTGGACGATCTCTGCCGTGAGGGCAACGAGGAGAAGCTCTTTGACGCCTTCTATCGTGACCTGGCCTTTGGCACTGCGGGTCTTCGCGGCACGCTCGGCGTGGGCACCAACCGCATGAACGTCTACGTGGTCGCTCAGGCAACGCAGGGCGTGGCGGACTACCTGAACGCCCACTACGAGAACCCCACGCTCGCCCTCGCGCGTGACTC
Organism: uncultured Atopobiaceae bacterium; assembly: GCA_944321385.1. Classification (GTDB taxonomy): domain Bacteria; phylum Actinomycetota; class Coriobacteriia; order Coriobacteriales; family Atopobiaceae; genus Thermophilibacter. Next base: position 40,846 of record CALULC010000003.1, read on the forward strand.
GCGCAACAAGGGCGAGGACTTCCAGCGCGTGGCGGCGGGCGTCCTTGCCGCCAACGGCATCCACGTCTACGTCTACCCGCGCATCGAGCCCGTTCCCACGCTCTCCTTTGCGGTGCGTCACCTCGGCACCTCCGCGGGCATCGTGCTCACGGCGTCGCACAACCCGGCGCCCTACAACGGCTACAAGGTCTACAACGACAACGGTGGCCAGATCACCGACGAGGCCGCGGCAGAGATTTCGGCAAACATCGCCAAGGTAGACCCGTTTGCCGTCGACATCATGGACTTTGAGGAGGGTATCGAGAAGGGCCTGATCGAGTGGACGCCCGAGGAGGTCCTGGATGCCTTCATCGAGAACATCAAGAAGGTCTCCGTCCCCGGCTTCAAGGCCTCTGATGACTATTCCGTGGTCTACACGCCGCTCAACGGCACGGGCATGGAGCTCGTGACCCGCATTCTCAAGGAGATCGGCGTCGAGAACGTGACGGTGGTTCCCGAGCAGGCCGAGCCGGATGGCAACTTCCCCACCTGCACCTATCCCAACCCCGAGTTCCGCGAGGCGCTCGATTTGGCCCTCAAGCTCGCCGAGGAGGTCAAGCCCAACCTCGTCGTGGCCACCGACCCCGACGCCGACCGCATGGGCACCGCCATCCCGCACGACGGCGACTACGTCTTGCTCTCTGGCAACGAGATGGGCGTCCTCCTCATGGACTGGCTCGCCACGATGGCCAAGGACCGCGGCGAGGACGTGGCGCGCAAGGTAGCCGTCTCCACGATCGTCTCGTCCTCGATGCCGGACGCACTCGCCCGCGACTGGGGCTTTGAGATGAGGCGTGTGCTCACCGGCTTCAAGTACATCGGCGACCAGATCGACCAGCTCAAGGACGAGGGCGAGGAGGACCGCTACCTCATGGGCTTCGAGGAGTCCTACGGCTACCTCGTGGGCACGCACGCCCGCGACAAGGACGCCATCGTCGCCACGATGCTCTGCGTCGAGATGGCCAGCTACTACGCCGAGAAGGGTATGGACCTGTACGAGGCAATGGACGCCCTCTACCAGAAGTACGGCTACTACCTCAACGGTACCGTCAACGCGAGCTTCCCGGGTGCGGCGGGCGCCGACAAGATGGCCGACATCATGGACGGCCTGCGCAAGAACCCGCCCGCGGAGATCGCCGGCTACAAGGTCCTCGGCATGACCGATTACGCCACCGGCCCCGAGATGCCGCGCGTCTCCGGTCTGCAGAAGGAGGCCGCGCAGGTGCTGCCGCCTGCCAACGTCATCGAGTTCCGCCTCGAGGACGACAACAAGGTCATCTTCCGCCCGTCTGGCACCGAGCCCAAGGTCAAGGCGTATCTCTTCTCCAAGGGCGTTACGCGTGCCGACTCCGAGGCCGTCCGCGACAAGCTCCAGGCTGCCGCCGAGGCGATCCTCTCGTAGCCCTCAGTGACCTCCGGTTGACGACGCAGCGCCCCGTCGACGTTTGTCGGCGGGGCGCTGTGCTTTGGGTGCGACGCAGGCACTATGACGAGCGGCTTACTCCTTGGCAGCGGTGAGGGCGTAGAGCGTCTCGTTCAGGCCGGCGATGGTGGCCGGGTCCCAAGGGTGCGCGCTCACGGCAGGCGAGGTTGGGTCGTAGACCGTAACGGAGCCATCGGCCTCCTCGGTAACAACGACAATCCAGTGAGCCTCGTCGGTAAGGGTGCCGGCGGGCGCCTCGACGAGCAGGTAGGTTCCGGTGTCGAGAATCTGGAGCAGGTTGTCTGTGTTCGAGGTGTAGGTGGAGCACGACAGGCCAAGCTCGCCCACGTGATCTGTGAGGAAGGTCCCCGACATCAGCGAGTCTCCGGTTGCAAGCTCCGCTCCCTCGATGAGGCCCGCCAGGTCGGCGGCAGTGCGATCGGTGTTTCCGGTCAGCGCTATGTAGGCCATGGAGAGGGACGTGGGGCCGGATCCCGTGAGCGCGAGCGGCTCGCCGGCGTAGTCCACGTTTCCCCAGCGCACGTCCCAGCAGTAGAGCTCTGGAACGGTCCCCTTGGAGGCCTCCTCGCCATAGGGCTGGGCGGACTTGTCAGACTCCGGGTAGGCGGCAACAAAGTCGATTGCCGTGGGCTGGGAGAGCGCAAGCTCGAGAAGGGCCTGGTTCTCGTACTCGTTTGCGTTGGCGGCTATCTCCGCGAGCTTCTCGCCCTGGTCGAGCTTCTCGGAGAACTCCTTTGTGAGATCCTCGGGGATGTTTCCCGCCACGCGTGCGTCCACCGGGTTCTCGGTGGTTTCCGGCTTGCTCGAGCAGCTCCTCACGCAGCTGGAGACGCCCACGACCACAAGGACGAGAAGGACTATCGCGAGTGCACCAAGAATAAGGGTGCGCCGGTTGTTACTGAGCCGCCGGGCCTTCCCGCTTTGGAAGTTGATGCTGCGTGCCCTGAGTGGGTACCCAGCTCCCGAGGAGCGTCGTGCGGGCTTTGGACGTTGACGGGTGCCGCGGGGACCGTGATAGGTGCCCTGTCCGGGGACCTGCAGACGCTGTCCGGGCGCGTGGGTGCGTGAGGATCCGCCAAGCGAACTCGCGCCCGTCCGGGGGCGCCTGCCGTTGTCGTTATAGGTCATAGGTCCTCCGAGAGGAAGGTGATGCAGCAATTCCCTTCTCGCATGATAGGACAGTAACTTCAACCAAAAGAAGGGCGCCCTCCCGTAATCGGGGAGTGGCGCCCGTTCAAGTGCTGTTTGAGGGTGCTGGGCTAGACGGGGGTGGTGGGAACCTGCTCGCCGCCGCTCTCGCCTCCCCCGGGGGTCGTGGGCGTTCCTCCGCCCTCGTTGCCGCCGGTGCCGCCGCCAGTTTCTCCGCCCGTACTTCCGCCGGTGTTTCCGCCGGTGCCGCCGCCGGTGTTTCCGCCGGTGCCGCCGCCGGTGCCGCCGCCGGTGTTCCCGCCAGTGTTGCCGCCCTGGCTTCCGCCGGTGCCCGGGTCGGTTTCCTCCGGGGGCTCAGTGGGCGTTACGGGCTCGGAGGGCGTGGTGCTTCCGCCGTCGGTCCCACCCGGGTCGGTGGTCGTCTCGCCGCCCCCGCTGCCGGTTCCAGAGCCAGAGCCAGAACCAGAACCAGAACCCCAGCTGCTGCTTCCGCCGGAGCTCCAGCCGCTACCAGAGCCAGAGCCGGAACCAGAGCCCCAGCTGCTGCTGCCGGAGCCCCAGCCGTTGACGCCCTGGCTCGTCCCGATAAAGGTCCAGGAGCTGTTGGGCTGGTACTCGGCCTCGTGATCGGCGGTGGGGAACTCCTCGCGCTCCGTGCCGGAGAGGATGGAGCTCATGTAGGTGCCCCAGATGGGAACCGGGAGGTCGGTGCCGTTGCCGGTCCTTCCCCGGAAGATGACGCGCTTCTGTCCGTAGTTGGGGCATCCGGTCCAGACGGCGGTGGTGTACTGCGGGCTAAAGCCCACAAACCAGAGGTCGGCGTAGTTGTCCGAGGTGCCCGTCTTGCCGGCAATGGGCTGGTTGGCGCTGTAGTAGGAGGTCATGACGGTCGCGGTGCCCTCGGTGATGACCGTCTTGAGGACATCCGTGGCGTCCTCGGCGATCGCGGAGTCGATGACCTGCTCGGGCTCGTCCTCGTGCTCATAGACGATGTTCCCGTTGCGGTCCTCGATCTTGGTGATCGCCACGGGGTTGCGGTGGACGCCGCCGCTCGCAATCACGGAGTAGGCCTCGCACATGTCAAGAGGAGACACCTCCGAAGAGCCAAGGCTCGACGCAAGGCCCTCGTTGATCGTGGAGTCGATGCCCACCGTCTTTGCCATCTCGATTACCTTGTCCATGCCGATGGCCTCTGCGACCTGCACGTAGCCGGTGTTGGAGGAGACGGCGGTGGCATGCTGGAGCGTGCAGATGCCGTAGTTGTGGTAGTCGATGTTGCTCGGGGCCCACGTGGGCGTGACCTGCAGTGTTGGCATGCAGTTGATCAGAACGCTCGGGCTCATGCCCGCATTGAGCGCGGCGAGAAGAACGATGCTCTTGAAGCTCGAGCCCGGCTGACGGAGGCTCGTGGCAAGGTTGACCGAGCTCTGTCCGGCTTCGACATCATTGCCGTAGTTCTGGCCACCCACCATGGCAACGATGTGGCCGTTGGAGTTGTCGATCGAGACGAGCGCTCCGGCAAGGTCTGAGTTGTTTGCCATCGCGACGCGATCGTCGACGGCCTTTTCGGCCGCCTTTTGCTTGTCGGGCTCAATCGTCGTGTAGACCTTGAGGCCGCCCTGGGCGATGGTTTCTGACGAGAAGTCCTGGAGCAGAAGGTTGCGCACGTAGTCCGTGAAGTAGGGGTAGGTGCTCACGGAGTCGGTGAGCTTTCCGGGGTTGAGGGGAATCTCCTCCTCGATGGTGGCGTCGTACTCCTCCTGCGATATGTGACCTGCGGAGAGCATGCGGGAGAGGACCAGGTTGCGACGGCTCTTGCAGTTCTCGTAGTTCACGAAGGGGTCGTAGTAGGTGGGGGAGTTGGGAATGCCCACGAGCGTTGCCGCCTCGTTGAGGGTGAGGTCGGCGGCGCTCTTGTTGAAGTAGGTGATCGAGGCGGCCTCGATGCCGTATGCTCCGTTGCCGTAGAAGATGGTGTTGAGGTACATGTTCAGGATCTGGTCCTTGGTGTACGTCTTCTCCATCTGGATGGCGATGTAGGCCTCGCGGACCTTACGGCGCAGGGAGTTCTCAAACTGCTCGTCGGAGAGGACCGTGTTTCTCACGAGCTGCTGGGTGATGGTGGAGCCGCCCTCGGAGCCGCCGGTGAGCTGAACCACCACCGCGCGCAAGATGCCCTCGGGGTCGATGCCGTTGTGCTGGTAGAAGCGCACGTCCTCGGTGTCGACAAAGCCCTTCTTCACGTAATCGGAAATCTGGTCGAGGTCCACCGAGCGGCGGTTCTGCAGGTAATAGGCAACGATCTCGTTGCCGTCCGCATCATAGACGCGGGTGGGCTCTGCCACGAGGAACGCGTCTGCGGACGTGTAATCGGGCAGGTCCTCGAGCCAGCTGGAGACGACGGCACCCAGAGAGAGCGCGAGTGTCACGCAGAGAAGCGCGATGAAGCCCAGCAGTCCCGCAAGGCTAAAGCCGACGAAGTGGGTTTTCGAGTGCGCCCGTGCACGTCGGGTTCGTATGCCCATGTACCCCTCCTGTTCCGGGGAGACAGTTCACAGTTATCCAACATTATACGTGCTGCGCTCCGGTTCTTCTCGCCAGGTCGCTCTTGCGTGATGAGTCCGTGAACATGGGAAGGGGCACGCCTCGGCATCCGCCGTCCGCCACGAAGAAAGATGCCTGCTCTTGCGCTCACTTGCTGGTATGCTAAAGAGCTATGCGCCGTCTTGGAGCGGCTTGGACTCATAGAGAGCTTATGGAGGAGAGATCGTTGCTGCCAGTTGACGAACAGCTCAAGGTCATCACGTCCGGCACGATGCAGATCGTGCCGCTGGAGGAGCTCAAGAAGAAGCTCGAGAAGGGCACGCCGCTCAACATCAAGCTGGGCGTTGACCCCACCTCGCCGGACCTCCACCTCGGCCACGCCGTGCCGCTGCGCAAGATGCGCCAGTTCCAGGACCTGGGCCACAACGTGACGCTCATCATCGG
>CALULC010000004.1 GCA_944321385.1 uncultured Atopobiaceae bacterium
ATGTCGATGGCCTCGGAGGCGATGGCTCCCATGTCGAGGGCCTTCTGCTTGATCCAGGAGAGGTCCTTCTCGTCCTGGCCCACGTTGCCGCAGATGGCGATGACGTCGAGGTTCTTCTCGATTTGCAGCCACTTGACGATGACGGACGTGTCAAGTCCGCCGGAGTACGCGAGTACGACCTTTTCCTTCTCTGCCATGATGCTTCCTTTCGATAACCGCATGAACGATGGGTGAAAAACGACTGCTCAAAACAATGCCCCGACGTCGCGGGGCGCTAGGCATGGTCAGACAATGGCGACCGGCATGCAGAAGCGACACGCGACATCTAGGGCGTGATTCGTCGGTTCTGGCGTCGGGCGGCGAGGAGGGGCGCAGCGGTCACGCATGCGCTGTGAACGTTCATCAACGTTGGCCTCCTCAGTAGTTGAGCGGGCGCGGGCTATTGGCCCGCGGCTGTCTGACGAGGCTGACTATAGGACTATGCGCGACGCGCGGCAAGGCTCCACGTGAAACGATTCCTTATTGAAACATTGTGGGCACACCTCGGTCATGCGCGGCGTTCGCGGGACAGACTTCCCGTCCCCCTTGGCTCACCTCAGCAGAATGAGCACGCCCGAGAGCGGGGCCAGATTGCAGACGAGCTCGCCTTCCCCCACGCTGCACGCCGTCTCGCCATCCGGCGTGGAGCCACCGTAGCGCTGCCAGTCTGTGTCGAGAAGGACCTCCGCCCCGGACGCGCCCGCGGCATCCGCCGGCAGCGGCACCGCGTACTCGTGCGCAGCCGAGTCCAGGTTGAAGAGCGCGGCGATTCGCTCCCCTCCGCCCCGTCGCAGGATGGCGGTGCAGCACGGCATCAGCTGCTCGCAGTCGAGCCACGCAAAGCCGTTCGCGCGGTAGTCGCGCTCCCAGAGCGCCGGGTGCTCGCGGTACGCCGCGCCCATCTCGCGGCGGAAGCGCAAGAAGGCGTCGTGCACGGGGTACCCCAGCAGGCACCAGTCCTGCTCGCGCTTCTCGTCCCACTCGCGGAGCTGGGCAAACTCGTTGCCCATGAAGTCGAGCATCTTGCCCGGGTGCGTCGCCATATAGAGATAGAGCGCCCGCGCCTGCGGAAACTTGCCCTCGTAGCCGCCGTCCATCTTCTGCGCGATCGTGGCTTTGCCGTGCACCACCTCGTCGTGGCTCAGGGGCAGCAGGTAGCGCTCGTTGGGGAAGTACATCATCGAGAACGTGAGGCGGCCCTCGGCGTTTCGGCGCTCCTCCGGGGGCGCCTGGAAGTACGAGAGCGTGTCGTGCATCCAGCCGAGGTCCCACTTGTAGTCAAACCCCAGGCCGCCCTCGGCCGTGGGCCGCGTGACGCCGGGAAAGCCGCTCGAGTCCTCGGCGATGAGCATGCAGCCGGGGTGACGCGCGTGCAGGCCGTCACAGAGTCCGCGCAGGAAGTCCGCGCCCATGCCGTTGACGCCGCGCCGCTCGTCGCCCTGCCAGTAGACGATGCGGCTCACGGCATCCAGGCGCAGGCCGTCGAAGTGGTACGCGCCAAGCCAGAGGTCCGCGGCGGAGGCAAGCAGGCTCCTCACCTCGCCGCGCGAGTGCATGAAGTTGTGGCTGCCCCACTCGGAGACGCCCACGGCGTCGTTGGGGTACTCGTAGAGCGGGGTGCCGTCAAAGTTGGCGAGCGCCCAGGCGTCGGTGGCAAAGTGCACGGGGACAAAGTCCAGGATCGCCCCAATACCCGCCTGGTGAATCCGGTCAACCAGGCCCATGAGCTGCTCGGGCGTGCCGTAGCGGCTGGTTGCCGAGAAGGGCGCGCAGCCCTGGTAGCCCCAGGAGCCGTCGAAGGGATGCTCCGCCAGCGGGAGAAACTCCACGTGCGTGCAGCCGAGCTCGGTCACGTACGGTATGAGCAGGTCGGCGAGCTCGTCGTAGGTGTACCAGGCGTCCGGATCCGGCCCCGGCTTTTTCCATGAGCCCGCATGGAGCTCGTAGATGCTGAGCGGCCTGTCCTGGCAGGCCGTGCGGGAGCCCATCCACGCCGCGTCCGCAAACTCGCGGCGCCCGAGGTCGCGCACCAAGGAGCGATGCGAGGGACGCAGCTCCATCCCCAGGCCGTAGGGGTCGCAGTGGTCCTGGAAGCCGCCGCCGCGCAGGTAGATGCGGTACTCGTAGGCATCCCCCTCATGGACCCCGGGAACGTGCGCCTCCAGGAATGCCCCGTTGAGACAGCGTGTCATGGGAACCTCGCGCGCCTCACCGCCGGGCGTGCCGAGAAGGACGCTCGCGCCCGCCGCCGCAGGCGCCAGCACGCGAAAGTCCGCGCCGTCACCGGAGAGGCGAGCCCCCATCCAGCGCCACGCCTCAAAGTCGCGCCCCGCGTAGAACGCCGCCAGGTCAACGCCCTCCCACGTGCTCATGGCTCCCCCGATCCAAAAGATTCAGTTCCTGTACTGGTGTCTAGTATTTGACTAGAATCAATGTATACGGCGGCCGGGGAAATGGCCACCAACACCTTTGTTCAATCGTCCATTACTGGACGTTTTTCGCAAGGAGGCAAGAAACGGACCTCAGGACGAGAAGAACCCTGCGGGCGCTGTGCGAGGCGTTTTTCGCCCTGCGCGAGGAGCGCGCGCTCGAGCGCATGACGGTCCGCGAGCTCTGTGAGCGCGCAGAGGTCAGCAAGGCCACGTTCTACCTGCACTATCACAGCATCGTCGACCTGTCGTGCGAGCTCCAGGATGACCTCGTGCGCCGCGTGATCGACGAGCTGGCGGCACCCGACTCGTTTCTCGCCGACCCGCGGCGCTTTGCGAGCGAGCTCTTCTCGGCGTTCATCGCACACGCGGGCGAGGTGGACACCCTCTTTTCCCATGGGCAGGAGCACGTCCTTGTGGAGAGCGTCGAGCGCGAGCTGCGCGCCCGCATCCTTGACGAGCATCCCCTGCTCGCCGACGACCTCCGCTTCAACGTGCTGCTCACCTACCAGGTTCACGGGAGTCATGCCGCCTACATGTGTCACGCCCGGGGTGTGGGCGAGAAGGACCGGCAGGTCGTCATTGCCGCGATCGCGGATGCCGCCGAGGCCGTGGCTCATATCTGAGAGTGCGTTTGGCGCCATTCCAGGGTCGGCGGCGTGACGGAGTCCGCGCGCGGCGCGCCGCGCTCAAAACAAAACAGGCCAGAAGCCCTAGGCCTCTGACCTGCCATGCCTTCAGTGGTGCGCCGTCAGGGTCTCGAACCCTGGACCTTGGGATTAAAAGTCCCCTGCTCTACCAACTGAGCTAACGGCGCGCAATGACGATTCTATCACGCGTGGAGCGCGGCTCGCCGGGGTGCCCCTATTCCCAAGCCCACTGTCCGTTGACGAAAACCGGAACCTCGGTGCCGTCCTCGCAGATGCCCGTTACGCAGAGGTCGTCCGTGCCAATCATGAAGTCAACATGGGCGGCACTCTGATTGACGCCGTGCTCGAGCAGGGCTTCCTTGCTCATGCTCACGCCGCCGGAGACGCACTCCGGAAAGCCCATGCCAAGCGCAAGGTGGCAGCTTGCGTTCTCGTCGTAGAGCGTGTCAAAGAAGAGCGTGTCGCTCTGGCGGATGGGCGTGTTCTTGGAAACGAGCGCGACCTCGCCAAGGCGGCTGGAGCCCTCGTCCGTCTCGATGATGTTGCGGAGCATCTCGCGACCCTGCTCCGCCCCAAAGTCGACCACGCGACCGCCCTCAAAGCGCAGCCAGAAATCCCTCACCATCTGGCCGGCATGCACGAGCGGAAGTGCAGAGTGGACCACGCCTTCGGCGCGCAGACGGTCCGGAGAGGTGAAGACCTCCTCGGTGGGGATGTTGGGGAAGAACGTCACGCCGTCCTGCGTCCGTCCGGCACCACCGTCCCACACGTGACCTTCGGGCAGGCCGACCACAAGGTCGGTGCCGTTCTCGGCGGTATAGTGCAGCGCGTCAAAGCGATGGTTGTTGAGGAACCGCTTGGTCTTCTCGAAGGAGGCGTTGTGCGTCTCCCAGGCGCTCTCGGGGTCGTCTCCATCGGCGCGAGACACCTCCAAGATGAGAAGCCACAGACGATAGAGAGCCTCTGCCGCAGAGAGCTCCGGGAAGACCTCGTTTGCCCAGGCCTGCACGGGAACGCCGGCGATGCACCATGCGTTGCGGCCAAAGTCCATTCCGTCGCGGAAGGAGCGGCACTCGGTGTTGCGGGCCCGAGAGGCGGAAGCGGGCTTGGCGGGGTCGATGCCCCTGAGAATCGCCGGGTCCTGACCCTCGAGAAAGAGGAACGCCGCGCCGTCCTCGGCAAGCGAGTCCAGCTGCTCGACCTGCCATGAGGGCGTGTGCTCAAAGAACTCCAGCGGGCAGTTCTCGTACGTGAGGCGACTCACCACATCGTCGCCCCAGATGACGGTAACGTGCCCCGCACCCGCACGATAGGCGGCGGCCACCACGCGCCGCGCGAAGTCGGCGCGCTCCACGGGCGCCTGCAGCACGAGCTCCTGCCCCCTGCGCAGAGACACCCCCTTGCGCACGAGCAGGTTTGCGTAAAGCTCGATCTGGTCCGAGAGCCCCTCGGTGGCGAGACGGCACTCCTCATCGGTCATGGGTAGAGCGGCCACGTATCATCCTTTCGACCTGCTCAACCGGCGCGGGGGACGCGCTGGGAGCTGCAAAAATAAGGGCCCCGGCTGGGGCCCAGGCTCGTTCTGGAGCGGGCAACGGGACTCGAACCCGCGAGTGTCAGCTTGGGAAGCTGATGCCTTACCACTTGGCGATGCCCGCAGATGTGCGCAGAGACAATCAGCGCATGGATGAGTATACCCTCTCGCCGCAAAGAGTGGCAACAGGCTGAAGCTTAGAAACAGATGCGGTCGTGACGGTTTGCATCCCGGATTTGGGTCAAATTGGCCGTTGATGCGCCACATACAGACCAAGGATTCGTTTGCGCAGATACATCGTGTAAATCCTGTGGCGAGAAACACCGGTTGGGCCGCACCCAACACCGAGGCCTCTCACGTCGCGGCAGCCCCTGAATCAAAACGCGCGAATCTCCCTCTCCTCATGACAGCCCACGCACATCCTGTGTCAGGTAGGTGCGGACGTCGTTCCCTAACGTCTTGTGCAACGGGAACGGAGGGAAGCCATGCGGAAACAAATCAGGTCACCGAGAAGGACGCTCAACAAGCGACGGCACCAGGTGCGCGGGGCTCCGAGGGCGCGGCTTGTTGGTGGCGACCGCCTCGGCGGCGGGAATCCTCCCGCCATCGGGCACGCCGGGAGGGCACAAGGAGCGCTCATACGATAGTGCCCCGCGTCCCAGTTAGGGGCGCGGGGCACGCATCGACCAAATCGAACAATCCCTGGTTAGGACCTACGAATGACCTCGGTGACAAGAGCGGCGACCTGAGAGGCCTGGACGCCGTCGACGTTCTCCGCAACATCGGCGGGCGTGCCGGAAAGCGCCGGAAGGCCGCTCTCCTCGACGCCCATGATGGTGACGGAGCGCAGGGAGGAGCGCATCGCCGGGGTGGCGTCGGTGTCCGCCCAGTCATGGGCCTCGGAGCCAAGCTCAACGTGAAGGTCGGTGGCGGCAGTGCTCAGGAGTCGGCTGATTCGGCGGTCGGCGCGACGCGTCTCCTCGAGGCCCTCGTTCTTGAGCGTCACGAGCTGACCGGCTCCGATGGAGTCAAGGTTGATCACGAAGCAACCGCGGATCTCGGAGCGGTGGTTTGCGAGGAACGCGCGCATGCCGGCGTGGTCGAGGGAGGATCCGCCAAGGGCAACGAACCAAATATCGTGGGCGATGAGGGCGTCGTCCCTGAGCGAGAGCACCTCGTCCCTGAGGTCTTCCGAGGTCGGCGTCTCGTCAGTCTCATCGAGCGCCTCATCGTCGTCTACGAGGGACAACTCCTCAGACTCATCCTCCTGGGCCTCAGCGTCATCCTCTGCCCAGGCCTCGTCCTCCTCGAATGTTTCATCGACCACATTGTCGACCATCTGATCGTCAGCCTGGTCATCAACCTGGTTGACGCCCTCGTCGTCGCCCACGAGGCGCAGGCCGCTGCGGGTTGCCGCACCGCCCCTCCAGGCACTGTCATCGTCCTTGTCGGCGGAATCGTCCGCGGAGTCGTCCTCGGGCTCGGCCGTCTCGTCAGAGGAGGCGAGCTTGTCGCGCAGGCGCTCGATGAACGAGAGGAACGGGTTCTTCTTCTCGGCGGGATCTTTGACGGTGTCGTCGTCGTTATTCGCGGTGATGGTCTCGAGCGGCTCTATGGTCGGGGCGTCATCAGAGGAGCCCGCGACATCGTCGGCCGTGACGCGACGACCATTGGGGTCGGTGGCGAGAGGATCGACTTCGTTGCCAGAGGGATCGGGAAGATCAAAGAGCGAGGCGCGGCGAGCGAGGTTGGAAAGCTTGGGGATGAAGCCCGTCTTGCCCCAGCCCTTCTCTCCCGAGGACTCACCTCTCCTGGAAGTCCTAGAGGGAAGCGTTGCGTCAGCCTCCCCGTCCTCAGAGGCCGGCGGAGCGGCAATCGTCTTGTCGGGAGAGCTGGAGGCGGTGGCGTCCATGCTGCCGGTGGTTCCCGCCTCCTCGTCGCTCTCGGCACCATCGATGCCGGAGACTCCCTCCGGCTGATAGCTCGGGTTGACGAGGTACTCGATCTCGCAGGTCTCGGGAAGGATGCCCAGAGACCTCAGGACCTCCTCGCCATGGCGCACGCCCTCGACCTCGGCTCCAAAGACGGGGACATCGGCAACATACTCGGTGGTGGCGGCGGTGGCGGGAGCCTCATCTGCAACGGGAGCCTCGGGCTCGACGTCCGCGGCATCCTCGCTCCCCTGAGGCTCGACAACGGGAACGACGCTGCGGTCCTTGGGCACGGCGCCGCTCGGTCGGACGTTCTCAAGAACGCCGAGCATCGCGGCAACGCCAGACTTGTTGTCGTTGGAACCGTCCGTGCAGGCGCCAAATCGGCTGCCGATGGTGCCGGCGGCAACTATGACGGCAGGGACGGCGGCCACAATGCCCACGATCCAGAGGATGGCGCGGAAGACGCCGGGCAGGAAGCCAAACACCTGAAGGAGGGCGCATACCGCAACCACGAGGGAGCAGGGGACACTCAGGCGGCCCAGCAGGGTGACGTACGGTGCAACAGGGGAGGTATACAGGAAGTTCTCCCGCGGGGTGTCATAGTGCGCGCACACCACAATGGTGCGGCTGCCCTTGGTCACGAGGGGGCCGGCCGCCTTGTGCACCGCAATGACGTTCTGGCTCTGCGCGCGCGGGCCAAACGAGATCTTCGGCGAGCGGCCAAAGACTCGCATGAGCGAGAGGACCGCGGGGATGGCGGCGAGTATGAGGCCGACGATGGTCAGAGAGACAACGCCAACGCCAACGAGCACCATTCCCAGCAGGCTGAGGACGGCAAGGACGGCCGGGACCAGCCCTGATAGCTTGGGCTCGCTGAAGTCCTCGATAACGGGCTCAACGTCGTGCTGAGCCATAAGCTCGGAGATGACCTGTGCGGCCTGGAGCTCCTCCTCGCTGTTTGCGGGAGAAATGCCGATCTTCTCGTTGAGGTAGTCAAGGTAGTCGTGTGTCATGGCCATGCGAAGCGTCCTTTTCACGAGTGTCGCAAGCGTCGTCGCGCGTGGTGCATACAATCAAAAGAGTATACGTCTTGTGCACGCTTTCCGCGTTAGAGACTGGGAAAGACTCAACGAAGGAACCACGAACGGTTGGAGGGGACATGAAGCTCACGCGAGATGACGAGAGGGCGAGAAGAATCTGCTCCCTCGCCCTCGAGTTCATGAACGCCTCGGCACCCATCACTTCTTCCGATATTGCACGCTCCCACTATCCCGAGCTCTCTCCCGACAGCTTTAGGAAGGCCTTCTCGCGCGACCGGGAAATGCTCGCCGCATGCGGCGTCATCCTCGCAGGCCACAGGGCCGCCACTGGCGAGACCCTCTGGGAGGCGGACGCCGCGCGTTCGTTTGCGGGCGGCCCCGAGCTCGCCCCCGCCGACGCCGCGGCGCTCGAGCTCGCCTGCAGGCCGCTTGTTGACGACCCCTCGTTCCCCCTCGCAGACAACCTGCGCTTTGCACTCGGAAAGCTCGCCCGCTCTTTTTCGGAGTCGCTCTCCGCCGAGCTTGCCGCCGGCCCCTCCACGCCAAGGCAGGTCGCCGTACTCAGGCGATGCCTCACTGACCGAACCCCGGTCGAGGCTCACTACGTCAACGCACAAGGCTCCGAGTCGAGGCGCCTGCTGGCCCCCTATGCCTTCTTTGGTCTCAGGGGCGCCCTGTATCTGGTTGCCGCCAAGCTCGACGGGGACGGTCGGGTCGAGGAGGGGACGGAGCGCACGTATCGAGTCGACCGCTTTGCCTCGGTGGTTCCCCTCCCAGCATTCTCCTATGTCGTTCCTCAGGACTTTTCCGTGGATGACTACCGACGCCTTCCGTTCCAGATGGGCCCTTGTTCCTCAACGGCGGTATTCGAGGTGCCCAAGGGCCGTAAAGACGAGGTTCGGCGCCGTGCCGGAGCACAGGGGTCCTTTTCTCAAAGAGACGACAAGGACGTGTGGAGCGTTCCCTTCAGCGACGTCTCCGCAGCGGCAAGCTGGGCAATCTATGCGGGGATAACCCCAATCGAGCCGCCTCAGCTCGTCTCGGCGTGGTGCAAGGCACTTGAGGGGGCAATCGCAGATGGCAACTAAGAGACGGAGTGCCGGAAGGCCGGGCGCCCTGGACGAGGCACGTGCGCTCGTCACGCTCGTCTCGAGTCTCTCAGAGACCGGGGACACCCTGGAGCCGAGCGCCGTCGCTCAGCGAATGGGAGTTGACCTGACGGAAGCCGAGAAGCTCGTCTCGCTGATTCTCTCCTCAACGCTTCTCGGAGACGTCGGGCTCCCCCTTGTTGAGGAGGATGGGTACGTCACCCTCATCAAGGGCGACGGGGTGCACGGAAGAAGACTCCGCCTCTCCCATGACGAGACGCTCGCCCTTGTTGCCGCGCTCGAGAGGATGGGGGCGCGCTCGGATGACCCCCTCAGAAGCCAACTCGAGCTCTCGCTCTCCTCAGAACCCGTTGACGAGCGCCTGGTTCGTCGCCTCATGGCAGGCGAGGAGGGAGAGGGGGAGCTCTCAGATGTTCTCGGCGCGATTGGCAGGGCCCTTTCTCGAAGTCTCGTCCTGGGCTTCACCTATCAGAAGCCCCAAATGGACCCCGAGCCTCGACGCGTTGCGTGTCTCGAGCTCAGGCACGAAGACGACGCGTGGTTTCTTGACGCATACGACCTCGACCGGGCAGGCGAGAGGACCTTCAGGGTGGACAGGATGACCCAAGCCTCCTGTGGCGAGAAGATCAAAGCGCCCGAGGCACGGGCGCCCGGCGCGGGGAGGATGGTCTCGATCACCTTCACCGACCCTGCCTACCTCGATCTTCTCCCCTGGCACGACCTGCGCATAACCGAGCGCGCAGGTGGCGTCGTGGAGGCAGAGACCCCCTATTTTGGTGGGGAGTGGCTCGTTCGGATGCTGGCGGCATGTGCCGGAACGGCACACGTTCACGATGAGGAGCTCTCCGGTCTCGTAAGGGAATACGCGAGACGCGCGCTCGGCAACTGAGGCCGACCGCGCGCCCGGCGCCGCTGCTCATTCGTGCGATGCCCTCCACAGGCTGATGAAGCGCCCGACGTTTGCTCGCTCGAGCTCGGACACGCTGCGGGAGGGGAGCGACCCCACGAAGAGACGGCCGTAGCGCTTTGAGAAGACCCTCGAGTCCCCGAGCACAAGCACGCCGGTGTCGGAGGCGCTCCTGATAAGGCGCCCCGCGGCCTGCTTGACCGAGATGACCGCCTCCGGCAGCGAGTGCCGCCACCAGGAGCGATCCTCGCGCAGCTCGCGCTCGCGGACGAGCGGGTCGGTCGGGCTCGCAAAGGGCAGCTTGGGAATCACCACGCAGCGCAGCGTCTCCCCCGCGGCGTCAAACCCCTCCCAGAAGGAGCGCAGCGCCATGAGCGAGAGCGTCCTCTCCTCGAGGAAGCGCGTCCTCAGGCGGCGGGCGGACGACCCGCGCTCCTGACAGGCAACCTCAAGACCCGCGGCGGCGAGCCGCGGACGAAGGGCCTCGTAGGCGGTCTCCATGTCTCGCCGGTTGGTGAAGAGGGTGAGCACGGAGCCGCCCATCGCAACGTGCACGTCAAAGAGCAGGTCGACGAGGGCCGGGAGGTATTCACGCTCGTTTGGTGCCGGCATGTCTCGGGTCACAATGACGGACATGTTGGCGTCGTAGTCAAAGCTCGACTCCAGACGGACGTCACGATGGGAGCCGTCCCCGAGCTCCGAGAGCCCCACGGACTGGTCGAAGTGGGCAAAGTCGTCCTTTACCGCCATCGTTGCCGAGGTAAAGACCACGCTCTCCGTCTCGGAGAGCCAGCGCGCGGCTATCTCCGAACCCACGTCGATCTTCTCTGCGTTCAGGCGCTCCTCGGAGATCCTCCTGGCGGACCTCGAGAGCTGGGCGGAATAGACGTAGCTCGTGTCCGTGCCGTCACAGATGACCCGCAGGGAGTCGAGAAGGTCCTTGAGGTAGCGTGTCTGAGAGGAGAGCCGCTCCGCCGCCTGGGGAGCCACGACCGTGAGCGAGCTCACCGCCTCGGCGAGGTCGCGGCACGCCGCGTCGAGGGCGTCGTCCGCAGCGGACGAGGCATCCATGACCGCCGCCCACTCAGAGGAAGAGCGCACCTGTTCGTCTATCCACAAGGAGACCACGTCGTAGCCCCCGCCGCCGCGTGCGACCCCAACAAGGCCATGGACGGCATCGAAGAGGTCCGCGGTCACGAGGGACGCTCGGGAGAGGGAGGAGGCCGCCTTGGAAAGAAGCCCCAGGGGCAGCGAATCCCCCTCAACGCCCATGAGGTCCACCATGGCCCCGTGGATTGCGCCCGACTTTGTGCCACCGAGCTGCTCGAATGCGTACCTCGCCCGCTCGCCGGACACCTCGAGCGCCCACTGCCTGCGCGCCTCGGACTCGAAGGCGTGTGCCTCGTCCACGACCCAATGCCTGATGGGTGGGAGGATGCGGCCCTCAACCTGAACGTCGCGCAGCAGCAGGGAGTGGTTCGTCACAACAACGTCCGAGCAGGCCGCCCTGCGGCGTGCGCCGTGGAGCATGCATCCCTCGGGAAAGAACGGGCAGCTCGGGCGCATGCAGGCGCCCGGAGACGTGGTGAGCATCTGTCTGGGGACGTAGCGCCACCTGATTCCCAACGTGTCGAGGTCCCCGTCTGGAGCCTGGCAGGCAAACGCGTACGTCACCGCGATCGCGGTGAGCATGTCGCAGGAGACCGCGTTCTCCGATCGCCCGTCGCGCGGGTCCTGCGCCACGGGCAGCGGGTCTCTTGCCGCCCGCTCGAGCCTCCTGAGGCAGGGGTAGTGGTCGTACCCCTTGAGGCTCGAGAAGGTGAGCCCGCCGGGGAGCGCCCCCGAGAGCGCGGGCAACTCGTGAGAGACGAGCTGGTCCGTCAGAGCGTTCGTCTTGGTGGCAACACCGATGGTCACGTGGTTGCGCTGCGCGAAGAGAACCTCGGGGACAAGATAGGCCACAGACTTGCCAACACCCGTCCCGGCCTCTATCGCGCGATGCGTCGAGCTTGCCAGGGCATCCCTCACCTCGAGCGCCATGGCAAGCTGCTCGGGACGGTGCTCCATCTGAGCGTACATCCTGGAGACCACACCCGTTGGGGAGAATGCCTCCTCCACCTCGGCCTGCGTCGGGGCGTCAAGCCGCTCCGCCTCGCGAGCGTCCAAGCGCCGCTCGCAGGAAACCCCCTCGAGCAGCTGCCTTCTGTGCGCCGCGAGAGAGAAGGGAGGGAGGTCTCCCGCATCCTCAGAAAGATAGGAGAACACCGGCCTGAACGCCCAGCTCACCTCCGGGTGCATCTCAGCCAGGAGGGCGAGAAGCCCCATGGGGAGGTCGGAGAGTGCCAGCAGTATGATCCGCCACATTCCGCAGAGGGCGTCCACGTCGTCAGAGGCGCGGTGGGTGACCGACGCGCACCCAAAGGCAGACGCCATGTCCGCGAGCCGGTGGGTCGTGAGCATCGGCAGGGCGATGCGTGAGAGCGAGAGCGTGTCTATCCAGGTGTCGCTCACGCCGGCGCCACCTGGGACGCCCTCAATGAAGGTCCGGTCGAACGTGGCGTTGTGAGCGAGGACCGGGCATCCTCCCACAAACTCGGCGAGCGCGGCAACCGCCTCGGGCGCGCTCGGCGCAAGGGCAACGTCCTTGTTGGTTATGCCGGTGAGCCGCTCTATCTGCTCGGGAATCGGGGCGTCGGGATGCACGAAGGTCTGAAAGCGCTCGACCACCTCGCGTCCCTCGAGGCGGGCGGCCGAGATCTCTATGAGGCTGCAGTCCTTGAACGAGAGTCCCGTCGTCTCGGTGTCCAAGACCACGACGTCCTCCTCGAGCGGGCCGAAGGAGACGTCCCCCGCGCGCTCGGCGAGCGTGAGGTAGCGCTGCCTCACCTCGTCGGGCGTATTCTGGGCTATGAGGTCCGCAAGGGAGCTGCCGGCACCCGTCATGGGCTAGTCGCGCTTCTCGGCGCCCTCGAGGGCGAGCTCGACGAACTTCGTGCAGAGCTCGGGGAACTCGATGCCACCGTGACGCGCGGAGTCCGGCAGGAGGCTCTCGGCGGTCATGCCAGGGATGGTGTTGGTCTCAAGGATGACGGGCACGCCGTCTGCCGTGACGATGAAGTCGCTCCTCGAGCAGCCGCGGCAGCCGAGGGCGCGGTGGGCACGCTCGGCGAGGCCCTGCGCGCGGGCGTACACGCCCGGCTCAAGGCGCGCGGGGATGACGTGGTGCATCGAGGAGGGCTCGTACTTCACCTTGAGGTCGTAGAACTCGGCGCCCGTCACGACCTCCACGATCGGGAGCGCGTGGGGCTCCTCGTTGCCGAGCACCGGGACGGTGATCTCCGTACCGGTCACGCAGCTCTCAACGAGAACGCGTCCGCCCGCGGTGCCCGCATGGGCGATGGCCGCGTTGATCTGGGACCTCTCCGTGACCCTCGTGATACCAAAGCTCGAGCCGTTAGCGGCGGGCTTCACAAACATCGGGAAGCCGATGCGCTCAACGAGGCCATCGAGCTCGTCGTCGCTCAGCTGCACGCCGCTCGGGAGGTCAATGCCCTCCGGAACGGGGATCCCGGCGGCCTTGAAGATCGCCTTGGCCATCTGCTTCTCGGAGGCCGCGGCAGAGGCAGCAACGCCGGAGAAGGTGTAGGGGATGTGCAGTATCTCGAGGAGACCCTGGATGCAGCCGTCCTCTCCGTACATGCCGTGAAGAGCCACGAAGGCCACGTCATAGCTGCCGCCCACGAGCTTGGCAACAAAGTCCCTTGCAGCAAGATCAAGCAGGTCAACCGTGGTAAATCCGGCTTCGACGAGCGCTCTGCGGCACTCCTCGGCAGACTTCATGGAAATCTCCCGCTCGTCCGACCAGCCTCCCCCGATGACCACGACGCGCTTGCTCATCAGCTGTTCTCTGTCCATCGATGCCCCTTTGCAACGGCACATATGCGCTAGACTCACCTTCGTGCTTCCTCGAAGAGGATACTCCAAAGAACCCATTCCACGACAGGGGTCCCTATGACGTCTCAAAGCACCACGCTTTCCTCGCAGAACGCCGCTCCGCGCGACGTTCACGATCTCACCCGCGGCGAGCTGCTCGAACTTCTCGCCGAACTCAAGCAGCCCTCGTTCAGGGCAAAGCAGATCGAGGAGTGGGTGTGGGTGAGAAACGCCCGCTCGTTTGATGACATGACCAACCTCCCCAAGTCTCTGCGCGAGGAGCTCTCCAAGCGTCTTACGCTCGGAGGCGTCGAGGAGGTTGCCCGTCAGGGGTCGGTCGACGGCAGCCGCAAATACCTTCTTCGCTTCCCCGACGGCGTGAGCGTCGAGTGCGTGGGCATGCCGTCCAGGAATCGCCTCGCCGTCTGCGTCTCCACTCAGGCGGGCTGTGCGATGGGTTGCGCGTTCTGCGCGACCGGTGGGGCCGGCCTCACGCGCTCACTCACTTCGGCGGAGATATACGAGCAGGTCATGCACGTACGAGATGACTTCAACACGCGCGTGACGAGCGTGGTCATGATGGGCCAGGGAGAGCCCTTCATGAACTACGACGCCACGCTCGAGGCGCTGCGCAAGCTCAACTCGCCCGAGGGCGCGGGCATCGGCGCTCGTCACCTCACGGTCTCCACCTGCGGCGTCATTCCCCAGATCATGCGCTTTGCCAACGAGCCCGAGCAGTTCACCCTTGCGGTGTCCCTCCACTCGGCCGTCCAGAAGACGAGAAACGCCCTCATGCCCGGCGTGCGCAAGTACTCCCTCGTGAATCTCTACAACGCGATGGGCGAGTACGTGAACAAGACGGGTCGTCGCCCCACCTACGAGTACGCGCTCATCGGCGGGATCAATGACACGGAGTCCGAGCTCCAGGCCCTCTGTGACTTCTGCGAGGGAACGCTCGCCCATGTGAACCTCATCCAGCTCAACGAGGTCGAGGGGTCCAAGCTGCGCCCCTCAACCCCGGAGCGCGCTCAGGACTTCGTGCGTGCTCTCGCTCGAGTGGGTGTTGAGGCAACGGTCCGCGACTCCCGCGGCGCAGACATAGACGCTGCCTGCGGTCAGCTCAAGCAGCGTGTGACGCGCGGGCGTTAGAAACGTCGTGACCGCCTCTGGTTAACACGCACAGTTTGCTTAAACTACATATATACGCTGTTGAAAATAACACGCATGTCAAACCATGCGTGTTATTTTCTGAGCACGGCTAGTAACCGAGCTTCTCCCACTGCATCTGCGTGCGGCGGCGATTAATCTGCGCCGCTGCCCTCTCGTCGGGCTCGTCGCAAAGCGTCTTGTTGACGGTCTCAACGGTGTTTCTCACCTCAGTGACGCCACTGCGCAGAGACTCCCTGGCCTCGTCCGTCAAAAGATACCTGTAGACAAAGACCCCAACGGCTGCGACTGTTCCAATAGCTGCCGCTGCTCTCAGCACACCCTTTATCACTCTGACCACGTCCCCGGACCGGCGAGAAGGTCAACGATGTGTGCAAGCTGATTCTCGTCGGAAAACTCGATCTCTATCTTGTTCTTGCCCTTGACGGACCTCACCTTGACATTGGTGTCGAGCGCGAGCCTCATCTGCCTCGCGGCTCGCTTGTACGACGCTGGAAGCGGTGCCCTCGTTGGCCTGGGGGCGTCATCAGTGACAGAAAACAGCGGTGCAAGGCTTTCTGTCTGCCGTACCGACAGACGCTCATCAACCACCTTCTGTGCGAGCCTGATGCGCCCTTCCTCACTTGGGACCGCGAGAATCGCCCGTGCGTGGCCGGCACTCAGACGCCCATCATCAACCAGTTCCTGCACCTCACTCGGAAGGTCGAGCAGGCGAATCGTATTGGTAATGGCCGAGCGGGACTTAGAGAGCACTCGGGCAAGCTCTTCCTGAGTCATGTCCTTCTCGGCAATGAGCTTCTTATAGCCCCGTGCTTCCTCGAGCGGTGTGAGGTCTGATCTCTGGAGGTTCTCTATAAGAGCGAGCTTGAACACGTCGTCATCGGAGATCTCTCTAATGACAACGGGGATCTCCTTGAGGCCAGCTGCCTTCGCCGCCTGATAGCGGCGCTCTCCGGCAACAATCTCGTAGTCAGTCCCAACCTTGCGAACAAGAATGGGTTGAAGCACGCCGTTCTGCTTGATGGAATCTGTGAGCTCGGAAAGCTCGTGTTCGTCAAAGACTCTTCTTGGCTGGTTCTTATTCGGCCTGATCTGCCCGATGGGAAGCGTGGAGTCTGGGTGCATGCCGGCAGTCTCGCCGTCGGCCTCCCCAACAAGAAGCCCTAGGCCCCTTCCGAGTCCCGATTTCTTAGCCACGGGTAACCACCTCTTTCGCAAGCTTCATATAGGCCAGGGAGCCCTTGCTGACGCGTGCGTACTTGATCACGGGCAGCCCGTGACTCGGTGCCTCCGAGAGCTTCACGTTCCTGGGGACGATTGTCTTGAACATCGTCTTCCCAAAGTACCTACGCACCTCGTCAACAACCTGCTTGGAGAGAGTCGTGCGGCTGTCATACATCGTCATGAGCACACCAAAGATCTCAAGGTTGGGGTTCTTGTGGCGCTTGACCATCTCCATGGACTCCAGAAGCTTTGCGACCCCCTCAAGGGCGTAGTACTCACACTGGATCGGAATGATGAGCGAGTTTGCGGCGATAAGAGCGTTGATCGTGAGAAGTCCGAGCGAGGGCGGGCAGTCAATGAGAACGTAGTCAAACTCATCCTTGACCCTGTTCACCGCTTCTTTGAGAACGGACTCTCGCTTCTCGAGCGAGACAAGCTCGATCTCTGCGGTTGCGAGCTGGATGGTTGCCGGCACTATGAAGACGTTTGGCTCACAGGTCTCAATGATGGCATCTTCAATAGGAAAGCCATCAAGAATGACGTCATACACGTCATGTTCTAGCTCATCCTTCTCGATTCCGTAGCCACTTGTCGAGTTTCCCTGAGGGTCAAAGTCGATTACGAGAACCTTCTTCTTGTTCTCGCCGAGACAGGCGGAGAGGTTGATGACGGAGGTTGACTTACCGACGCCACCCTTCTGATTGATGACAGCAATGACTTTGCTCTCTCGCTGTGGAAGGCCTCTCTTAACGTCTCTGTAGCTCATACATCCTCCGTTTCTGTTTCTTTCTCGCCTCAAAATCATACGCGATTGACCAGACGGAAACTCCCCGAAGGCCTTTGGGCAACGTATCTCTAAAGAGAGAGAGGGATGTTTCACGTGAAACATCCCTCAATGCACGAATCTGTCCGTCAGGTCCTAGGAGACACCCAGGGGGCTCGACTTCGCCATGCTGTTCCTTCGGGGGAGTTTGATCCTCGGCCTTCCCGTCTTCCTAAAGAGCAGGATCTCACGATGGCCAAGTTCCCGGGGCAACTCAAACGTTTCACGTGAAACATACTCGAGACCACAGATCTTCGCGGCGGCCTCTGCCTCGCGCAGCTCCTGATCGTCGGGTCTGCCCTTCTCAACGATCAAGACGCCATCCTTCTTGAGAAAGGGCGTCGCATACTCGATCAGCACGTTCGTCTTGGCCACGGCACGAGCGATGACATGCGTCTGGGTGGAGGGCATCCTCAAAGCAAGCTCCTCAAGACGAGCGTGTACCGCCTCCCCGCGCGTGAGAGAGAGCTCATGGAGAAACTCATTGACCGCAGTGACCTTCTTCCCCACGGAATCCACGAGCGTGGCCTTGGCACCCGTGTAAACCATGAGGGGAACACCGGGAAACCCAGCACCTGTTCCCATGTCGAGAAGGGAGCTGCCATCGGACATCTCAATGCCCGCCATGCTCAGGGGCAGGAGGGAATCAACGAGATGCAAGGTAACGGCATCTCGCGGGGTGGTGATGCGAGTGAGATTCAGAACCTTGTTCTTCTCGATAACCAGCTCGAGGTACGAGACAAGCGCACTGGCCACATCCCTCTCACAAGCAATCTGATAGGCAGACAGCTCCTCACATAGTTGATCTACAAGTGTGTCGTGCATGCTGGGCTCCCCATTGACAAAAACATACGAGTCAAAAGAAATTGTCACAGAAAAGGGGGAGCTCACAACAAGCTCCCCCTTGGAAAGGCAACGATCAGAGACGCTAGCGCACCGCGGTGATGACAACGCGACGCTCAGGGTCCTCACCCTCGGAATGCGTCACTACGCCAGCATCATCACGGAGCGTAAGGTGGACGATCCTGCGCTCGTAGGCGTTCATCGGGGAGAGGGTGACCTTTCCTCCGCGCTCCTTGGCACGTGCCGCCGAGCTTCTCGCGATGTTCTCGATCTTCTTGCGGCGGCGGGACTTGTAGCCCTCAATGTCTACGACGAGGGGATAGTAGAACTTGATGCGGCTGCTCATGAGGGAGTTCAGGACCATCTGAAGGGCATCGAGCGTCCTGCCATGCCGGCCGATCAGCACGGCAAGGTCACCACCGCTCACATCGAGGATGAGCTCGCCGTTCTCGCCGTCATACTCGTCAATGCAGCAGTCATTCTCACCAAAGAGAGCCAGGATTCCCTTGAGATAGCCAACAGCGAGATCGGCAATCGCATCCATCTCCTCGTCGGTCAGCTCCTGACCACCCTCAAAGTGAGCGCGGATCTCGGAGAAATCGTCAATCTCCCCAGCGGTTTGGTCGATCTGACCAGTCTCAGACGTGAGCTCCGCCTCTTCCAATTCTTCGGTCATGAAATCCTCCGAAATAAAACTTCAGACTGTTAACTAACGCCTAACAGCATTTAGTTCTTCTTGTGCTGACGCTGCTTCTTCTCTCGGCGCACCACGTTGACCTCAACGGGGCTGTTGGCCGCCTCCTCCTCGGCCTCAGCCTTGGCCTTGGCCATCACGCCCTTGGTGATGATTCGCTGCTGGACAACCTGCCAAAGGGAGGAGGTCACGTAATAGAGAAGGACGGCCGCGGGAACGCCCCAACCAAACATGAGCATCATCACGGCCATGACGGCACCCATGGTCATGGTCTGCGTCTTCTGCGAGGAGTCCTGCATGGACGAGTTCATAACCATGGGGATGAACGTGAGCACACCAAAGAGCAGGTTGAGAATGATATACGGCGCCGCAGCAATCCAGTCCCCGGCCTCAGCCATGTTTGCGCAGGAGGTTGAGATGGACGGGAGAATGTTAAAGAAGCTGGCGTTTGCGTCGAGCTGAGAGATGTCACGCGCCACCGAGAAGAGACCAAAGAAGATGGGCATCTGCAGGATGATGGGAAGGCACCCGCCAAGGGGGTTGAACTTCATGTCCGCGTAGACCTTACGGAGCTCCTCGGCCTGACGCTGGGGATCGTCTGCGTAGCGGTCCTGAATCTCACGAAGCTTGGGCTGCATGACCTGCATGCGCGCCGTAGACTTGGTGGAGTGGGCCATGAGGGGCGTAAGAATGAGTCGGATGATGATGGTCAGCACGATGACCGCAAGACCCCAGTCTCCAACAACTCCCTCGATGGCCGAGAGCACCGACGTCAGAAAATCAATAAACCATTCCCACATGGTTCCTCCATGGCCCGCGCCCTCCTAGGGAACGGGGTCATATCCTCCAGCGTGAAGGGGATGACACCTGCAGATCCTACGAACCGAAAGCGACATGCCCCTGAGAAAACCGTACTTCTCGATGGCCCTGTACGCATATTGCGAACACGTAGGCACATATATGCAACGTGCGGGCAGAGCCGTTGAAATCCGCCTCTGGTAGAAGCGAATGAGAGATCGGGCGACCCTCGAGGGAATGCTACCTGGAGAGTCTAGGACCATCTTGAACATGCCTTCTCAAGCATCCGTTCCAGAGAGGCCGCCACGTCCGCAGGTTTGCTGTCGTGCGTGGAGGCGGTGGCAAAGAGAATGACGTCGTATCCCTTGACGGGAAGACCAAGTAGTCTTGAGGCTTCCCTCAATACGCGCTTGCAGCGGTTTCTGTAAACAGCACCGCCGATTCTCTTTCCGGCGACAAAGGCAATGCGCCCCTCGCCGTCTTCTCCTATGTCAAGCACACGAACGCGGAGGAGAGCGTCGTTGAGACGCCTCCCCCGCGAAAAGACACGCTCGAAGTCTCTCCTGGACTTAATGGTCCTCATGGGAAGCGCTACACGGTGAGACGCTTGCGACCCTTCGCACGACGGCGAGCGAGGACAGCACGGCCGCCCTTCGTGGCCATGCGGGCACGGAAGCCGTGGGTGGTGGCGCGCTTGCGCTTGTTGGGCTGGTACGTACGCTTCATGTCTATTCCTCCCGGTTGGGTATGAACGTCCACATTGAGCAAATAGCCTAGAGATTGTAAGGGTCAAAACGGCGGTCTGTCAATTTTTTGTGATGACAATCTTCACGATTACTTCGCAGGTAGCTGGCTGAAAGAGAGAATCCTTCCCGCTTGGGTCAGCCGCTCACCGTCTTGAGAAAGTTCCATACGGTTGGATTCATCCTTTCATACAACGAAATAGTTCTTCCCGCGTGTTATGATTTTTCAGCACGAGAGACGCAGATTCTCTAGTTATCAACAAGTGTTTTACAGATGTTGAAAACTTTCGTTCAAATAGAATTCTCATTGAAATGTTTTCTACAAATGACGAACGGATGTTGAAAGGGGAGCACATGGCCAGAGACTTCTATCCGTTCGTTGAGAAGGAAGGGGAAGAAAGCGGCTCGGAGAAGATAGAGGCGAGGCACCCGGCCAGAATCGCCGTATACGACGACGCCTCCGCCGCGCCCCGAGTTGTTGTCATCGAGCCGGGCGAGGTTCGCTCCTACCTCGAGGAGATCACCGCCACCGTGAGCAGGCTCTCCAAGGAACAGGGCGGGAACATCCCCTTCATGGTCATACGAGAGATCGTGGAGAACTTCATCCACGCGTACTTCCAAGCTCCAACCATCACCATCCTCGACGACGGAAACACCATCCGCTTCTCGGACCAAGGTCCCGGAATCAAAGAGAAGTCCCTTGCGCTGGAGTTTGGAACGAGCTCCGCCACGGAGGAGATGAAGCGCTACATACGAGGCGTGGGAAGCGGGCTTCCCTACGTCCAGCAATACATGGCAGACAAGGGCGGAAGTCTTGAGGTGGAAGACAACATCGCCGGCGGAACCGTCGTGACCATCTCCACCAGGCCAAAGGAGGGCGCACGGGCGGTGTCCGGGGCGAGCAGGGAAGACGCGCCGCCCGAGGTTTCGCAGCCCCCCGCATATGTTGGCTATTTCCAACAGCAGTGGCAGCAGCCATTTCCCCCAGCTTCTCCCCAAGCGCAGGCCTATCAGCAGATGCCCTACGGCACCCCACTCCAGCAGCCTCCCGCGCAGGGCGTCCCCGCCTGGCAGGCACCCATTCCCGCTCCCGTGCCCTCAGCCACAGCGACACCCGCCACGGCTCCCCACATTGATTTCGACGAGCGCTCATCGCAGGTCATGGACTACCTCTCCACCCATGAGAGCACCGGCCCAACGGAGCTCGTAAGAACATACGGCTCCTCCGGTGCAACGTGGTCAAGGACCCTCTCCTCCCTGGCGGCCCAGGGTGTGGTAACCAAGATTGGCCAGAAGTACCATCTGACGGGCATCGGCCGCGCGCTCGTCTAGGATTTCCCGAGAAGTTGTCAACAATCGCTATACTAGAGCCCCATAGTTTTCAACAATCGGGATGCGACATAGATGGAACTCACTCTGGAATCGGACGCCGAGGCGCTCTGGCAGGACACCCTCGACCTTCTTGCCACCAAGAACCTGCCAGAATCGACGCTCGCCATGCTCAGGGGCTGCACCCCAAAGAGCATGTCGGACTCGGTCATGACCATCGAGACTCCCATGAGGCTCGTCCTCAAGACCATCTCAAAGAACGCGGAGATCATCGAGGAGTGCCTCTCGCAGGCGGCGTTTGAGCCAATGACCCTGGACGTCAACTTTGTTCCAACAACGCAGCAAACGACGAGTCGCCCCTCCTCGACGATGTCACGCGAGGAGGTCAACAGCTGGACCGCTGCCACGACGTCTTCGAAGGTTTCGTGGGACGGACCCACTCCCAAGAAGATCGCCGAGGACACCTGGGAGGAAGATGGCATAGACGCCATCCGGGAGGAGGCGGCAAGACGGAGGAGAAACAACCCCCTCGTCGAAGAGATCTCTCCGACCACCTCAAAGCTGACCTTTGACCGATTCGTCCGAGGCGAGGAGAACGACATCGCCTATCAGGCGGCCCTCCAGGTTGCAAACGGCATGAACAGCACCTACAACCCCCTGTTCATCTACGGCAAGAGCGGTCTTGGAAAGACGCACCTGCTCCGCGCCATCCAGAACTACGTTGCGCACAACGACCCGTCTCGCCTGTGCGTCTATCGCGACGCCTCCTCCTTCATCACGGACTACACCGAGGCCATGCGCCATTCGGAGCGCTCGGCGGCCTCGGTCCTTCGCCAGAACTACGCAGACATAGACGTCCTCATCATCGACGACATCCAGAAGATGACCGGAAAGATGGGAACCGTCGGGTTCTTCTTCGACACCTTCAACGAGCTCATCGCAAACGGCAAGCAGATCGTGCTCGCCGCAGACCGCACCCCCGCCCAGCTCGGGATGGGGAAGGACGGCTTTGACGAGCGCATCACGAGCCGCCTCTCCGCGGGCTTCACCACGCCCATCCAGATTCCCAGCTACGAGCTCAAGCTCCGCCTCATAGAGACCTTCTGCGAGCGGATGCGCGAGGATGCGCTCCGCGAGAACGTGGCGGGCCTCACGGGAACAGTCTCCCCGGAGATAGAGAGCTACATGGCCGAGCGCGCGGGCACCAACATCCGAGTGATCGAGGGCTTCTGCCAGCGGTGCCTCTATGCCGCCACGGCCGCCGAGAAGCGCGGAGAGAAGCTCGAGAAGGACGAGATAGAGTCCATCGCGCGCGAATGCTGGCCGAGCTCGGGCAGAACCGTCTCCATCGAGGACGTCCAGCGGGCCGTGGAGAAGTTCTATGACATCGACCATCTCACCCTGATCGGCAACAAGCGCAACAAGGGCGTCATGGAGGCCCGACACGTGGGCATCTGGCTCTCCCGAGAGCTCTGCGACCGCACGCTGGCAGACATCGGCAAGCACTTCGGAGGTCGCAGTCATGCCACCGTCATGCACAGCATCGGAGTCGTAGATGACGCCCGACGCGACGACAAGAGCTTCTATGATCGTCTTATGCAGTTGAGGGAGAGCATCACCGGCAATGTGTAGGACAATGTAGAAAACCGCGTGGGAAGGTTGTTGAAAGGAGGAGAAAAGTCACGTTCTGGTGTTGAGAATTTTGGGACCCGCTCTTCCGCTGTTCATGGGTGTCAATTTTCAAGGGTCTCTCAGAAAGCTATCTTGAGGACTCTGAACTCAGTAAACACCGACTTGTCTTCTTTTCTACAACCCCTATTACTACTACTGTCTTTAATTCTTATTACTTACTAGAAGAAAGGGCCAAGATGAAGTTCACCGTAAGCCAGTCCTCGCTCATGAAGGCCCTGTCCGTCGTGTCAAAGGGCATGGGGAACAACTCCACGCTCCCTATACTCTCCGGAATCTACCTCAAGGCGGAAAACGGAACCGTTGAGCTGCAAACCAACAACCTCTCCATCTCCATTCGCCACGTCATAGCCGCAAACGTGGAGGAGTCTGGTGAGACGGTGGTCTCCGGCAAGATCCTCCTCAACATCGTTAAGACCCTCTCGGACTCCGCCGTCACCTTCGAGGAGACGGGAAGCATGGTCACCATCTCCTGCGATAAGTCAACGTTTAGGCTCAACACGCTCAGTGCCAGAGACTGGCCCGCATGGAGCGAGCTCGAGCCGGAGCGCACGATCGAGCTCCCGAGTGCCCTTCTCGCCAAGATGGTGGACAAGGTCTATCGCGTTACCTCCAAGGAGCCGACTCGTCAGTTCCTGCAGGGCATTCAGATTACCGTCGAGAACAACACCATTAGGCTCGTTGCCACGGACTCCTTCAGGCTTGCGGTGTGCGACTCCACCGTCGCGGCCGCTCCCGACGAGCCCTTCTGCTCGGTCATCATGGGCTCCGTCTTCCATGACGTCCTCTCCATGCCAACGATGGAGGACACGGTCTCCATCTCCACGACGCAGAGCCAGGCCGTCTTCTCGTTTGGCACGACGACCTTCGTGACCAGGCTCCTCGAGGGCAACTTCCCCTCATACCGCCAGCTTCTTCCGTCCTCGTGTGCCACGGCCGTCACGCTGGGCGCCCAGGAGTTCTCCTCCGCGCTCAGGCGCGTCTCCGCAATCGCCCAGCAGAATGCGTCCATTCGTCTTGACGTGGACGCAGACGGCTCCCTCATGAGGCTCTCCTCCTCCTCGCCCGACCAGGGAGAGTCCTCCGAGATCATGTCCTGCAAGGTGGAGGGTCAGTCGCTCACGATCGGGTTCAACTACCACTACGTGCTCGACTGCATGAGCGCCGCTTCGGACTTTGGCGAGGTGCGCCTCGAGCTCCAGAGCCCCGCTCACCCGGGAATCTTCAAGTGCAACGGCAAGATTAACTACCTCTATCTCCTCATGCCGATGCGCCTGGGCGCCTAGAGGATGGGCCTTGTCGTCAAAGAACTCAGGCTCGCGGACTTTCGCAGCTTTGAGAGGCTCGAGCTTCGACCCTCGGAGGGGGTCACCGTTCTGGTGGGACCCAACGCGGCGGGAAAGACCAATACCGTGGAGGCGCTCCAGCTTCTGACGGCTGGTTCCTCGTTTAGGAAGCCCACGCCAAGACAGCTCGTCCGCGACGGCGCCGAGTCCGCGCGCATCGATGCCCGCCTCGAGGGTGACGGTCGCGTCGTAGACGTTCGCTGTGACGTGACGACGACGCCGCCCGCGCGGCGCTTCTCGAGAAACGGAAAGCGCTGCCAGGCTTCCGAGGTGCCGGAGAGTCTGATGTCTGTGCTCTTCTCTCCAGACGACCTCGCGCTCGTCAAGCGCGGAGCGTCGGTGAGAAGAGACGAGCTCGACGGCTTTGGTCGTCAGGCCAGCAGTGGCTTCTCGAGGGTCCTCTCCGAGTATCAGAGGGCCGTGGAGCAGAGAAACCGTCTCCTCAAGGAGGAGAGGCCGGATCTCTCGCTGCTCGACGCCTGGGACGCCTCCGTCGCCCTGGGAGGGTCCGCCGTCCTGTCAGCGCGTCTGAGGCTCTTCTCCCGGCTTGCGGACAAGCTGAGGGAGGCCTACGCCTCCATCTCCTCGGGCGAGGAGCTTGAGTGCCGCTATGTGTGCAGTCTGGGAGAAGAGGCCCTCGTGAGCGACAGGGAGTCGCTCAGGGAGCTTTTTCTCGAGTGTCTTGCGAGCACCAGGGAGAACGACCTGAGGCGCCAGCAGACCTGTGTGGGTCCCCATAGGGATGACGTTCAGTTCCTCGTCTCCGGGCGTGACGCCCGCGCCTTTGCGTCGCAGGGGCAGCAGCGCTCCATAGCGCTCGCCCTGAAGATGGCGGAGGTCGAGCTTGCGGAGGAGATCTTGGGGGAGAGGCCGGTCCTTTTGCTCGACGACGTGATGAGCGAGTTGGACGAGCGCCGCCGAGCCGCCGTGGTCGACTTCGTGGGCAGGGGTATCCAAACGCTCATAACAACGACCAACCTTGGTTACTTCTCGCATGACATTCTTGAATATGCCGAGGTGGTGAGCTTTGGTGGGTGACCAAATAGTCGACGAAGTTCGTCGTAGGGAACAAAACACGACAAATGTCGGCGGTTTGATGGGCCTGGTTGTGGAGCACCTTGCGACTCCGTGCGCGCGTGACTCCCAAAACGAGGCCTGGTTGGCGTGGAACAGGGTGAACGGAGATGTTGAGCGCACACACACCTCGGGTGTGTACGTGGGTGAGCCCCGACGGGGTGCGCGCGACCCCGAGCTCACGGTCTATGTTGACTCTTCCTCGTTCATGACGGACTTCTCCGCAAACCACGAGGTGTATCTCGCGCGCCTAGAGAGCGTTGGGCTTCGATTCTCCAGAATCGAGTTTCGCCTCTCCAAGAGGTCTGCCCAGAAGAAGGACGCTGCTCCCGCGCGCTCCCGCGTTGAGAAGGCTGCGTTGCCAAGGGAGCTCCCCAGTCTCCTGCCGGACGAAGAGGAAGAGATAGAGAAGCTCTGCTCGGCGCTTCCCGCAAACCTGAGGGAAAGCGTTTCTCAGGCGATGAGAGTCTCCATCAGAGCACAAAAGCAAGAACATAGCTAATTTGTTGAGAGTGGCCTCAGAGCGCCTCTCACGGCCTCACAAGCGCTATCATCCTTTGGGCTATGCCGTTTTTAGGTTTGGCCCCTATGAGAAAGACGCCTTTGGGTTGAATACAAACCCTCGGTGAGAGGATGTGAGCGTGGCAAAGAAGAACGATTACGGTGGGGATTCCATCAAGATCCTCGAGGGACTCGAGGCGGTGCGCAAGCGCCCGGGCATGTACATCGGTACGACGTCTGCCTCTGGCCTGCACCACCTGGTATGGGAGATCGTGGACAACTCCGTGGACGAGGCCATGGCGGGCTTCTGCTCCAAGATCAAGGTGACGGTCCACCCGGACAACTCCATCACGGTTGACGACAACGGCCGCGGCATCCCCGTGGAGAAGCACCCCGTCAAGAAGATCCCCACGCTCGAGGTCGTTCTCACCATCCTGCACGCCGGCGGCAAGTTCGACAACAACGCCTACAAGGTCTCCGGCGGCCTTCACGGCGTTGGCGTCTCCGTCGTCAACGCCCTCTCCAAGAAGCTCGTGGCGCAGGTCAAGCGTGACGGCAAGGTCTACGAGATGGTCTTCGAGCGCGGCAAGACCGTGCAGAAGATGAAGGTCGTGGGCACCTCCAAGGCCACGGGCACCTCCATCACGTTCTGGCCGGACGAGGAGATCTTCGAGACCACCACCTATAGCTATGACACCCTGCACGACCACCTGCAGGAGACGGCGTTCCTCAACAAGAACCTCAAGATCGTGCTCGTTGACGAGCGCGAGCTCACGCCGCGCACGGACGAGTTCTGCTACGCCGGCGGCATCATCGACTTCGTCAAGTTCCTCAACAACGAGAAGGACATCCTGCCCGGCCTCTCTCGCCCGATCTACATCGAGGGCCGTTCCGCCGCGGACGCCCCCGAGTCCCAGATGGGCGAGGTCGAGGTGTCCATGCAGTGGAACACCGGCTACTCGGAGCACACGCTCTCCTTCGCCAACGACATCTACACCGAGGAGGGCGGCATGCACCTCGAGGGCTTCCGCACGGCCCTCACCAAGGTGATCAACGACTATGGTCGCGCCAAGAACATCATCAAGGAGAAGGACGCCAATCTCACCGGCGACGACATCCGCGAGGGCCTCACGGCGGTCATCTCCGTCAAACTGCCCGATCCGCAGTTTGAGGGTCAGACCAAGGCCAAGCTCGGCAGCTCCTACATGCGCACGCTCGTGAACCGCGTGGTTTCCCAGGGCATGTCCGAGTACCTCGAGGAGCACCCCAACCAGGCCAAGGAGATCCTCAAGAAGGCGAGCCAGGCCGCCAAGGGACGCCTCGCCGCGCAGAAGGCCCGCCAGGCCACGCGCCGCAAGAGCCTGCTCGAGAGCGCGGCGCTTCCCGGCAAGCTCGCGGACTGCTCGGTGCGCGACCCCGAGATGACCGAGCTCTTCATCGTGGAGGGCGACTCCGCAGGCGGCTCGGCCAAGGACGGCCGCAGGCGTGACATCCAGGCCATCCTGCCCCTGCGTGGCAAGATCCTCAACGTGGAGCGCGTGCAGGATCACCGCGCCTTCTCCTCCGACACGATCCAGGCCCTCATCACCGCCATCGGCACCGGTGTGACTACCGGCTCCGGCGAGGGCGGGGACTTCGACATCTCCAAGGCGCGCTACCACAAGATCATCATCATGACGGACGCCGACGTAGACGGCGCGCACATCCGCATCCTGCTGATGACCTTCTTCTACAAGTACATGCGCCCGCTCATCGACGCCGGCTACGTCTACATCGCCACGCCGCCGATCTTTGGCATCAAGGTGCGCAACAAGATCCACTACGTCTACCCGGACGGAAAGACGCCCGAGGACGAGATCCTCAACCGCTCCATTCGCGAGCTCGGCCTCAACCCCAACGAGGAGGACGAGGGCGACGCCAAGTCCCACGCCGCAATCAAGGGTTCCGGCCGTCGTCGCAAGGGCTACTCGGTCCAGCGCTACAAGGGCCTGGGAGAGATGGACCCCAAGCAGCTGGCTTCCACGACGATGGATCCCAAGACGCGCATCCTGCAGCGCGTGACCATCGAGGACGCCGCCATGGCAGACCGCGCGGTCCGCGAGCTCATGGGCAACCAGGTGGAGTACCGCCGCAACTACATCGAGAAGCACGCGCACGACGCCCGCTTCCTCGACGCGTAACCAATTGCCGGGATGATACGAGGGGACAGTCCCTTCGTATCATTTAGACCATGATACGAAGGGACTGTCCCCTCGTATCATCCAGAGAAAGGCCATACGTGGCAGACGAGAACAACAACACCGAGGGCATGCCCGAGGACCTGAGGCGCCTGCTCGCCCGCGCCGAGGCAGACGACGGCGCCGACGTCTACGTCGAGGAGGAGTCCGAGGAGGACGAGGACGTCGACGACGAGGAGCTCGAGGAGAGCTTTGGTGCCAACACGCGCGGCGAGGACGCCGGCGAGACCGACATCAACGGCGGCAGCCTCCAGATCAGCGAGTTTGGTTCCGAGATGAAGCAGAGCTTCATCGAGTACTCCATGTCCGTCATCACCGCACGCGCCCTCCCGGACGTGCGCGACGGCCTCAAGCCGGTTCACCGTCGCATCCTCTACGCGATGAACGAGTCCGGCATCTTCCCCAACCGCCCGCACAAGAAGAGTGCGTGGACGGTCGGCGAGGTTATCGGCAAGTATCACCCGCACGGAGACTCCGCCGTCTACGACACCATGGTTCGTCTCGCCCAGTGGTTCTCCATGCGCACGCCGCTGATCGACGGCCACGGAAACTTTGGCAACATCGACGGCGACGGCGCGGCGGCCATGCGCTACACCGAGAGCCGCTTGGCCAAGCCCGCCATGGAACTCCTGCGCGACCTCCAGAAGGACACCGTTGACTGGCAGCCCAACTACGACGAGTCGCTCGCCGAGCCCGAGGTGCTGCCCGCGCGCTTCCCCAACCTGCTGGTGAACGGCTCCTCCGGCATCGCCGTTGGCATGGCCACCAACATCCCGCCGCACAACCTCGCGGAGACCGTGGAGGCCACCTGCGCCTTCATCGACAACCCCGAGATCACGGTCGACGAGCTCATGCAGGTCATGCCCGGTCCGGACTTCCCCACCGGCGCAGTCATCATGGGTACCGACGGCATCCGTCAGGCCTACGAGACCGGGCGCGGCTCCATCACCATCCGAGCCAAGGCACACGTCGAGTCCACCAAGACCGGCCGCAGCCGTCTCGTCTTCACCGAGATTCCCTACCAGGTGAGCAAGGGCACGCTGCAGGAGAAGATCGCCCAGCTCGTCAACGAGAAGCGCATAGAGGGCATCTCCGACATGCGCGACGAGTCCACGCAGAAGGGAATCCGCCTCGTCATCGAGCTCAAGAAGGGCATGGTGCCCGAGGTCGTCCTCAACAACCTCTACAAGTTCACCTCGCTGCAGACCACCTTTGGCGTGAACAACCTCGCGCTCGTGGACGGCGTGCCCAAGTGCCTCTCCCTGCCGGAGATCCTTCGTCACTACGTTGACCACCAGGTTGACGTTGTCACCCGCCGCACCCGCCACGACCTCAAGAAGGCCCAGGCCCGCGCACACATCCTCGAGGGCTACCTCATGGCCCTCGACCACATCGACGAGGTCATCCACATCATCCGCTCCTCTCAGACGGACACCGAGGCCTCCCAGCGCCTCATCGAGCGCTTTGGCTTCACGCCCGAGCAGACCCAAGCCATCCTCGAGATGCGCCTGCGCCGCCTCACCGGCCTCGAGCGCGACAAGATCGAGGAGGAGCTGGCCGGCCTTCGTCGTGCCATCGCCTACTACGAGGACCTTCTCGCCCACGAGGAGAAGATCCTGGGCGTGATCAAGGACGAGATGCGCGAGATTGCCCAGAAGTACGGCGACAAGCGACGCACGGAGATCGGCGGCGCCGTGAAGAGCCTCGACGTGGAGGACCTCATCGCCGACGAGGACATGGTCGTCACGATCACCCACACCGGCTACATCAAGCGCATCCCCGTCGCCACCTACCGCTCCCAGAAGCGCGGCGGCAAGGGCGTCCAGGGCCTCTCGCTCAAGGACAACGACTTCGTCGAGGACCTCTTTGTCGCGAGCACCCACGACTACGTGCTCTTCTTCACCAACTTTGGCAAGGTGTACCGCCTCAAGGTCCACGAGCTGCCCATCGGCAGCCGTCACGCCCGCGGATCGGCCATCGTGAACGTGCTCAGCCTCGCCGAGGGAGAGCACCCCGCGGCCGTCATCACCTGCCGTGAGTTCCCCGCTGACGAGTACCTGATGTTCGCCACCCGCTCCGGCATGGTCAAGAAGACGGCCATGAGCGAGTACGACAAGAGCCGCAGGGACGGCATCATCGCCATCAACCTGCGCGAGGGCGACGAGCTGGTGAACGTGCGCCGCGTGCGCGAGGGTGACAAGGTCATTCTGGTCTCCACCGACGGCAAGGCCATCCTCTTCGACGAGTCCGAGGCGCGCTCGATGGGTCGCAACACCTCCGGCGTCCGCGGCATCACGCTGAAGGGCGATGCCAAGATGCTCGGGATGGAGATTACCAACGGCAACGGCGACCTGTTCGTCATCACCGAGAACGGCTACGGCAAGCGCACTCCCATCTCCGAGTACCCGGAGCACAAGCGCGGCGGCCAGGGCGTCTACACGATCGCGATGACGGCCAAGAAGGGCAACCTCGTGGCGTGCCGCGTGGTTGGTCCCCAGCACGAGCTGATGATCGTCTCCAGTGAGGGCGTGGTCATTCGCGTGAAGGCCAACGAGGTTAGTCGACTTGGTCGATCCACGCAGGGCGTCAAGGTCATGAACATGGTCGATGGCGACCACGTGAGCGCCGTCGCCCGCATGGTGGCCCGCAAGAAGAAGGCCCCCAAGCACGATGAGGCGCAGGGTGTGCTTGACCTTGCAGCCGCCGGTGCAAAGGATGCCGACGAGGCGGAGAGCGTTGATCTTGGCGACGAGGAAGTCATAGACGAGGACCTCCTCGACGACGAGGAATAACCAACAAGGCCCCTCACTTAGGTGAGGGGCCTTTTTTCTGTTTAGTTGGTTTGGTCGATTTGTTTGTTGACCAAACAACTTACTTAAATGCGAGCTAGATGAGGAGTTTCTTACTCCCCGTCTTGTTCCGCGTGGGGAACGTTGAAGTCCTCCGGAGAGAGGTTCTCCACAAAGTTGTGGAACTCCTCGAGCTCATGACGCCTCTCAGTCTCCTCGACGCCGCGGAAGTCAGGAAGGGCGGCCGTGGAGAGCACGGAGTCCTCTGCGAGGATGGTGACGTCCGTCCTCACCGCCAGAGCTATGGCATCGGAAGGACGGGAATCAACGAGGACATGCTGGCCGTCAGACGTGATCAGGTCAATTTGAGCGAAGAATGTCGTTCCCTCGACGGCGGTGATGCGGACGGAGTCCACCTTGGCGCCAAGCGCCTCGATTACAGACCTGAGCAGGTCATGCGTGAGGGGGCGATTTGTGGATCTGCCACCAACACCCATGGTGATGGCGGTGGCCTCCACGGAGCCGATGCGAATGGGCAGCTGGAGGGACTCGGTCGACCCAAGGGAATCGGCCGTCCTCAAGATCACGAGCGACGCGATGGGTCCCTCTCCTACGATGACCCCCTCTATGTTCATCCGTCTTAACGCCACACAACCTCCTTTACTCTGCCCGCATATCCTACCCGATAGGTATGGCGCTAAACCCCATGAGGGGCAAGAGAAACGAATTAGGACAGAATTTGTAAAAAAGTCGTTGACCCATGGCCCGGGGCTGTGTAATATATCTCCTTGCGTTGGGCCTGTAGCTCAGTTGGTCAGAGCGTCCGGCTGATAACCGGGAGGTCACAAGTTCGAACCTTGTCAGGCCCACCACTTCCTGACAATAGTCGCCCCAGCGTTAGCCGAGTCGCCGCTGGGGCGATTATTATATTCCGACGCACCGTCGGCCCATACGGGGACGTAGCTCAGCTGGGAGAGCGCGGGCTTTGCAAGCCTGAGGTCGTGGGTTCGAACCCCATCGTCTCCACCAGAGAACCGAACGCCGGGGCAAACTGCCCCGGCGTTTTGCGTGCCGGGCACTCCTTAGTGGTCGAGGACTCTCTGCCTACGGGACAGATGCGGGATTGGGGTATCATCTCGCCTGTAAGGGCATACGGGAGGAACCATGGCTGATCAGACGGAATTGCAGGACGGCGTATCGCCAGAGACCGACGAGCTTGCGAGCACGCTCATGGGCGATGCCCTGGACCTGCTCGCCGCGGGAGAGCCGTTCGGAGTCCTTCTTGCTGTCCAGACCTCCTCTGGGGAGGTAAAGAGCTACGAGTTTGAGGATGACGGGCCCGAGGCCTGTCTGGAGGCCGCGCGTGTACGCGTGGGCGAGGTGGTCGGCGCAAAGCGGTATGCGCTTGTGTACGAGGGTGCCGTTGAGCTCGGAGACGAAGGCTTTGCCGACGCCCTGCTGCTTGAGTTTGGAGAGCGCGGCTACCATAGCTACTCCGCCTACTCCCTTGTCGATGGCAAGGGCTCGGGAGACGGCTTCTCCTGGACGGATCCAGCCCCGGCGGGAGAGGTTGACCCCCTCCTGTAGAAGTGGTGTTGTGACCCGCGGCCGAGTTCTGGTCATTGCGATGAGCTGGGCAACAATCCCGCACGATCTCCGTTTGCGCTGTATAATGCACCGGTTGCCGAATAGTGCGAACAGATGAGACCGAGAGGGACACATGCGCCAGGAGAACATCAGAAACATCGCGATCATCGCCCACGTTGACCACGGAAAGACCACCTTGGTCGACCAAATGCTCAAAGCGACAGATGCCTTCCGAGAGAACCAGCAGGTACAGGAGCGTGTGCTCGACTCTAACGACCAAGAGCGTGAGCGTGGAATCACCATCTTGGCCAAGAATATCTCCATCGAATACAAGGGTGTGAAGATCAACGTCATCGACACCCCCGGCCACGCGGACTTTGGCGGCGAGGTCGAGCGCGTCCTGCGCATGGCCGATGGTGCCCTCCTCTTGGTCGATGCCGCCGAGGGCCCCATGCCACAGACGCGCTTCGTCCTGCGTCACGCCATCGACGCCGGCCTTGCCATCATGATCGTGGTGAACAAGATCGACCGTGACGGTGCGCGCCCCGAGGAGGTCGTCAACGATTCTCTCGACCTCATGGCCGACCTGGGTGCCACGGACGGCCAACTCGAGTTTGCGATGGAGCACGTCATCTACGCCTCCGCCGTGAACGGCTTCGCTCGCCTGGAGCCCGAGGACGGCAACCAGGACATGTTCCCCATGCTCGATATGATCGTCGAGGAGCTTCCTGCGCCGGACGTTGACGTGGACGGTCCTTTGGCGATGCAGTGTGTGACCATCGACCACTCCGAATATGTTGGTCGAATCGGCATTGGTCGAATCTACTCCGGCACCATCCACGCCGGAGATAAGATTCTCGTGGTCAAGAACGATGGCAGCCGTGCCATGAGCCAGGTCAAGCAGTTGTTCACCTTCGACTATCTTGGTCGAAAGGAATGTTCGGAAGCACAAGCAGGAGACATCGCCGCCGTGGTGGGTGTTGACTCGACGGACATCGGCGACGTCTACACCGACCCCGAGAATCCCGTGGAGCTTGAGCCCATCGAGATTGACCCGCCCACGCTCTCTGTTGTCTTTGAGCCGTCGACCTCTCCCCTCGTTGGTCGCGAGGGTGACATCGTGGGTGGTCGCCAGCTCAAGGAGCGCCTCATGCAGGAGCGCGAAAACAACGTGACCATGCGCATCGAGGAACTCCCCGACAAGACCGGTGTGGAGGTCGCCGGTCGCGGCATCCTGCACCTCTCCGTTCTCATGGAGACCATGCGCCGCGAGGGCTTTGAGTTCCAGGTGGGTCGCCCGCGCGTGCTCTTCAAGAAGGATGCCAACGGTAACCTCACCGAACCCGTCGAGCAGGCCGTTGTGGAGTGCCCCGGCGAGTACTCCGGCAAGGTCATCGAGGTCTTTGGCAATGCAGGTGGAACCATGACCAGCATGGATGCCGGACTCACGCAGACCCATCTTGAGTTCAAGATCCCCACGCGCGGCATCATGGGACTAAAGAACCGAATCCTCAACGTCACCCACGGCGAGGCCGTCTTCTACCATACGTTCCTCGAGTATGGTCCCTACGCGGGCGAGATTGGCGTGCGTCAGAACGGCGCCATGATCTCAATGAGCACCGAGAAGGCCGTCGCCTACGCGCTCGGCACGCTCCAGGAGCGCGGTGCCCTGTTCGTGGGGCCCGGTGACGAGTGCTACGAGGGTATGCTCGTGGGCGAGCGGTCCAAGCCCGGTGACATGGTCGTCAACATCGCGCGCACCAAGAGTCTGGGCAACCAGCGCTCGAGCACGGCCGACATCGCGGTGCAGCTCACTCCTCCGCGCACCTTCACGCTTGAGGAGGCGCTCGAGTACATCATGGATGACGAGCTGGTGGAGGTCACCCCCAAGAGCATCCGCATGCGCAAGCGCCTGCTCTCAGAGATCGAACGCCGCAAGTGGGCCGTCCGCAACGGCAAGGTCAAGAAGTAGCGAGAGGCGCCTCTTGTAGTCAGAAATAGCTAACAGTGATCTTCTAACGTTCCGCCTATCTGAGTGACGAGTAGTCCTCAGGAGGCGGGACGTTCTTTGTGTTAGTAGGATGGTTAGCTCATCGAACAAACGACCAAAGATTCGACCAAGCTGGATTACAACAAACAGCGCACCGTGTTCCCCGGCAAAAATGATGAACAAAACCAGAGCTCAAGATGAGTAAGTTCAAACACTCAAGAGCACAAGAGGCGTGTTCGAAGGACCAAACATAAGGATGCAGAGAGCAGGAGTTTGTCAGCAAAGAGAACCAAGATTACGTTGGGCGTCAGCGAAGTGCTCAAAATACCGTTCAGGAGGGATTCGCGTACGCTCGCCTAAAAGCCATCGCCGTCCGAATACATAAATTTGTGAAGTCAAATTGTGCTGCGACCAGATTTGGTCCATCAACGAACATAAGAAACAATGCATTCCACGTGCTCATTTGTCATAAGAACAGTCCCGTGGTCCCAAGGAATCGATACCACGACAGCTCCCTTTGAAATAGATGAACGTGCACGTAGAAACCTGAATTCAGACTGAGTTCCTGAAAATGAGGCGCTTCTCTCTCGGATACAGTTACTCCGAATCAGGCTGTTTCGTGGGCACTGCTGTCTATCGGGACGCCAGGGTCCTTGGAGAAAGGGGTTCGAATGCACGAACGTATCAAGCACAGAGGGGGTGTCTGGGCGCTTCTGGCCGTGATGGTCCTGGCCGTGATGGCGTTCGCATTCACCTTTACCTCGCCTAGGGAGGCCTCAGCAGCGGGCACTGAGCTCGTGAACCTTGCCCAGGGCAAGACTGCTGTTGCCAGCAATGAGGAAGCAGGCACCTCCTTCACTGCCGACAAGGCATTCGACGGTGTCACCGAGGGAAAGGCTTCCCACTGGGGGACCGATAAGAGCGAAGCCATCGAGCCGCGTTGGATTTACGTCGATCTGGGCGCCGTGAAGAAGGTTCATCAGGTGAACCTCTTCTGGGAGCGTCCCAATATCAAGGCGTATGAGATTCAGGTCTCCACTGCTGACGAGGCTCCTGCTGACGAGGATGGCTGGACCACCGTCTACGAGAAGACGGGCGATGAGTTCAACCAGGCTACCGAGGAGATTGCCCTCGAGGACGCGCCTGTCGAGGCTCGCTTTGTTCGCGTATACGTGAGCGATTATGCTGGTAACGGAACTGGCGAGACGGACATGAACTGGCCCAACGTGGGCTTCTATGAGATTCAGGTCATGGGCGAGGGCGACGGCTCCGAGCCCGAGGGCCCCACGCAGGACCCGCAGCAGAACGTGGCTCTTGGTAAGACCGCTGTGGCCGACTCCGCTGAGGCCAACACCCTCGGCGCCGACAAGGCCGTCGACGGTGACACCAGCAGCAAGAGCTCCCGCTGGGCCTCCGCCGTTGACGCAACCGAAAACGCCGATGGTGGCCCGCACTGGATCTACGTCGACCTTGGCGACGAGTACGATGTGAAGAACATCCGTATCTACTGGGAGATGCGCAAGGCCAACGGCTATCACGTTGACCTCGCCACGGGCGACACGGTCCCCGGCGTTGACAGCTCTGACTGGAAGACCGTCTACACCAACGACGGCCGTCCGGACTCCAAGACCCAGACCATCGAGCTCGAGACGGTGCAGAAGGCGCGCTACGTCCGTCTGTACGTCGAGCACAACACCTACGACGACCCCGACGGAGGAACCTCCTGGGGCAACATGTCCATCTACGAGCTCGAGGTCTACGGCGGCGAGCCGCCCATGTCCCCGGCCGAGCTGGCGGACCAGATCGTCGTCACCGCCCCCGAGAAGGGCGACACCAAGCTTGAGGTCTCCCTGCCCAAGGTTGACGGCTACACCGTCGAGTACCGCGGCACGGACTACGAGCAGATCGTTGACTCTGAGTACAACATCAACGCGCCACTCGTGAACAAGGACGTCAAGCTCGCCTTCAAGATCACCGACGACAAGACCGGTACCTACGAGTTCGTCGAGAAGACCGTCACCATCCCGGGCACCCTGGGTGAGACCAACCAGGGCAACAAGGCCCCGACCATCCTCCCCGAGCTCTCCGAGTGGTTTGGCGGCGAGGGCTCCTTCACCCTCAACGAGAGCACCCAGATCATCTACACCACTGACGCTCTCAAGGAGGTCGTGGATCTCTTCGCCTCCGATCTCTCCGCTGTCACCGGCATGGAGTTCACTG
Source organism: uncultured Atopobiaceae bacterium (assembly GCA_944321385.1). Taxonomy (GTDB): domain Bacteria; phylum Actinomycetota; class Coriobacteriia; order Coriobacteriales; family Atopobiaceae; genus Thermophilibacter. The sequence continues at coordinate 36,630 of CALULC010000004.1, forward strand.
CCAAGAGCGGCGCTGCCGGATCTGACAACGCCATCGTCTTCACGCAGGACGACTCCAACGAGATGATCGCCCTCGGCGAGGAGGGTTACAAGCTCTCCGTCACCGGCACCCGCGTGACCGTGACCGCTTCCAACAACGACGCCGAGTGGGACGGCACCACGAGCGCCAACTGGGGCGCCCAGACGCTGCTCCAGGCCTTCGAGCAGGGCAACGGCTCCATCGCCCAGGGCGAGGCCCGCGACTACCCGCTCTACTCGGTCCGTGGTCTCATCCTTGACGTGGGTCGCAAGACCTTCACGATGGAGAGCCTCTACAAGCTCTGCCGTCAGATGACCTACTACAAGATGAACGACCTCAACATCCACCTCAACGACAACTACATCCCCATCGAGCAGTACGTTGCCGACGGCATCGACCCGGCTGACCCCGATGAGGGTGCGTACTCCGGCTTCCGTATGGAGTCTGACGTCAAGGCCGGCAAGACCTACGAGCTTGCTGGCGTTGAGCACACCGCTCAGGCCGACCTCACGAGCACGGACCTCTACTACACCAAGGCCGAGTTCAAGGAGTTTGTCAGGTACTTTGGCGTTCTCGGCATGAACATCTCGCCCGAGATTGACCTCCCGGCCCACTCCCTGGCCATCACCAAGGTCTTCAATGATCTCTCCTATGGCGTGATGCGGCACCGCAACCGCGACCACCTCGACATTCTCAACCGCTATGACGAGGTCCTCGCTCTTGCCGAGATGCTGTGGGGCGAGTACACCGGTGAGGGCGGCGCCTTCTCCGATGCCAAGTACATCAACATCGGCGCCGACGAGTTCAACGTGTCCGGCACCGGTGACCACGCGGTCAACGGTGAGAACCTCCAGGACACGGGCACTGCGTATCGTCGCTTTGTGAACGACCTCTCCAACTACATCCTGGAGAAAACGGATGCCATCCCGCGCGTCTGGGGCAGCCTCTCCAACTACAGTGGCGACAACTCCATCGTGACGAGCGCGAAGAATGCCCAGGTCCTTCTCTGGAACACCGGCTACGCCAACATGAAGGAGATGTACAACCTCGGCTACGACCTCATCTACTGCGATGACGGCCAGTACTACATCGTCCCGGGTGCCACGTACTACTACGACTACCTGAACGCCGGCACTATGTACAACGGCGCCGTCAACACGCAGGGCAGCGTCACCATCCCCGCGGGCGACCCGCAGATGGTCGGTGGCATGTACGCGGCCTGGAACGACATGATCGACCGCCAGGACATCGGCATGTCCGAGTTCGACATCTACGATCGCATCTACCAGTCCATGGGCCTCTATGGCGCCAAGACCTGGGGCAAGCCCGCCGGTGCCATGAGCCTTGAGGAAGCCCAGGGCGTCATGGCCGACCTCGGCACCGCCCCCAACGCCAGCCAGGGTTACGAGCAGACCGCCAACGAGGACGGCACCTACGTCCAGCTTGGCCTTGACGACCAGAACGACGCCTCCGGCATGGACCGCGGTGTGACCGAGCTCAAGAACGCCAGCGTCGAGGACCTCGAGTACACGAGCGCCCTCAAGCTCAACGGCGGCGAGTCCTACGCCAAGCTCGAGAACATCGAGACCCTCGGCCTGGGCTCCGACCTCCGCGTGAAGGTCATGCGCACCTCCGCCTCCGGTGAGGACCAGGTGCTCTTTGAGTCCGCGTACGGCCAGATCAAGGCCGTCCAGGGCAATACCGGCAAGGTCGGCATCTCCCGTGAGGGCTATAACTACAGCTTCGACTACACCCTCCCCGTGGGCGAGTGGGTCGAGCTCGAGTTCAAGAACGTCCAGAACACCACTGCGCTCTTCGTGAACGGCGAGCTTGTTGGGACCATCGGCACCGGCACTCGCGGCCAGGTGCACGCCACGAACATGTTCCCGCTGGCTTACGTTGGCTCCGCGACCGATGCCTTCGAGGGCTACGTCAACGACATCTACGTGACCACGTCCAACACGGACAGCGTCTCCACCACGGCGTTCAACTCCACGATGGACCTCTACACGCAGGTCCAGGTTGCCTACTCGATCGACGAGGCGGATCGTCCCGCCAACTTCGACGAGGCCATGGCTGCCGCAAAGGCCGTCATCAACAAGATCAACCCCACGGCCGAGGAGATTTCCACCGCCCTCGCGCCCGTCAAGGAGATCGTTGACAACGCCGGCTTTGACCCGGCCGACTACACGCTCGTTGACAAGTACCTCGAGTACGTGAACAACCTCGACAAGACCGCGTACACCGACGAGTCCATTGCCGCCCTCGACAAGGTAGTCGAGTCCATCGACCGCACGCTCCTCGCCCCGCAGCAGTCCGTCGTCGACGGCTACGCCGCCGCGCTCGAGGAGGCCATCAACGGCCTTGAGGTCGTCGAGTCCGTGAGCCTCGACTTCATCAACAATGCCCTGCTGACCGCCACTGCGTGCTCCGAGCAGTCCACGACGGGCAATGAGGGTCCCGCGTCCAACGTTCTCGACGGCGATCCGAGCACCATGTGGCACACCACGTGGGCAGGCGACAGCCACGATGGCAACCACTGGATCCAGCTCTCCACCAAGGACGGCGAGACCATGACGGTTGCCGGCTTCGAGTACACTCCGCGCACCTCCGGCTCCAACGGCCTCATCACCGGTTACCAGATTCAGGTCCAGAAGATCGCTGACGGTGCCTGGGAGACGGTTGCCGAGGGTAGCTGGGCCAACAACAACCAGGTGAAGACCGTGGAGTTCAACGCGGTCGAGTGTGTTGCCGTGAGGCTTGTCGCCACCGAGAGCCAGCACGACGGCAACATCACCTTCGGCTCCGCCGCTGAGATTCGTCTCGTGAACGGCAACACCACTGCCGACACCGAGGGTCTCAAGGCGCTCGTCGACGTGTTTAACGAGATGAACGAGGACGACTTCACTCCGGAGACCTGGGCCGAGTACGCCAAGGCCATCGAGGACGCCAAGGCGCTCCTCGAGGGCGCGCCCGACAGCGAGTCCGTCGAGAAGGCCAAGATCGCCATCAACAAGGCCTACGCCGCGCTGCGCTTCGTTGAGACTGAGGTTCCTGAGCCCGGGCCCGGCGAGGACGTTGATACCTCCAAGCTCGAGGCCGCCATCGAGGCCGCCGAGGCCCTGAAGTCCGACGACTACACTCCCGAGAGCTGGGCCGCCGTCGAGGAGGCGCTCTCCGACGCGAAGGCCGCCCTCAAGTCCACTGACCAGAAGGTCGTCGACGGCGCCACCGACGCTTTGAACGCCGCCGTTGCGGCGCTCGAGAAGGCCGAGGAGCCCGAGCCCGTCAAGCCCGACTACGACGCCCTGAACGCCGCCATCAAGGCCGCCGAGGCCCTGAAGTCCGACGACTACACGGCCGAGTCCTGGGCCGCAGTCGAGGAGGCGCTCGCCGACGCGAAGGCCGCCCTCGAGTCCACTGACCAGGATTCGATCGACGCCGCCGCCGCGGCCCTGAACGCCGCCGTCGATGCCCTCGTCGAGGTTGAGCCTTCTGACCCTGGCACCGACCCGGGCACCGATCCTGATCAGCCCGGCACCGATGAGCCTGGCACCGATGAGCCTGGCGACGTCACCGACCCGGATGACCAGAAGCCTGGCGACACCACCAAGCCCGGCGGCTCCACCTCCGGCGGGTCCACCACCGGTGGCTCCAGCTCTGGCGGCGGCCTCGCCCAGACGGGTGACCCGACCTCCATGGTCGCGGCCCTCGCCACGGCGCTCGCCGGCGCCGGCGCCCTCGTCGCTTCTCGCAAGCGTCGCTAGCGCCAACCCCGGCCCAGCCGGAACATAGCTCCAAGAAGGGGGCGCCCCGCAGCAGCGGGGCGCCCCCTTTCGTATGAGAGTTGCTGTTGTTCAATCGACTAACACGCTTGACCCATATGAGTTGGCGGCTCTGAGTCTTTCCCGCCAGCCCTACCGGCGCCTTGCGCGGCGACGGGATATTCGCACCAGCGTGGCCGCTCGCTTGACCGGTTTGCTCACGCTCGGGCCAAGGTCAACGTCTGCAGGCGTCTGTACGTTGTATCGCAGCGACCAACGCCTCAGCCCGATGGTGACCACGATGCACAGAAGTGCGCCCCAGAACTTGTTCATAGAGCCCAGCACCACCGCGCACCAATACGTTGCCGACCCAGCGAGCGCACACACGGCGTAGAGGTTGGAACGCAGAAAAATGTGCGGCACCTCGCCGAGAAACACATCCCTCAGCATTCCGCCACCAACACCAGTCATAACGCCCATGAGCAGGCACGATGCGGGAAGTAGCCCACTGACCAAAGCTTTGTCGGTACCGACCAAGGCGAACAAAGCCACGGCTGTGATGTCCAGCCACTCCAGAAGCTTCCCGGCGCGGTCGAGCGGCTGCGGAAAGAGAAACGCCACGATGCCCGTTGCCACGCTCGCGGGAATCGCGAACGCTGAGTCAAGCATGTAGACGCCGCCGCGCTGCATCATGATGTCGCGGATGAGGCCACCCCCAAGACCACAGAGAAGCGCCAGTCCCACAAAACCCACGGCATCGAGGTGTCGCCGCCGCGCCACGGCGATTCCCGTGGCCGATCCAACCACCACCGAGGCAAGGTCGACCCACGTGGGCAAAGACACGGCAACAAGCTCCGGACTAAGCGACGCAAAGATCTCTGGCACGGCGACTCCTTGGGTTTCTCGGCAGGGCCCGATTATTGTTGCACATCGGCAGTGCTCGGCAAGATGCTCCGACTTATGCACGAGCGGCCGCGCGCCTGTGATGGTCGATTATCGAATAAGCGCAGGTAAGTGAGACATAGACATACGCCTCACTGCAAGAAGACCCTTCCCGCTCGTGCAAAAGTCGGCAGTTGGATGGAGAGAAGAGGTCACACTCATCCTTGAATTCTGCCTTTCCAAACGAAGGCGCATACGCTATACTTGCCAACGCAGCATTACAAGGAGAGTTGTCCGAGTGGCCGAAGGAGCACGATTGGAAATCGTGTAGGCGCCTAAAGCGTCTCCAGGGTTCAAATCCCTGACTCTCCGCCAGAACTTTCCGTGGCGCCTTCGGGCGCCACGTCACCCTTCGGAGGGGTGGCAGAGTGGTTGAATGCGGCGGTCTCGAAAACCGTTTACCCCTTCGGGGGTACGAGGGTTCGAATCCCTCCTCCTCCGCCATCGCACCCAACGACCGGTCCCGCGGGGCCGGTTTTTTCATGCCTTGAAATCGGGCATTAGGCCAACGTCTGTCTCTCCCAAGATGGGGTACGCTACGAGAAGAACGTGCCCGGAAGGAAACCCAATGACTGACGCCGAACTACAGGGCTTCTGCCCAGATCGATATTTCGCTCGCTCCTGGGCGCTGCTCACTCGCGACAGGGGCTGGGTCAAGCCCGTGCTCGCCCTGTGCGCGGCACTGTTTGTGCCAATCGTTGGCCCCATCGGTGCGCTGGGCTATGTGCTCGAGTGGGCGCGTCTGACGGCTTGGGGCGTGGCGTCCTCCCCAAAGCAGAAGCGCGTCAGAGTCGGCGAGTGCATCGTGAGTGGCTTCAGGGCGTTCGTCGTCTTGTTTGTCTGGTTGCTCTGCTGCTCTCTGGTGGGCGCCATTCTCGCGCTCGTTCCGCTGCTGGGCTCGCTCGCGGCGTTTGCGTGGTCGGTCTTCTCGATGTTTCTTGGCGTGCTCGCGATGATCGCCGCTCTGCGAGCAACCATCTATCAGAGCGTGACGGCGGGCCTTGACCCAAAGGCGATTTGGGAGATGGCCAAGCGCGACGTCTCCGGCCTTGTGAGGGTCTTTGGAATCCTTGCCGCCGGCACCGGGATTATGTTTTGCGCGACTGTGGCGGGGTCTGTCCTCATGGTTCTCTCGATTCTTCCGCAGGCAATCGCCTTTGGTGGGTATATCGAGCTCTACGACTCTCTCATGACGGACGCCGAGCGCATGCGCATCTTCTTTGAGATGATCGCCTCGTTTGTGGGCGTGCTGGGAGTCATCCTGGTGGTGCTCGTGCTTGTGGTCTCTGTGATTGCCATCGTGACGTCAATGCTTGGATATACCGCGCTCGGACTATGGCTTCGCCAGTTCAACGTTGCCGCATGGGGCGGCGAGAAGGACCCTCTGCCCGCTGCCGGGCCGAGCCTGCATCCAAACGGCCCCTCCCGTGCTTCGGATATGGGTGCCGAGAACGCTACATGGCATGACACGTGCCCCGCGTCCGGGCCTGATTGGGCAGACGACGGCGCGACCGGCCCGATAGGTGCTGGAGATGCACCGGACGGCCACGCGCAAGAAGGGGTCTAGGCTGTGTGCGATACCCTGCTCGTGGAGATGTTGTGTGTGTCGTTTCTGACCCAGAGCAGGGGTTTTGCGGTTTTGAGCCGCTGACGTTGAGAAATGCAAGCGTGTGACAGCTGGAGACAATTCCGGAGCAATTCCGTGCAAGGTCTGCCGCCTACCATAGATTCAACGTGGGCGTGGAGGGTTTTTGCAGCTAGGCGTTATGTGGTATGATGCTTCGCCGAACCTTTCCTGCTCCGGGCGCGCCTTCAGGTCCCGGAGCCACTAGCCCAGAGGAGGTGAAACACATGAAGGCCTATGAACTGCTCTATTTTGTTGACCCCACGTGCAACGAGGAGACTCGCGCCGCCGTCATGAAGCGCATCGAGGTTGCGCTCGGCGAGACGGGCAAGGTCGACAGCGTCGAGGACTGGGGCAAGCGCAAGCTCGCCTTTGAGGTCGACGACCTTACCGAGGGTGACTACACCCTCATCAACTTCCACGCAGATCCCACGGTGATCGCCGAGCTCGATCGAGTTCTGCGCATCAACGATGCCGTCAAGCGCCACATGGTGGTGCGTCGCGCGGACAAGGACTAGTGGTGGAAGGCGGGCAGTGCCCGCAGGAGGGAGCGAGATCATGAGCATCAACAGGGTCAACATCTCGGGTAACCTCACGAGGGATCCCGAGCTGCGCATGACGGGCGGCGGCACGCAGATTCTTTCTTTTGGCGTTGCCGTGAACGACCGTCGTCGTAACCCGCAGTCTGGCGAGTGGGAGGACTATCCCAACTACGTTGACTGCGTCGTGTTTGGCGCCCGCGCCGAACCGCTCTCCCGCTTCCTCGCCAAGGGCTCGAAGGTTGCCATCGAGGGCAAGCTTCGCTACAGCTCCTGGGAGACCAAGGAGGGGCAGAAGCGCAGCAAGCTCGAGGTCATCGTCGACGAGGTGGAGTTCCTCTCCTCGAGGAGCGGTGCTGCTCCCATGCAGCAGCAGGGGCCTGCGTTCAACGCCCCCGCGCCCGCCCCGGCGGCCCCGCAGCAGAGCTACGCCCAGCCCGTCCAGACCCCGCCGTCGACCGACGTCTACGACGAGGACATCCCGTTCTAATCACCCGGCGGCCTTGCGCCGCCAACAGAAAGGCAAGAAGACATGGCTCAGCAGAAGCAGGATTTTCAGCGCCAGCCGCGTCGCAAGTACTGC
>CALULC010000005.1 GCA_944321385.1 uncultured Atopobiaceae bacterium
AAAGACATCGCGCTCAAGATCATCCCGCTGGGAGGCTTGGACGGCATCGGCAAGAACATGACCGCCTTCGAGTACGGAGACGACATGATCCTTGTTGACGCCGGCCTCATGTTCCCCGACGAGGGACAGCCCGGCATCGACCTCATCCTTCCCGACTACACCTACGTCCTTGAGAACGAGCAGAAGCTTCGCGGCATCATCATCACGCACGGTCACGAGGACCACACCGGCGCCCTGCCGTATCTGCTCCAGGACCTCACGCGCAAGGTGCCGGTCTACTCGAGCAAGCTCACCCTGGGTATCATCCAGGGCAAGTTCGACGAGCACAACATCAAGAACCCCAAGACGCGCGAGGTCAACGACGGCTCCACGATCACCCTCGGGGCCTTCACGGTTACCTTCTTCTCGATGACGCACTCCATCCCGGCCGCCTTTGGCGTCTTCATCCAGACGCCGGCCGGCACGGTCATGCACACCGGCGACTTCAAGTTCGACCAGACCCCCATCGACGGCCGTCGGCCCAACTTCCATGCCATCAACAAGTTTGGCGCCGCTGGCGTCGACCTGCTTCTCTCTGACTCCACCAACGCCACGCGTCCCGGTTTCACGCCTTCCGAGGCAGCCGTGGGCCGTGACCTGCGCCATGTCATCAAGAACGCGAAGGGGCGCGTGTTCGTGGCTGCCTTCTCGAGCCACATCCACCGCCTGCAGCAGATCTGTGACGCCTCCGTGGCCGTGGGCCGCAAGGTCGTGGTGACGGGACGCTCAATGCTCACCAACACCAAGGTGGCGCGCGAGCTCGGCTACCTCAAGATCGACGAGGAGAACATCATCGACGCCTACGACGTCGACCGCATCCCCGACGAGAGGGTCGTCGTGCTGTGCACGGGCAGCCAGGGCGAGCCGCTCTCCGCGCTGGCGCGCATGGCAACCGGCGAGCACAAGTCGCTCTCCATCCACGAGTCGGACACCGTGATCATCTCCGCTACGCCCATTCCCGGCAACGAGAAGAGCGTCCAGTCGATCATCAACGCGCTCTCCAAGATTGGCTGCGAGATCTTTGACAAGTCCAAGGGAACGGTGCACGTCTCCGGCCATGCGAGCCAGGAGGAGCTCAAGCTCATGCTTGCCATGGCCAAGCCTCGCTCCTTCATGCCCGTTCATGGCGAGGCCCAGCACCTGCGCGCACATGCCGAGCTCGCGGTCCAGATGGGCGTTCCCCGCTCCAACATCTTTGTGCTGGACAACGGCGACTCGCTCGAGATGGTCAAGCACAAGGTCCGTCGCGGGCGTGCCGTGGAGTCGGGCGTCGTCTACGTTGACGGCGGCACCGTCACCGAGGCAAACCCCGTCGTCCTGCGCGACCGGCAGAAGCTCGGTGCCGATGGTGTCATCACGGCGAGCGTCGTCATCTCAAAGCGTAACCGTGGCGTGAGCGCCGTGGAGGTCTTTGGGCGCGGCCTTTCCTCGTCTGCCGACCAGCTGCTCCTGGGCGAGGCCCAGGAGGCGGTCAGGACTCAGGTCACCAAGCTCGTTGGGGCAGACGTCGGCGTCAACATCGACTCCCTTCGCCGTGGCGTGAGAAACTCGCTCTCCAATCTTCTCTGGAACAGGACTCACACGCGACCGATGGTCATCCCGGTCGTCATGGAGGTCTAGCACATGCCCGCAAAACGCACTTCAAACGCAGCAAACAAGTCAAAGTCAAAGTCCAAAGCCCGTGCACCCCAGCGCCCGTCTCGCTCCGGGTCCTCGGGTGGCACGGTGGTGGGCACTGTGAGGGGGGACATCATCGGCGTCCTCCTCGCCGTGTTCTCGCTGGCGCTTCTCGCGGCTATCCTCTTTCCGTCCACAGCCGTTGTGACGAGTGCCGTCCACGACTTTCTCGCGCTCTCTTTTGGGGTTGGGGCTCCGCTCGTGCCCTGCGCCATCTTCGTGTGCGCCGTCACCTTCTTTCTTGAGGACAAGCAGGGCATTTCTGGCAGGGTCGCGCTTGGTCTGTGCCTTGTCGTGCTGGCCATACTCGCGATGATCTCGCTGAACCTTCCCGCGGCCTCGAATGACGCAAACGTCATCTTTGAGCCCTCGCTTGCCCGCCAGAGCGGCGGGTATGTGGGCGGTGCCGTGGCCTACGGGCTTCATGAGCTCGTTGGCGTAGTGGTAGGCAACATCGTGCTTTTGGGCGTTGCCGTTTCTGGCGTCGTGGTCTGCGGCTTTTCCGTCTCTGGTGCTGTGGGCAGGGCTCGTGAGAGCCTGGCCGCCGCTGTCCGGGAATGTGAGGAGCGCACGCGCGAGCGCAGGGAGCGCTACATCATCGACGCCGCCGCAGACGAGGAGTTCCTCCAGGACGAGGCCAACCAGGCGTCGCTCTTTGACTCCGAGGAAGACGGGGCTGGCGCCACCTTCATCGGAAGTCGCAAGACCAGCGTGCTCAAGCGGCCCTCCAGAAGGGGGGCGACCCCGGGCGCCGCCCTTCTCGGTGCCGACTCTGATGGTGGCTCCGCCGAGCTCGCCCCAGAGACGACCGTGCTTCCTAAGTCTACCGCCAAGCGCGCTGCCTCCCGCAAGAGCGAGGCTGACGAGAAGGGCGCGGGCCTCCCGGCGTTTCTCGCCGCCCGCGCGGACGCCTCGGACGGCAAGACGAAGAAGAAGCGCAAGGGCAAGTCGGGCTCCTCAGAGGACGGTGCGGGCGCTGCCGCAGCGCCGCCCAAGACCCTCCAGCGCCCGGGCGACTCTGACGAGAGCTACCAGCTTCCGCCGCTCTCCATCCTGCGTGACAACCCCGACGCAGGCGGCGCGTATGCTGGCGAGACCGAGCTCTCCGCCACTGCCGCCAAGCTCCAGGGCACGCTCGAGGAGTTTGGCCTCACGTCGCGCGTCGAGGGCTGGATCGCCGGCCCGTCGGTCACCACGTTCAAGATCTCCATGGGCGAGGGCGAGCGCGTGAACAAAATCGTCAACCTCGAGGATGACATCGCCCTCTCGCTTGCCGCCAAGTCCGTGCGCATCTTCGCCCCGATTCCGGGCACGTCGCTCGTGGGCATCGAGATCCCCAACGAGAAGCCCCAGCCCGTCTTCCTCTCGGACGTTCTGCCGTACGCCACGGGCGGTCCGCTCGACTGCGCCTTCGGCCGCGACTCCGAGGGCAAGCCGATCGTCGTGGACCTCGCGGGCCTCCCGCACCTGCTCGTAGCCGGAACCACGGGCTCGGGCAAGTCGGTACTGCTCAATGCCATCATCATGTCCATGCTCATGCGTGCGACGCCCGAGCAGGTGCGCCTCATCATGGTTGACCCCAAGCGCGTTGAGTTTACGGGCTACGCGGGGCTCCCGCACCTCTACGTTCCCGTGGTCACCGAGCCTCGCCAGGCCGCGAGCGCCCTTCAGTGGGGCGTCACCGAGATGGAGCGTCGCCTCAAGGTCTTTGAGCACTACAAGGTCCGAGACATCAAGACCTTTAACAACAACGTGGACGGCGACAAGTACGCTGAGATGGAGAACCCTCCCAAGCACATGCCGTACTTCGTCATCGTGATCGACGAGCTAGCCGACCTCATGATGGTTGCCGGCAAGGACGTGGAGTCCTCCATCGTCCGCATCGCTCAGCTGGGCCGAGCCGCCGGCATTCACCTCATCGTGGCAACGCAGCGCCCCTCGGCGGACGTCGTCACCGGCCTCATCCGCGCCAACATAGACAACCGCGTGGCGCTATCCGTTGACAACTCGCTCAACTCGCGCATCATTCTCGACCAGAAGGGCGCAGAGCAGCTTCTTGGCAAGGGTGACATGCTCGTCAAGCTCCGCGGCAAGAAGCCCAGGCGCGCCCAGGGCTGCTGGGTTTCCGACGAGGAAATTGAGAGCACCGTCTCCTTCATTCGCGAACAGGTAGTGGCAGACTATCACGAGGACATCCTCACAGCTGTCGTTCCGAGTGCCCCCGGCTCCGGTGAGCCCGGCGTGGGCAAGGAGGATGACCCCCTCGTCTGGGAGGCCGCGAGGATCGTTGTTGAGTCGCAGCTCGGTTCAACCTCGAGTCTTCAGCGTGCGCTCTCGGTCGGCTATGCCCGCGCGGGTAGAATAATGGACATGCTTGAAGCCAAGGGGGTCGTTGGTCCCGCCAACGGCTCAAAGCCGCGAGAGGTCCTTCTCGACAAGGAGGCCCTCGAGGAGCTGAGGGTTCAGGAAGAGGCCTATAGGGAGGTGGAGTAGGATGCCGTTGCCCCGTTTCAGCGAGGCGCTTGTCGAGCGCCGTCGTGAGCTCGGACTCTCCATCGCCCAGGCCTCTCGCACCCTCAAGCTCAGGGAGGACGTTCTCGTTGCCTTTGAGGAGGGCGACTACGACCACATGCCCCAGAGCGGCTACGCCCAGGGCATGCTCTCTAGCTATGCGCGCTATCTTGGCCTCAATGCCCGCGAGATCGTTGACCTCTTTCAGGAGGAGGTCTATGAGTACCGTCACGGGACCTCCTCTCACGAGCTGAGGAGAAGAACGCGACAGACGCAGTCGGGCAGGGGAATCGCCGGCTATGAGATGCCCAACGAGGCTGGCTCTCGCCCCAAGGCATACGTTGAGTACCGCCCCCTTCTGCCCTCCGGCGGAGGTCCCGCGGGCGACATGGGGGATTTTGCAACGACTGCAGCGGCTCGGCCGCGTACCTCCGTCCCCCTCGCCGGTTCGTCCAACCTCGCCCTGAGCTCCCAGAGCTACTCGCGCACTTCCGGGTCCTCGTATTCGGGGAGAGAGGAGTCGAATCACCGCTCCCACGACCCCAGGGGCTCTGCCAGACCGTACAACGCTCCCTCCTCGCGAGAGAGGTCGGGAGCAAGCACGGCTCGTCACAGGCCGCCCTCGTCGCGCAGGCGCGGTGACGACAAGGCGAGCAGGCTGATAAACGAGAGGCAGTATCGCTCCGGGGTCCACGACGGGCGGGGTTATCTCCGCGATGACGTGAGCACCCGCCGTGTGCGTCGTGGGGAGTACACGGACGACCTGCGCCTTGACGATCGCCCGCGCCCCTCGGTTCCCGCGTCCACCGTCTCGGGAAGGCGATCCTCCCGCAACATCGCCACCGTCGAGCGCCCCAACGTAAGGCGGCGTTCTTCTCGCGGCGGCTCGGTGCCGCCGTCTCGTCGCCCTCCTCGGGGTGGATTCGTCTCCAGGTTCCTCTCCGACCCTCGGCGCGCGCTTCTCCTGATAGTCCTCCTTCTCTGTATCGTCCTTACCGCCATCCTCATCTTCTCGGTGAGCTCTTGCGTCAACGGACGAAACCAGGGGACGGAGCCCTCACAGGTCGTCCCTGTTGAGGACGTCTCTGACAACACGGGCGGCGGCGCGGAAGCCGATGAAGACGGCGTTCCCTCAGATGACGGTGACGCGACGGACGATCCGGATGCGAACGATGGCTCCGACGCGTCCGACGAGCCATCGGACTCGGAGGGCGAGGACCCCGCAACCGGCGACGACGATGACGCCGAGAAGGAGCCCGAGGAGACGATAGTCGAGGTGAGCGTTGCGAGTGGGTCGGTCTCTTGGGTCGAGATCACCTGCGACGGGAGAAGCGAGGTTGCCGACAGCGTCTCAGGCCCGTGGAAGCAGAGCTACAACGTTCACGACTCGATCACGATACAGGTTGCCAGCCCTGATGTCGTCACGGTCACTGAGAACGGCGAGGTCGTGGACTTCTCGCCGAGAGCCGGCGGCATCGGCTCGCTGACGATCGAGGGAACGCCCCTTCCCGAGGTTGATCCAGAGGCGCAGGACGGGCAGGCCGCAGACGGAGATGCCGCCCAGCGGTAGAAGGTTATTTACGGGGAGACCCGGAAGGAGTACCCATGGCCAAGGAATCGAGCTTTGACGTCGTGTCCGTCGTGGACATGCAGGAGGTTGACAACGCCTGCCAGCAGGCCGCTCGTGAGCTCACGCAGCGATACGACCTCAAGGGCACGGGCTCTACGCTCGAGCTCTCCAAGAAGGACGGGGTCTTCAAGATCTCCGCTCCCTCCGAGTTCGTTGCCTCCCAGGTCCGTGACATCCTGGGCACCAAGCTCGTCAAGCGCGGCGTCGACCTCACCGCGGTGCGTTGGGCGGATCCCGTGGCCGCCTCGGGCATGAGCGTCCGTCAGACGGGCACCGTAATCCAGGGCATCGACCAAGACACCGCCAAGAAGATCGCCAAGGACATCCGTGACCTCAAGCTCAAGGCCAAGGCCACCGTCGAGGGCGACAAGCTCCGCGTGAGCTCCGCTTCGAAGGACGTCCTGCAGTCCGTCATCTCCGAGCTCAGTCAGCGTGACTACGGCCAGCCCCTGCAGTTTGTCAACTACCGCTAGCGAGGTCGATACCGTGCGCTTTCTCATCGTCACGCTCGGATGCGCCAAGAACGAGGTCGATTCCGACCGCATGCGGGCACTTCTGCTCGCCGATGGTTTCTCCGAGACGCTCGACGCCGGCGATGCCGATGTCGCAATTGTAAACACCTGCTCTTTTCTTGCTTCCGCGACCGAGGAGTCGGTCGAGGCCACGCTCGCCCTCGCCGAAGAGCGCTCGGAGGGCGTCCGCGACTGTCCGATCGTCATGTGCGGATGCGTCCCCTCGCGCTACGGGGACGCCCTCTCCGACGAGCTTCCCGAGGTCGCCGCATTCGTCAAGGCCGAGGACGAGGACGGCATCGTCGGCGTCGTTCGAGACGTGCTCGGCATGGACGCAGACGAGAGAGCGGAGCTGCCCAAGACCCTGCGCACCGTCGAGGGGACAAGCGCCTTCGTGAAGATCTCCGAGGGATGCGACCGTTTCTGCACCTTCTGCGCGATTCCCTACATCCGGGGGCGTTATCACTCGAGGGCTGCCGAGGAGATCGTCTCTGAGGTCCGAGACCTCATGGAGGGGGGCGTTCGCGAGGTCGTCCTCATCGGTCAGGACACTGGCGTGTGGGGCTGCGACCTCGGCGAGGGCGAGACCCTCGCCTCGCTGCTGCGCCTTGTGGCAGAGGCGGTTCGTCCGTACGGCGGCTGGGTTCGTGTGCTCTACCTCCAGCCCGAGGGAATGACGGACGAGCTCATCGCCACCATCCGTGACGTTCCCGAGGTCCTTCCCTACATCGACATCCCCATTCAGCACTGCTCTGCCCGGGTTCTCAGGGCCATGGGTCGCTCCGGCTCCCCGGAAGAGCTTCACGCCCTCTTTGATCGACTCCGCTCGGAGATTCCCGGCATGGTCCTGCGAACGACGGGGATGGCTGGATTTCCTGGCGAGACGGACGACGAGGCCGACGAGCTCTATGACTTCATCTCGGAGGAGGGGTTTGACTACTGCTCCGTCTTTGCCTACTCCCAGGAGGACGGCACCGCGGCGGCCCGTATGGACGGCCAGGTTGACGAGGACGTCAAGCTTGAGCGCACCCAGCGGCTCATCGACCTCACCGAGCAGCTCGGCTTTGCAGCCACCGCACAGCACGTGGGCGAGCGAGTCAGGGTCATCGTCGACGGGATCGAGGAGTCCGAGGACGGCCCCGAGCTCATCGGTCATGCCTGGTTCCAGGCGCCCGACTCCGACGGCGCGGTGCACATCCCGTATGGCGAGGCCACGGTCGGCGAGGTGGTAACCGTGGACCTTGTGGACTCGTTCTGCTATGAGCTCATCGGGGAGCTCGTCGAGGAGGGTGAGTGACGTGGCCGACGAGAAGGGCATCTGGACTCCAGCCAACATCGTTACCTGCGTGCGGATCGCGTTCATTCCCGTTTTCATGGTCGTGGGCTCGCTTGCATGGGGCGAGGGGGGCGTGGTGAGCCCCGTCCTCATGGGTCTCGCCTTCGTCATCTACGTGACCCTCTCGCTCACCGACAAGGTTGACGGCTATCTCGCTCGTTCCCGCGGAGAGATCACCGACTTCGGCAAGTTTCTCGATCCCATTGCCGACAAGCTGCTCGTGTTCTCGGCGCTCCTGCTCTTCCTCGAGCATGGGAGGGTGAGTCTCTGGGCCGTCTTCATCATCCTCCTCCGCGAGTTCCTCGTGAGTGCCCTGCGCATGGTGGCGAGCGCAAACGGAGAGGTCATCGCCGCCGACGCCCTCGGGAAGGCCAAGACCGCCGTCACCATGGTCTCGCTTTGCATATACCTCTTCGCGTTCTTTGCGGAAGGGGCGAGCCTCGCCTTTGCGTCCTTCTTCCTTCTTGTCGCGCAGGCGCTGATGATCGCGGCCGTGGTGCTGACGGTCGTCTCGGGAGTGCAGTACTTCTGGAACGCCCGTCACGTGGTGTTTGGGAGGTAGGTAGATGGGGGAGTGCGCGATCTTCTCCGATGACCCCGCGCTGTATGACGCCTGCTCCGACCTTCTTGACCAGGCTCGTGAGCTCGCCTTGACGCTCGGCACCGCCGAGTCTTGCACCGGGGGGCTCGTGAGCGCCTGCCTCACGGCCGTCCCCGGTTCCTCCGACGTGGTCCGCGGGGGAGTCGTGAGCTATGCCATAGAGGTCAAGCGCTCCGTCCTCGGGGTCTCCCGGGAGGTCCTCGATGATCCCTCGCTCGGAGCTGTCTCTGCCGAGTGCGCGGAGCAGATGGCCTCCGGCGCTCGCCGGGTGCTTGGCTGCGACGTCGCCGTCTCTGTGACCGGCATTGCCGGACCCGGGGGCGAGGAGCCCGGAAAACCCGTTGGGACCGTGTGGTTGGGCGTCTGCTCGCCTCGTGGCTCCCGCTCAGTCCTCTTCAACTTCGCCGGGGCCCGATCGGAGGTTCGACACCAGGCGGTCCGCGAGGCCGTCGGTCTCCTTCGCGCCGAGCTCATGGAGATGATGTGAGGACTCACTGACTGACCCAAGTCCTTGGCGCGTTCGGACGCGCCTCTGTACCTTCCGCTTGTTGCACCCGAGCGTCAGCTTGCAAGCCGGCAGACATTTTTTGCCGCTCTCGTGTTGGTTTTGAGCAAGGTCTCTTCAATACGCTTATCTTATCAAGTTGACACAGAACGGTTGTTCGCCTATCATCAGCTCGGAACGCGACACGAGGGAGTGAGCATGGCCAAGAGCAAGGGATCCACCAAAGAGATCAAGCCCCGCACAACCGGAGAGGAGCGGGAGAAGGTTCTCGCAGCCACCACCGAAGAGATCGAGAAGAAGTTTGGCAAGGGCGCCATCATGCGCTTTGGTGACGAGGGCCCGAGCCTTGAGGTCGAGGCCATTCCCACGGGCTCTATCGCCCTTGACATCGCGCTCGGCATCGGTGGCGTTCCTCGTGGGCGTATCATAGAGATCTACGGCCCCGAGTCCTCTGGCAAGACCACTCTTTCCCTCGAGATCCTCGCTGAGGCCCAGGCAATGGGAGGTGTCGTTGCCTTCATCGACGCCGAGCACGCCCTCGATCCCGGGTACGCGGCTCGCATCGGCGTCGACATTGACGAGGTGCTGATCTCTCAGCCAGACACCGGCGAGCAGGCCCTTGAGATCTGCGACATGCTCGTTCGCTCCGGGGCCATAGACGTCGTCGTCGTTGACTCCGTTGCCGCCCTCACGCCCCGCGCCGAGATCGAGGGAGAGATCGGAGACTCCACGGTTGGTCTCCAGGCCCGCCTCATGAGCCAGGCGCTCCGCAAGCTCGCCGGATCGCTCTCCAAGTCAAACACCACCTGTATCTTCATTAACCAGCTGCGCGAGAAGATCGGCGTCATGTTTGGCAATCCCGAGACCACTCCCGGCGGCCGCGCTCTCAAGTTCTTTGCGTCGGTGCGCATGGACATCCGCAAGATCGACACCATCAAGTCCAACAACGACGTGATCGGTAACCGCGTCCGCGTCAAGGTGGTCAAGAACAAGGTCGCACCGCCCTTCAAGCAGGCCGAGTTTGACATCATGTACGGACTTGGAATCTCCAAGGAGGGCTCGATTCTCGACACTGCCGTTGCCCTCGACATCGTCAACAAGTCCGGTGCCTGGTTCACGTATGAGACGGAGCGTCTTGGTCAGGGTCGTGAGGCCGCGAAGGAGTTCCTTGCCTCCCATCCCGATCTTCTTGACGAGATTGACCATAAGGTTCGTGTTGCCTCGGGTCTCGAGCTCGGTGACGAGCGGGTGGGAGAGCCCGTGGAGGCGGACGGCCTGGAGGGCGCCGAGTCGTGACGGACAGCTGCTTCTCTTGGTCGGTAGAGCTTCCGGAGCGTGGTGCGCGCCGCGTGGGCGATCGAAGCGTCAGGGCATCGCTCAGGATATCTTCTGAGGTCGGCGGGGAGGAGGAGCTCCCCGTTGCCCTGGCCGTTGGCAAGAGGCTCAAGGGGCTCTCTGATGGACCCGGCGCGCCATCCTCCCGCGCCGAGCTTCTCTTCAGGCTCGACGAGCTCTCAAAGGCTTGCGCTCACGAGCGGATGGAGGGGCTCGTGAATCGAAGGGACTACTCATCCAAGGAGCTGTTCTCGCGGCTTGTTGAGGACGGGTATACCCGCTCTGTCTCCCAGGCCATAGTTGAGCGGGCGTGTGAGGTGGGAATCCTTGACGACGCGCGCTTCGGCGCCGCGTTTGCTCGCTCGAAGGTGCTCTCCGGCTGGGGGAGGATCAAGATCGAGCGCGAGCTTTCCCGACGCGGCGTTGACGCGTCCGACATTCCCGGTTGGCCTGACGAGTTCCTCTCTCCTGACGAAGAGCGTGAGAGGGCACGCGCGCTCGCCTCGCGCCGTCGGCTTACGGGGAAGAACGACTATCAGAAGATTGTTCGCTTTCTTTGTTCTCGCGGATATTCGCTCGGGCTTTCCACCTCGGTGGCCCGTGAGGTCGCAGACGCTGGTCAACAGTGGCATCTATAGATCCCATGTGCCGTTTTTCCTGCGGCTCATTTGACACGACGCTTACATCGGGACTAGGATAGGTCTGCTCGTGGAGCGCACTCTTTCGCTGGCTCGCCAGCTGATGCTTTTGTTTTTTTGTACGTCACGTTAGCTGTCACTTCCGCAAAACGCGGTACAGGCGTCATGACTGCACCTCCACGGCGGGTTCCGTCGCGCGTTCGCGCACGGTCTCCTGAACCCACGCAGACTTGAACCTTGAGGAGCAGACATGACAGATCCCATAACCATCGTGGTGGGGGCGGTGTGCCTTGTGGTGGGCGCAGCCCTCGTGTACTTCTTCCTAGCTGGCAAGAGCGGGTCCAAGCTCCGTGACGCCGAGGCGCAGCTCGCCTCCGCGCGCAGTGAGGCCGATCGCATCACGCAGGAGGCCGCGCGTCAGGCGGAGAACGCAAAGAAGGAGGCCGTCCTCGAGGCGAAGGAGCAGATTCTTCAGCTCAAGCAGAACTCTGAGGCGGAGGAGAAGAAGCGCAAGGGCGAGCTCCAGAACCTCGAGAACCGAATCATGCAGCGCGAGGAGTCCCTCGATCACCGCAACGACGCCCTCGACCGTCGTGAGCACCAGCTCTCGAGCCTTCAGGGCCAGCTCGACCGTCGTAAGAACGACCTCGACGAGATGATCGAGCGCCAAGGTGCCGAGCTCGAGCGCATCGCTGGGCTCTCCTCCGACGAGGCTCATGACGAGCTTCTCGCCCGCGTCCGCGCCGAGTCCGTGCGCGAGGAGGCCCAGATTCTCCGCGAGTCCGAGCAGAGCGTTCGCGCCCAGGCGGACAAGATGGCTCGAGAGATCGTCTCGACTGCCATCCAGCGCTGCGCGGCCGATCAGGCCGGCGAGATCACGGTCACGTCCGTGCACATCCCCTCCGATGACCTCAAGGGTCGCATCATCGGTCGCGAGGGCCGCAACATCCGGACCTTCGAGCAGGTCTCGGGCGTCTCCCTCGTCATCGACGATACCCCCGAGACCGTCGTCCTCTCGAGCTTTGACCCTGTCCGTCGTGAGACGGCTCGCGTCGCGCTCGAGAACCTCATCGCAGACGGCCGCATTCACCCGGCTCGCATCGAGGAGCTCTACAAGAAGGCCGAGGCGCTCGTCGCCGAGCGCGTTCGCGAGGCCGGAGAGCAGGCCGCCTTTGATGCCGGCATTCACGACCTCCACCCTGAGCTCGTGAAGACCCTCGGCGCGCTTCGCTACCGCACCTCCTTTGGCCAGAACGTTCTCTCGCACTCCGTCCAGGTCTCTGCGCTCTGCGGCATCATGGCCTCCGAGCTCGGCATCGACGAGGCTCCCGCGAAGCGCGCCGGCCTTCTCCACGACCTTGGCAAGGCGATTGACCACGAGGTCGAGGGACCGCACGCCGTCATTGGTGCCGACCTTGCCCGCCGCTACGGCGAGCGACCCGAGATTGTGCACGCCATCGAGGCGCACCACGCTGACGTCGATCCCGATACCGTCCTTGACGTCCTCGTCCAGGCCGCCGACGCCATCTCGGCCGCTCGTCCCGGTGCCCGTCGCGAGTCTGCCGAGAACTACATCAAGCGCCTTGAGAAGCTCGAGGAGATCTCCAACGCCCATGATGGCGTCGAGCGCACCTATGCGATGCAGGCCGGCCGCGAGCTGCACGTCATGGTCGAGCCCGAGAAGATCTCTGACGCCCAGGCTACGGTCCTTGCTCACGACATCGCCAAGCAGATCGAGGACGAGATGGAGTATCCCGGCCAGGTTCGCGTTGTCGTCATTCGCGAGTCCCGTGCCGTCGACGTTGCCAAGTAGCCTATGAACCCCGGTTCTTCAGACCTTATGGGCTTTGTCTCTTCCATGGGGGGAGACAAAGCCCTTCGTGTTGAGGAGAGTCTTGGCGATGGCTTTGTTCGGCTTCGAGTCTCTGAGGCCGAGCGTCGTCAGGCGGCCCACGACGTTCGATGCATAGAAGATGCGCTCATCGAGCTTCTCAGAAACGCTCGCGACGCCGGCGCCCGGCACATCTACGTCGCCACCGCCCGAGAGGGTGACCGAAGGACGCTTGTCGTCCTCGATGACGGTTCGGGAGTGCCTGCAGAGATGCACGAGCGCGTCTTTGAGGCACGCGTCACCTCTAAGCTCGACTCGGTCCACATGGATCACTGGGGTGTCCATGGTCGCGGTATGGCGCTCTTTTCGATTCGTGAGAACGCCGTCTCCGCCAAGATCGTTTCTTCTGCCCCTGGCAAAGG
Organism: uncultured Atopobiaceae bacterium; assembly: GCA_944321385.1. Lineage (GTDB taxonomy): Bacteria > Actinomycetota > Coriobacteriia > Coriobacteriales > Atopobiaceae > Thermophilibacter. Next base: position 13,038 of record CALULC010000005.1, read on the forward strand.
GTCGGCAATCTGTGTGGTGAGCGACGCCTCGGCCCTTCCCGAGCGCGCCGACCAGTCTAGCTGGCCGCAGGTCGGTGCCGACGAGGACGGTGGCGTTTGCTGCGTGAGGGGCCCTCACAACCTGGTGAGGACCTGCTGCGAGTTTGCCCTCGAGGAGCGGGGCGTATGCGAGATCTATTTTGGGTCCCCTGCGGAGATCGTGGCCACGGCGCGCGCACGAGCGCCTCAGAGCGTGAAGGGGTCAGACCTCCTTCTGCTTTCATTGCTTAATGAGCTTCCCGTGATCGAGCGTCTTCGCGCCTCCGCCGATGCGCGGGAGCTCAGGGAGCAGGCTGCCTCCCTCGGGCTCGAGATGTCGGAGCGCACGGCGCACAGAATCGTCTCGGGTGAGATTCAACCTCAAAAAAGCGTCCTCTCCAGGCTGATGCCGGGTCGTGGAGGAGATGAGGCCCCGTCCCGTGAGATCGACCTGATGAGGGATCGCAGAGGTCTCAAGGTTGCTCCGTCAGACATGGAGGAGTTCACCCTCATTATGGAGAGGGACTTCTCCCTCTTGGCGGAGCGCTACTACCTCTCACTCTCGAGCAGGCCTCGAGTGAGGGTGTCTGGTCAGCGCGTGGTCGTCACCTTCGAGCTTGCCTCAACCGATTAGCTCGCTTCTCATCACCTTGGTTAACTACTACTATTGTTCTATCAAAGCAGAATTCGTGCCATCATCAGAGCGAAGTCACAACAGGGAGCCACATGGACTATCTGAAGGTATCAAGCAAGTCTTCGCCGGCGTCCGTCGCCGGGGCCATCGCGGGCCTCGTCAAGGACGGTACGCCCGTCAATATCCAGTGCGTTGGTGCCGGCGCCGTCAACCAGGCGATCAAGGCGGTGGCCATCGCTCGCGGCTTCCTCATTCCCACCGGCGTTGACATCTCGTGCGCCCCTACGTTCTCCGATGTTGAGATCGGCGGGGAGAGTCGCACGGCAATTCGCATCGCGGTCTACGTCCACCGCATCGTTGCCCCCTCGTCCGTCTCCGGCTCCGAGGCGGTCGATGCCTGATGGAGCAGCCCAGAGTGTTGGTGGGGAAGACCTACTTCGTCAAGACCTTTGGCTGCCAGATGAACCTCCACGATTCCGAGCGCGTCGCCGGCGTGCTCGACTCGTGCGGCTGCATCTGCGTTGACGACCCTGACCAGGCCGACATCGTCGTCTTCATGACGTGCTGCGTCCGAGAGAAGGCCGACCAGCACCTCTACGGCCAGGCATCCGCCATGGTGAGCGCGCCCACGCCGCCCTCGGGTCGCCGCGTCGTCGCCATCGGCGGCTGCATCGCCCAAAGGGACGGCGAGAAGATCCGCGAGCACGTGGCGTGCGCCGACGTTGTCTTTGGCACGAGCGCGATTGAGAGCCTCCCGGCGCTTCTCGCCGATGCCTTCTCCGGTGACGGCTCGCATGCCGAGGTGGACACCGTCGAGGAGGGGAGGTCCTTCTCGACCGACCTCCCGAGCCATCGCGCCCAGCGCTTCCATGCCTGGGTGCCCATCATGACCGGCTGCGACAACTTCTGCACCTACTGCATCGTTCCGTACGTGCGCGGTCGCGAGAAGAGCCGCACGATGGAGAGCATCGTCTCCGAGGTGGAGGCTCTTGTCGCCGAGGGAGTGCGCGAGGTCACGTTCCTCGGTCAGAACGTCAACTCCTATGGTCGCAACATCTATGGCGAGCCCCGCTTTGCCGAGCTGCTGCGCAAGGTCGGCGAGACGGGCATCGAGCGCATACGCTTCACCTCGTCCAATCCCAAGGACCTCGACGATGACGTGATTCGCGCCATGGCCGAGGTGCCCGCCGTCATGCCGCATCTCCACCTTGCCGTGCAGAGTGGCTCCTCTCGCGTGCTCAAGGCCATGAACCGCAAGTACACGCGCGAGGAGTACCTCGATCTGGTTGGGCGCCTGCGCACGGCGATGCCCGACCTCGCCCTCTCGACGGACATCATCGTCGGCTTTCCGGGGGAGACGGAGGAGGACTTCGAGCAGACGCTCTCCCTTGTGCGCGAGGCCAACTTTTCCTCCGCGTTCACCTTCATCTACTCCAGGCGTCCGGGCACCCCGGCGGCAAAGATGCCCGATGATACGCCTCGCGAGGTCATCCAGGATCGCTTTGACCGTCTTGCCAACCTCGTCGCCGAGCAGGCGCACGAGGCAAACCAAGCTGACCTCGGCCAGCTCGTGAGCGTGCTCGTTGAGGGGAGCTCCAAGCGCGATGCCAACATCATGGTTGGTCACAGCGAGAAGAACCGCACCGTTCACTTCTCGGCGCCAGAGGGTCGCGACCCGGAGAGCCTGATCGGCTCGATCTGCGACGTTCGGGTTGAGGAGGCTCGTACGTGGTACCTCCGCGGCTCCATCGAGGGCGAGCCAAGGTGAGTTGCGGCTCCCGCGTCATCTGCATCGTCGGGCCAACCGCCTCGGGCAAGAGCGCGCTCGCCGATCTTGTGGCCAGCGAGCTTGGGAGCCCTGTCATCTCCGTCGATGCCATGCAAGTCTATCGGGGGATGGACGTAGGGACCGCAAAAACGCCCGTCTCCGAGCGCCGTGTGCCGCTTCTCATGGTTGACGTTGCCGACCCGTGTGAGGACTACTCGGTGAGGCTCTTCCGTGACGAGGCTCGCCGCTGCGTCGATGGGGTTCTCGCCTCTGGGCGCACCCCCGTTCTCTGCGGCGGGACGGGGCTCTACCTCAACGCCGTCATCGACGAGATGGAGTTTCCGTCTGGTGAGCGTGGCGACGAACGTCGAGAGCGCTACGAGAGGCTTGCCTCCGAGCTTGGCGCCGAGGGACTCCACGCCCTTCTCGCCGAGCGCGATCCAGAGAGCGCGGAAATCATCCACCCTCATAACGTCCGCAGGGTCGTGCGCGCCCTCGAGATGCTCGACGAGGGCTCATCCTATGCCCGGCATCATGAGGGTCTCCATAAGCGAGCTGCTCACTATGACGCAATGATCTGGGGTCTCACGATGGGGCGCGAGCGCCTGTACGCGCGCATCGACTCTCGGGTTGACAAGATGATGGAAGACGGTCTTCTCGACGAGGTCAAGGGGCTGGCGGCACGGGGCCTCACGGTGGATTCCACTGCCGGTCAGGCCATCGGGTACAAGGAGCTGCTCGAGGCGCTCGAGGGGCGCAGCAGCCTTGAGGAGGCCGTCGAGCTCATCAAGCGGAGGTCGCGTCGCTATGCCAAGCGCCAGCTCTCCTGGTTCAGGCATGACGGAAGGGTTAGGTGGATCGACCTCGACGATGCGACCCTCGAGGACGCGCGCGACCAGATCTTGGACTCGCTTGGAAGGGAAGGTGGCGCGCATGGGACGCTTTAAGCCCCTTTCGACCGCCCCTGTTCCCGAGCGTGCGATTCTTGTGGGCGTTGACCTCGGAAGGTCTGAGTGGAGCTGCGAGGAGTCGCTCGCGGAGCTCGCCCGCCTTGCCGAGACCGACGGCGCCGAGGTTGTTCTCACGATGACGCAGCGCCTCGACGCCCCTGTTCCCAAGACGTTCATCGGCAAGGGAAAGGTCGAGGAGCTCGTCTCCATGGTCCGCTCGCTCAATGCCGACGTCGTGATCTTCGACGAGGAGCTCACGCCCTCCCAGCAGGCCAACCTCGAGAAGCTTGTGGGCGAACCCGTCAAGATCATAGACCGCACGGCACTCATTCTCGACATCTTTGGCGTGCACGCGAAGACTCACGAGGGCAGGCTGCAGGTTCAGCTCGCGCAGCTTCAGTACGTACTCCCACGTCTCCGCGGCATGTGGAGCCACCTCGTTGGCGAGCAGACGCGCGGAGGCATCGGAAGTCGCTTCGGACAGGGCGAGAGCCAGCTCGAGGTGGACCGACGCCTCGTGCGTGCGCGCATATCGACCCTTCGGCGCGAGCTCGAGCGCCTCGAGAAGCGCCGCGGCGTGCAGAGCAAGGCTCGCTGGGACTCGGGCGTCTACCGAGTTGCGCTCGTCGGCTACACCAACGCCGGCAAGTCCACCCTGCTCAATCAGCTCACCGGCTCCGACGTCTATGCCAAAGACGAGCTCTTCGCCACGCTCGACCCCACGACGCGCGCCCTCGACCTCGAGGAAGGGCGCAAGATCACGATCACCGATACCGTCGGCTTCATCCAGAAGCTCCCCACGATGCTCGTCGAGTCCTTCAAATCCACGCTGGCCGAGGTTCGTGCCGCAGATCTTGTGCTCCTCGTCGTCGACGCGTCCGACCCTCACCGCGAGCTTGAGATCGGGGCGGTTCGTGCCGTTCTCGAGGAGATCGGCGCGGGGGAGATTCGCTGCGTAGAGGTCTTGAACAAGGTCGACCTCGTAGACGAGGCCGAGCTACGCAGCATCCTGACCGCGCACCCAGACGCACAGCCGGTCTCTGCGCTCACTGGGCAGGGAGTTCGCGGTCTTCTCTACCGCATAGCAAAGGAGGCGTCAGAGGGGAGCGTCTCGCTCACCGTGCTCATACCGTACGAGAAGGGCCTGCTCATGAAGATGGTGCACGAGCGCTGTCAGGTGCTTCGAGAGCGCTACGTGCAGGAGGGGCTTCTCGCCACCGTAAGGGCGGATGCCCGCATGGCCTCTACGCTCGAGCCGTATGTGACGGCGGACGAGCCGGGGGCGTCGGAGTAGGCTCTCAGGAGCCGAGCAGATAGCAGGCCCCAAGAATGACGGGCTGGTGGATGACGTACACGAGCAGGGCGTGTCTACCCACGAAGTTCAGGGGCGCGAAGCTTGCCGAATAGGCCCAGGCGGGATAGCCTCGCTCCTTCCACCGTGCCCCCATTGCGGCGCCACAGAGATAGATGAGCAGGTAGGGGAGAAGGGGATAGTAGTCTCCCGAGGAGAAGGAGGCCGAGGGAAGGCCGAGCCATGCAAGACCCTCGACCGAGGTCAGCCCCTGTGGTAGGTCAAGCTTGCAGGGCCCTATCCCAATCGTCCCATCGGAAAGGCCGAGAAGCGCGACGAACCCAACAAAGAGGACGAGGGCGGCTATACGGCCTCGCGGAAGCGCGCCGATTCTCTGGAGGGCCCAGGCAACGAGCGTGCACGCGGACATGCAGTAGATGATCCCAAACGAGATCGGCGTGTCGACCGATACGATGGTCGTGACAACCCAGATGGCCAGGGCGACGCCGCCGTACTCTAGCGCTCTCCTGAGGTTGTTTCTCGAGAGCGTGCACATGCACCCCGCGATGAACAGAAAGACCCAGGAGATGCTGCACCTCCACACGTCCTGAAGGGGAGGCTCAAACCACTCGAGGTTGTGGCCTGCTATGAACCTAAGGTCGTAGCAAAGGTGAAACAGGACCATGGAGACGACGGAGACCCCGCGCACGAGGTCAAAGATGCCCAGCCTTCCCTTTGCTGCGCCCGTCTTGGGAGGGGTATGCTCCGACGATGAGGACGAGAGCATCAGGAGATGGACCTGATGAGCGCGGTGACCCTTCCGAGAATGACGGGGTTCTCCACGTAGATGGGCTCCATGGTGTCGTTCTCGGGCTGGAGCCTGATGCGGTCCTTCTCTCGGTAGAAGGTCTTCACCGTCGCGGAGTCGTCGATGAGGGCGACCACGATCTCTCCGTCATGGGCGTCCTGCTGCTCCTTGACGACGATGTAGTCACCGTCGAAGATGCCGGCGTTGACCATGGAGTCCCCGCGCACACGGAGCACAAACGAGCTCGCGTCTCCAACGACCGAGGTCGGAAGTGCGAGCGTCTCCTCGACGTTCTGCTCGGCGAGGATGGGGGTTCCCGCCGCGACGCGTCCGACGAGCGGGAGCCGAATGGTGTTTGCAGAGACGTCCTCGGTAACGGGGGCGAGACTCGTTGCCTCGTCCTGCTTGCCCATGACCTCGATGGTGCGCGGCTTCTTTGAGTCACGCTTGATGAGGCCCTGCTCCTCGAGGACCTTGAGGTGCATGTGGACCGTCGACGGGGAGGCGAGGCCCACGGCAGAGCCGATCTCTCTGACCGAGGGCGGGTACCCATGCTCCTCCGAGTACGAGCGAATGAAGTCGTAGATGGCGAGCTGACGCTTTCCGAGCTTTCCTCTGGGCATGGCTACCTCCCTTTTCCGTACCTAGAGTATAGGTCCTTGGGGCCTGTTACGCAAACACCTGTTCCTAAATTCTTCTTGACACGAACAACTGTACTATCATACTAGAGTACAGGTGTTCTCATTGCAAGGAAGAATTGTTGTCCGGTCGCCCCGGTATAACGGAGTCAAACTTACGATCGAGAAGGGGAAGCGATGATGTCACCGTGCTGCTGCGCACTTGCTGGGATCGACGGCAACGCCGCTCTTACGTTGAGCTCCGGTCCAAGGCTTGTTCTCATTGAGGGCGGAAGGCTCGAGGCCGCAAACGAGCCTGTGTCAGCCAGGCTCTCCGCGAGGCAGGTCCTCATGTTCGTGGGCATGGCCACGGCGCTCACGGTTGCGCTGTGCGTTGCCGCGGTCCTCGGGGACGCCCGTGCCGCCGTCGTGCCCGCGCGGGCGCTCGATGGGCTCTCAGAGCGCACGATGGTCGTGCAGAGCGGAGATTCGCTCTGGTCCATCTCATCGCAGATAGAGGTCGGGGGAGTCCCTACCTCTGACGTTGTCTCATGGATCGTGGAGCGCAACGGACTCGAGCAGTCCTGCCTGATCCCTGGACAGAGGCTTGTCATCCCCATGGTTTCCGAGGGCTAGCAGCTGCTTTCCACTTGGTTACCAGAGCCGCTCTGGTAGGCACTTTTGTGCGTTTTGTGATACGGTTTCCTCTGCTGTCCAGAGGAGGTCACATGCGCTGTCCCAGGTGTGGGTGCGAGGAGTCTAAGGTTGTTGACTCTCGACCCTCGGAGAACAACGATGCCATCCGCCGTCGCCGCGAGTGCTCTGGCTGCGGATTCCGTTTCACTACCTACGAGAGGTGCGAGGAGATGCCCATCGTCGTTGTCAAGCGCGACGGGCACAAGGAGCCGTTTGACCGTCAGAAGCTCATGCGAGGGCTACTCACGGCAACGGTCAAGCGTGACATCCCGGTTTCCACGCTCAGTGCGCTCATAGACGACATAGAGACGAGCCTGCGCGACGGAGCGAAGATGGAGGTCTCCTCGGTGGACCTCGGCAGCATGGTGCTCAAGCGCCTCATGGCGGTGGACAAGGTTGCCTACGTCCGCTTTGCCTCCGTATATCGCGACTTCAAGGACGTTGACGAGTTTAGCGAGGAGCTGAGGAGCCTCAATGACTGACGACAAGATCTCGCTGCCCATCAAGCGCCTCGACCCCACGGTCGAGCTCCCGAGCTATGCCTATGCCGGCGACGCCGGACTTGACCTCAGGTCCAACGAGGACGTCACCTTGGCCCCGCACGAGCGCAGGCTCGTCTCGACGGGCCTTGCCGTTGCTATTCCCGAGGGCTACGCCGGCTTCGTGCAGCCTCGTAGCGGGCTTGCGCTGCGAGAGGGCCTCTCCATGGCCAACACGCCCGGCCTCATCGACGCGCACTATCGCGGCGAGCTCAAGGTCTGCGCCGTCAACCTCGACGACGCCCGACCCATCCACATCGAGCGAGGCGAGCGCATCGCCCAGCTCGTCATCCAGAAGGTTCCCGTGGTCGAGCTCGTCGAGGTTGACGAGCTCGACGAGACGGACCGCGGCTCCGGCGGCTTTGGCTCGAGCGGGGTCTAGAGATCCTTTCGCCTCCGGGCGTGAGTGATAGAGCGCAGTGTACGTAGCTAAAGAAAGGGATGTTGTTTGATGGAAAAGTTTTTCAAGGTCAAGGAGAGGGGTTCGAGTACCGGCAGGGAGCTTCGTGCCGGCCTCACCACGTTCCTTGCGATGGCGTACATCATCGCAGTGAACCCTCCGCTGCTCGTTGAAGCCGGAATCTCGCCTGCCGCTGCCGTCACCTCCACCTGCGTCGGCGCCGGCATCATGACGATCTGCATGGGCCTCTTCGCTAACCGCCCGCTCGCATGCGCCTCGGGCATGGGCATCAACGCGATCTTTGCCTTCACGCTCGCCTCGGTTGCCGGAGGCGACTGGCACGCGGCGAGCGCCGTGGTGTTCATCGAGGGCATCGCCATCCTCCTGCTCGTTCTCTGCGGCCTTCGAGAGGCGATCATGGATGCCATCCCCGTGTCGCTGCGCCACGCCATCTCCGTCGGCCTCGGTCTGTTCATCGCGATGATCGGCCTCAAGGACGGCGGCATCATCGTGGCCAACGCAGACACGATGGTCGCCTTGGGAGACGTCTTCAGCCCAACGTTCATCGTCGGTCTCGTCTCGCTGGTGGCGACGATCGTCCTCTACGCCCTCAACGTCAAGGGTTCGCTGCTGCTCGGCATCATCATCGCCGTCATCGTGGGCATCCCGCTCGGCGTGACGCAGATGCCCTCCGCAATCGTCTCCGGCCTCGACTTCTCCTCCTTCGGCGCCCCCTTCCTGACCGACGAGCAGGGTGTCATGGGCATCGCGAAGGCCGTCACCAACCCCACGCTGCTCGTGCTCGCCTTCTCGCTCATGATGTCCGACTTCTTCGACACCATGGGCACGGCCATGGCCGTCGCCAAGCAGGGCGAGTTCCTGAACGAGGACGGTAGCGTCGAGGACATCAAGCAGATTCTCATCGTCGACTCTGCCGCCGCCGCGGTTGGCGGTCTCACCGGCGCCTCCTCGCTCACCACGTTCGTCGAGTCCGCCTCCGGTGCCGCGGATGGCGGCCGTACCGGCCTCACCTCGATCACGACCGGCATCATCTTCATCATCGCCGCGTTCTTCTCGCCGCTCATCTCCATCGTGAGCTCCGCGACCACGTGCGGCGCGCTCGTCTTTGTTGGCTTCCTCATGATGACCGACGTCGTGGACATCGACTGGACCGACCTCCTCGAGGGTCTGCCGGCCTTCCTCATCATCGCCGGCGTCCCCTTCACGTACTCCATCTCCAACGGTATCGGCTTTGGCTTCATTGCCTACGTGCTGGTTGCTGCCGTCACCGGCAAGCTCAAGAAGGTCAAGCCGCTCATGTGGGTCGCGTTCCTAGCCTTCATCGTGTACTTCCTCGTCGTCTAGCGAGAGCTTTTTGGCCCGGGCGTCTTGCCCGGGCCTTTTTCTGTATCCCAAGTCCCCACGAAGGGAGCGTGAAGCATGAGCTCGCATGAGCGTGAGGTCATCGGCGTCGATGACCGTGTCTCGGTTGGTCGTGCCATTCCCCTTGGCATCCAGCACATGATGAGCATGTTCGGTTCCACGGTGCTCGTGCCGGTGCTGACCGGGCTCAACCCCAACGTTGCCATCATGTGCTCTGGCATCGGCACGATCTGCTACCTGCTCGTCACCAGAAACAAGATCCCCAGCTACCTCGGTAGCTCCTTCGCCTTCATCAGCCCCATCCTGGCCGTGGGCGCCACGCAGGGCCTCGACGCCGCAATGTCTGGCGTCGTTGTCGCCGGTCTGGTGTTTCTTGCCGTCTCCGGCATCATTCGTCTCGTTGGCACGGGCTGGCTCGACCGCCTGCTGCCTCCCGTGCTCGTGGCCTCGGTCATGGTCGTCATCGGCGTGGGGCTTGCTGCCACGGCAACGGACATGGCCTTCATGACGACTGACGCCTCCGGGGCGGAGGTCTTCTACGGCACGGGGGCCATCGTCGCCGCCGTGACGCTGCTTGCCGCTGTGGTCTTCTCGAGCATGGGCGGACTCGTGGGAACGGTCCCCGTCCTTCTCGCCATCATCGTTGGCTACCTGGTCTCGCTTGCGCTCGGGCTCGTGGACTTTGCGCCCGTCGTCGAGGCGGCCTGGGTTGGTCTGCCGCACGTCTCGCTGCCTCGCTTCGACCTCGGCGCCATCGCGCTCGTGGCCCCCGTCGCGGTCGTCGTTGTCATCGAGCACATCGGGCACCTGCTCGCCGTTGGAGAGATCGTGGGCAAGGACTATCGCCCGATGCTTCCTCGCTCGCTTGCCGGCGACGGCATCTCCACAGTGATCTCCGGCTTCCTTGGAGGTCCTCCCACCACCACGTATGCGGAGAACATCGGCGTCATGAGCGTCACCCGCGTCTACTCCACGCAGATCTTCTGGTACGCCGCGGCCTTTGCGCTCGTGGTCGGCGGCTTCTGTCCCAAGCTCGCCGCGCTGATCCAGTCCATCCCGAGCCCGGTCATGGGCGGTGTTAGCCTGTTGCTCTTTGGCCTCATCGCCTCCAACGGCCTGCGCATGCTCGTCTCCAACCGCGTTGACTTTGACGTCAACCGAAACCTCATGATCGCCTCGGTCGTCATCATCCTCGGCGTGGGCATGGAGACCTCCGGCATCGCCATCCCCATCGGGGACTACACCCTTCCCGGCATGGCCACCTCGGCCCTCGTGGGAATCCTGCTCAACCTCATCCTCCCGCGTCCCGCCGCGGAAGGGGAGGGAGACAAGTCGTAAGGGAGTTCTCGTTTCTCAAGCTAGAGGGTCGCTTTCAAAATTGAGAGCGGCCCTCTATCATTTAGGGATAGGGAAGTGCGGTATCTGGGTATCGTAGCTTCAGACGGATTCCGGGCAAAGAGGGGGACTCCATGAGCGTAAAAGCGCTAGACCTTGCCATCATCGGCGGCGGCCCGGCGGGGCTCTCCGCGGCGATCTACGCGAGCCGTGCGCTACTCGATGCGCTGACCTTCGAGCGCGAGGCGCTCGGCGGGCAGGTGATCCTCACGAGTGAGGTCGACAACTACCCAGGAGTCCCCGGCGCCGACGGCTACGGCCTTGTCGAGGCCATGCGCACCCAGGCCGAGGGCCTGGGCGCGCGGATCGTCATGGACCCTGTGAACGCCCTTTCCTACGATGCCGGTGACCGGAGGTTTGCCATCGAGACACCCTCTGGATCCTATGAGGCATCTGCCGTCATCGCGGCGCTCGGGGCTCGCCCACGGCACGCTGGGTTTGCAGGTGAGGAGCGCTTTACGGGCAGGGGAGTCTCGTACTGCGCCACGTGTGACGGTATGTTCTATAGAAACAAACACGTGTTCGTAATCGGAGGAGGAAACTCGGCCGCCGAGGAGGCGCTCTTTCTTGCGAGAATCGCGAGCAGGGTAACGCTCGTCGTGCGCAAAGACCACCTGAGGGCCCAGGCGGCGCTCGTGAGAGAGCTCGAGAGTAACGATAGGGTCGAGATTCGTCTGCTCACGAGCCTCGTTGAGCTTGACGGTGACGAGATGCCACAGAGGCTCGTGTTCCGCAACAATGCCACCGGAGAGACCTATGAGGAGACGTTTGAGCCCAGAAGCTTTGGGGTATTCGTTCTCACCGGCCGCGTGCCGGAGACGGGACCCCTGGAGGGTCTCGTTGACGTGGACGAGGCGGGGTATGTGATAACGGACGAGCGGATGGCAACGAGGACGCCAGGCTTGTTCGTGGCCGGGGACGCGCGCGCAAAGCCGCTGAGGCAGATCGTGACGGCCGCCTCTGACGGCGCCGTGGCCGCCACGAGTGCCGCTGCGTTTCTCGGCAGGCCGATTGAGGGCTAGAGGTGCCCGAGGGCTACGGCTTTCCCTTAGGCCTCTCGTCCCCCTATAAAACCGTGATAATATATCTTATGTAAAGTAGAGATAATGCCGCGCGAGGAGGCCGAAGACCCTCTCCCCTCGGCTCTATCTATGTGAGGCTCCCTGTCGCTCGACCCGGCTCTCGCACATCACGCCGAGCTTGAGCCTCGCGTCTCCCACGGCCTCTGTCCCAACTATGAACAGGAGCTCGTCGGCGGCACACAGGCGCGTCTCCCCTGTGGGAACGAGTTCCACCCCGGCCCTCTCCACGAGCAGGAGTCTCACGCCGTCAGGCCACGGCACGTCGCGCACGAGCATTCCCTCCAGGCGGCTTCCGGCGCCAACCCTCACGTGATCGAGGTCCTTCTCGCCAGAGAGCCCGCTTATCGACGAGTCGTCTGCGCTTACGCCCACAAGACCCACGAGCAGGTGCTCGTAGAAGGCGTCCGTCTTGGTGAGGCTCGACGTGACATAGGCCAGAATCGAGACGATCGATACCGAGAGCAGCGCGTCAAGGGACCCGGTGAGCTCAAAGACCATCACGACGGCCGTGACCGGAGCCCTGACCACGCCCGAAAACAGGCCGGCGACCCCGAGGGCCACGAAGTTTGGGAAGAACGCGTGTTCTGATATACCGAGCGCCGTACCGCAGAGCGAGAAGATCCCTCCCACGAGCCCGCCCATGACAACCAGGGGAAAGAGCGTTCCTCCCGGAGCACCCGAGCCAAAGCAGATGGCAGTGAAGAGGTATTTTCCCGCGAGCAGTGCGACGAGAAGGCCAAGAGCGGGCGTCTCTGGGGAGATCAAGATCTCGAGGATGGCGTCGCCTCCGCACATGAGCACGGGCCAGACGAAGGCCATGACACCGGCAAGCGCAAAGGGTATGGCCAGACGGGCCTGCGGGAGGTGTCTTTGCACAAGTCCGTAGAGGCTCTGAATCGCGAACATCCCACGGTTGTGAAGCGCCCCAAGGGCTCCGCAGGCAAGGCCAAGGGCAACCACGAGCAGATAGTCAACGTGCGGCAGATCCTGAAGAAACTCGAGGCTCACGACGGGGTCGATGCCAACGACCTGTGCGACGAGAAAGTCGGAGACGACGGCGGAGCACATGACCGAGATGATGAGCGGGGCACTGAACTGCTTGTGGATCTCTTCGAGGGTAAAGAGCACCCCGGTGAGCGGGGCGTGGAAGGCGGCCGACATGCCCGCCGCGGCGCCACAGGTGACGAGGAGACGCTCCTCTCCCCTCTTGCGTCCCAGCGCCCGAGAGACCGCCTTGCCCGACATGCCGCCCAGCTGGACCGACGGCCCCTCTCTGCCGAGCGAGAGCCCGGAGAAGGCCAAGAGTGTTCCCTCGGCAAACTTGGCGGGGATGATTCTTGCCCAGGGGGCGTCAAGACGATCGAGAACCTCGGCATCTACCTGCGGAATGCCAGAACCTGACGTATGGGGTTCCCATCTCAGCAGAGCGCAGATTACGAGCAGCGCGAGGGCGAGCACGCAGAACCAGCATCCCATGAGAAGGACGTCGCCGGCGGCGGCTCCCGTGATGCCTCTGAGCAGACGCTCCGCACCAGAGAGGGCAAGACGGTAGAGGGTCACGACTCCCCCGCCGACAAGACCCACGAGGGCGCCCTCCCAGACGAGGCTCACCTGGAAGCGTCGCGAGAGCCGCCTCTCGACGGAATTGCCGTCACGTGGCTCGGGTTCGGGCCTGTGAGTCTCCCGGGGCACACGCCACCGCCTAGTTGACCTTGACGAGGGTGAAGACCTCCTGGTCGCAGTCCTTGGCGATGATCTGACGCGGGTTGAGGAAGCAGAGCTCGAGGATGAAGCCAAAGCCCGCCACCTCGGCGCCCGCCTGCTCGACGAGCTTGGCGCTGGCAACCGCGGTTCCTCCGGTGGCCACGAGGTCGTCGACGATAAGGACGCGATCTCCCTCGCTCAGGGCGTCGCGGTGAATCTGAAGCTCGTCGGTGCCGTACTCGAGCGAGTAGCTCTGGGAGAAGACCTCGCGCGGGAGCTTGCCCGGCTTGCGCGCCGGAACGAAGCCGCAGCCCAGGCGATACGCCACGGGAGCGCCTACGAGAAACCCGCGCGCCTCGGCGCCGACGACCTTCGTGATGCCCCTGCCCTCGAAGTGCTTTGCGATCTCTTCAACGACGGCGTGGAGCGCCTCGGGGTCGTCAAAGAGCGGCGTGATGTCCTTGAACACGACGCCGGGCTCGGGATAGTCGGGGATGTCGATGATACGGCTCTCAAAGTCGAACGCGCTCATGAGCGAGAACTCCTCTCGGTACCTTGCTGCTCCTTGGACCCCTGCTTGGGGAACGGTTTGGCCACGCGTCGGGCGATGAGCTCGTCGCGAACGGTGTTCGTGAGGCCGAGCATGCGAGAGAACGCCTGGTCAAATCGTGCTCGAGCCGCCTCCGTGTCTTCTATCTCCACGCCGCCGCCCTTCCTCGCAAAGACGACGAGCGCCTGCTCGAACATCGAGGACTCGCGGTTGGCGGCAATGACGTACTGCCTGAGGTTCTTTGGCCCGATGCCAAAGTGGCGAAGCTCGTCGCACACTCGGATGAGCGAGAGGTCCCTTCCGTCAACGAGGTCGCGCCCATGGGGCGACCTCGTGAGCTTTATGACCCCGGCTTCGGAGAGCTGCCTCACAAAGCTCGCGCTCACTCCGGCGAGGTCGGGCATCTTGTCGATGGGATGGAGCTTGCTGCGAATCTCCTCGTCGTCCACGGGGAGCGTGATCGAGTCGGCGAGTTCTGCAGAGCCCTTGTCCGCGGGATCGGGGCCCTTGCCGGAATCCGCCTTCTCGAGCTCCTCTCGAATGACCGAGAGCGGGAGAAAGCGCGTCTTCTGCAGGTAGAGAATCGTCTCAAGCCGACGAATGTCCTTCTGCGAGTAGAGGCGATAGCCGCTCGGCGTGCGAGAGGGATTGAGCAGCCCCTCGTCTTGGAGGTAGCGAACCTTGGATATCGAGAGGTCCGGGTACTCCTGCTGCAGCTTCTTGACTACCTTGCCGATTGTCAGATATCCGGCGTCGGTCATGGCGGCTACGCCTCGGTGTCGATTCGCCTTGGGGTGGCGTTGGTGTGGAACACCATGCGGAATGTCCCAATCTGGATCGTCGAGCCGTCCTTGACCGTGGCTCGGGAGGCGATGGCACCGTCAACCCAAGTTCCGTTAAGAGACCCGAGGTCCTCGACGACGGCATAGCCAGAGGCAATGTTGGAGACGTCGAGGCGCGCGTGGTTCCGGGAAACCGTCATGTCATTGAGAAACACGCTGCTGCGTGGGTCTCGCCCGAGCGTAATCTGAGGCGAGTCAAGCTCAAAGACCTGGCCGATCTGAGGGCCCTTCACGATCGTAAGCGTTGGGTTGGCCGGCTTGCGCGCACCCATGAGGTCGGGGACCGTGGAGTCCGCGGCGGGCATTCTGAAAATCTCAGTGGCACCGGATCCAGATCCGATGTTGGTGTTTTCGGGCATGTCTCTCCCCTCGTCGCTTATGCCATACATGATACCGCGCATTAGCGACAAGCGACACAGTCCATCTCGATAAGGGCGCCAAGTGGAAGCTCGTTCACGCCAACGACGGCGCGCGCAGGCGCCGGCGTGGTGAACCGGCGGGCGTACACCTCGTTCATGGCGTCCATGTCTTTGAGAGAGGCAAGGTAGACAGTCGTTTGCGCGACGTCGGCGAGCGAGCAGTCTACCTCCTCCAGCAGCGCCTCTATGATGTCGATCACGCGCTCGGTCTGCTCAGTGATGCCCCCCTCAACAAGACGGGTGCTGTCCTCGTTGGAGATGGGGAGCTGCCCGGACGCAAATACGAGCCTGCCTGCGGTCGTTCCCTGGGAGTACGGGCCTATCGCCTCTGGAGCGCGTCGCGCGTTGATGGAATACTTCATCGATTCTCCTCTCGGCTCGAATCACGGGTCGCTCAGGCGAGGGCGCGGCCCCCAACGAACTCGGCTCCCCCTCGAACGATCCCCCATTTCTCGAGCTGTTCGCGTGGGACCCGTACGGGGCCGGAGCCGTCGAGCACGGAGGCCCAGGGCAGGATGCGGGAAAGAAGCGAGGACAGGGCGCGGTGGCCCGTCGGCGTCACCTCGGTGAACGAGAGCAGGCTCCTCCAGAGCACGCGAGCCGAGCCAGGGGGCACGAGCAAAAGGAACGCAGGCGTGCCCTGAGGCAGGTCGAGGCTCGTGACGACGCACGTGATGGCGTCGAGCCTGAGCTGCCTCGTCGTGCCGGGCTTAGGGAGCTCGTCGCCGTTGTGGAGGTAGTCAAGGAGAACCTCCCCGGAAAGATCGCCAAGAAGCAGGAGCGGCACGAGCATCTCGCTCGCATCCTCAACCTCTACTTCAGGGAAAGCCTCGTTGCCGCGAGCGTCCCTTGCTTGGGCAAGAAACTCGATCCACGCGCCCACGGACTCGTGGACCCTGGTTGCATCGACCATGACCGTCTCGTGATCGCCGGTCCTGAGCACGAGCGGGGCGCCGAGGAGCGAGCCGTCTCCCGTGAGCGCGGCCTCGAAGCGGGCATCCCCGACGCCCAGCACGTCTCCAGCGAACGCAAGCTCGGAGAAGACGGGGGCGTTTGCGCCGCTGACCAAGAGATAGGCGCAGCCCGTGAGGTCGGCGAGAAGCGCCTCGCGGGTGTTGAGGGCGCCCTCGGCAGCATACTCGTCAACACGGAGCATCCCGGTTCGCTCGGATGGCGAGAAGGACGCCCCGAGAAGCAGGTGCTCTCCGTGAAGGATTCCCGCCCTGCGCTCGCTCACAGCTCGCTCCCCTCTACAGAGCGACTCCTCTCGATGATGCGAACGCCCTCGGCCGTGTAGACGATGGCGGTGATGAACGAGCAGATGATGCCCGCATAGACAAAGAAGATGCCCAGGGCGGCGGGCTGGGAGTTGAGCCCCGGGAGCCAGCTCGCGTCAAAGATTCCAAGCCCCTCGATGACGGGAAGACCGAGAAGCAGGTCGCAGAAGCCAAACATGAGCAGGGCCGTTGCGGTCTTGCCGATGTAGGCAACGTCGATGGGGCGCTTGCGGAAGTGCTGCAGGACGAGCCCTCCCAGCGCGAGGTACACGTCGCGCCCGATGACGAAGACGGGAACCCAGAGCGGAAGATCACCAACTATCAGAAGGCCGAGCACGCCCGTGAACAGGAGAATCCGGTCCATGATCGGGTCCATGATCTTTCCGAGCCAGCTGACCGTCTGGGTCCTGCGGGCAATCTGGCCGTCAAGGAAGTCTGTGGTCGCGGCAATCACGTAGCAGACGAGCGCCGCCGTCCTGTGGATGCCGCCGGCAAAGAGAACGAGAAAGGCGATGGTGAGCGCAAGACGGCAGAACGTGATGGCGTTCGCGACGGTGAACACCTGGGACGAGGGGTTCTCCGAGGTTCCCACGGGAGCCTCGGTCGAATCCTCCGCCTGCGCGATCGCGGCATCGGTGTCGGCGAGGATCTTGACGCGTTCCTTGGTTCTCTGGGTTCTCTCTGACACGAACGAAGCCTCTCGAGTTGACTAGCCACTTACTCAGGTTACCCATCCTAGCGCAACTTGATACGGAGCGGGTAAGGAGTCTAGAGCGCGCACCTCTCCAACAGGGCCGTCATGACGCGGATTCCTTGAGCGTAGACGCGCCTGGATATGCGCTCGTTGACGCCGTGCAGACCGCGTGCGAGCTCGTCCGCCTCGGGCCGGAACGGGGTCATCCGGAGGAGCTTCTCGCACATGGCCTCATAGTGAACGGAGTCGGTGCCCCCGCACACGATCGAGGGGACGACCACGGCACCCGGATGGTAGGCCTCCATGACCTCGACGAGCTCGTCGTAGCCAAAGCCCCGGGGGTCGTCGAGGCGTCCCGCGGGGGTGTAGTGAAGCACCTCGACCTCGACATCGTCTCCGACCGCGCCCCTCGCCCACTCGAGGACGTGGGCGTCGGTGACGCCGGGCATGAGACGGAAGTTGATGATCGCGCTCGCGTCTGCGGGCATGACGTTGGGAGCGGGAGAGCTCCCGAAGACCTGGTCGACGGCCATCGTCGTCGTGACGAGGGGAAAGAGCTCTCTGGACCGAGACGCGGCCTCTGCGATGGCGTCCGTGTTGACGGTGACGTCGCGGGCGAGGCTCGCGAAGGGATCGAGGGTGATGCGGCTCGAGAGCAACTCGAAGGTTCTTGCGACGACGGGGGTGAGCGACGGCTTCCAGAGGGCCCCCCTCAGGCTTACGACCGCCGTGCACAGGCGCTCGAGCGAGGTCCCGCCAAAGGGATTGGAGGAGTGTCCACCCGCTCCCCTCACGGTCAGCCTGAGGTTGAGATAACCCTTCTGAGAGAGCCCGACGTCAGAGATCGTCGTTCCGGGGGCGCCGTATGCCGCGGCGTCCGAGAAGGTGCTCACGCCCTCGTCGAGCGAGAACGTTGCCCTGACCCCGCGTCGCTCGAGCTCGGCGGCCAGCGCCTTGGCACCGTGGCTCTGCACCTCCTCGTCCTCTCCAAACGCGAGCACGATCGTTCTTCTCGGTCTGCCGTGGAGAGCAAGAAGAAGCTCAACGGCCTCGAGCTCCCCCATGAGCATCTCCTTGATGTCGAGCGCTCCCCTTCCCCAGATCCACTCGTCGTCAACGTGGCCCCCAAAGGGGTCGTGCACCCACGAGTCCTCGGTTCCCGGAACGACCCCAACGACGTCCTGGTGCGCGAGGAGCAGCACGCAGGGAAGCTCAGAATCTGTGCCCGGGATCGTCACGAGGACGGAATGGCCGATCCTCTCAAAGCTCCCGTGCTCCGCGATTTTGGGATAGGAGCCGCGCATGAGCTCGTAGAGCTCGTCGAACGGCCCAAAGTCTGTCGTCTCCGGGGTCTCGTAGACCGTGCGCAGCGATAGCGCCGAGGAGAGGCGCGCGACGGCGCCCTCGATGTCCAGCTCCGGATAGTCCCCCTCGCGGGCAAAGAGGTCGTAGTGGCTGCTTCTTCTCGTCACGCTCGTCTCCGTTGGCTAGGAGTTGGGGGCGATGGCCCGGACCCTTCTCACAAACTCGATGGAGCTGAGCTGGCTCACAACGTCCTCGGAAACCGCTCCGCTGACCTCGATGAGGGTGTAGGCGTTGACGCCGCGGCTCACGTTGCTCATGTTCTCGATGTTGAGTCCGGCATCTGCCACGAGCTGGGAGAGACGGCCGATGACGCCCTGTGCGTTCTCGTGGAAGATCGCGATGCGCGAGCCTCCCGTGAGGGGGCCGAGGTCCACGCGACCGTAGTTCACGGAGTTGGTGATGTTTCCGTTCTCAAGGTAGTCGCGGAGCTGGTTTGCCGCCATGACTGCGCAGTTGTCCTCGGCCTCGCCCGTCGAGGCGCCGAGGTGCGGGAGGACAATGGCGTTCTTCATGTTCGCGCTCGCGGGGTTGGCGAAGTCCGTGACGTAGCGGGCGATCTTCCCGTCGTCGAGGGCCTCGGCAAGCGCCTGCTCGTCAACGAGGGCGTCGCGAGCAAAGTTGAGGAGCACCGAGCCCGTCTTCATCTTGGAGATGGCCTCGGCGGAGATCATACCCTTCGTGGAGTCCGTTGCGGGAACGTGCAGGGTCACGAAGTCGCAGGACGTGAGGAGCTGATCGAGGTCGGTCGCATGCTCGATCCTGCGGTCAAGGCCCCAGGCGGCGTTTATGGAGAGGTACGGGTCATAGCCCATGACCTCGGCGCCGAGGGCGATGAGGACGTCGGCCACCTGGGCGCCGATCGCTCCGAGGCCGATGACGCCCACGCGCTTGCCGGCGAGCTCGCAGCCTGCGAAGCGCTTCTTGGCCTTCTCGGCACGCTTGGCGATCTGCGGGTCGTCGCTCGCCTCGTGGACCCACTCGGCGCCGCCGATGACGTCCCTGCATGCGAGCAGCATGCCGCAGATGACGAGTTCCTTGACGGCGTTGGCGTTGGCGCCGGGCGTGTTGAAGACGACGATGCCCTTCTGGGCGCAGCGCTCGACAGGGATGTTGTTCACACCGGCACCCGCGCGCGCCACCGCGAGCAGCGAGGCGGGGGCCTCGATCTCGTGGAGGTTTGCGCTGCGGACGAGCCATGCGTCCGCCTTGGCGGGGTCGTCAACGAAGGAGTACCCTGCCTGCTCGAGCGCGTCCGTTCCGACCGTCGAGATGTTGTTCATGCAGTGAATGGAGTACATGGTCCCTCCTACGCGCGGTGCGCGAGCTCGAAGTCCTTCATGAAGCTGACGAGCGCCTCAACGCCCTCGCGAGGCATGGCGTTGTAGATGGAGGCGCGCATGCCGCCCACCGAGCGGTGACCCTTGAGGTTGACGAGCCCGTGCTCGGCCGCCTCCTTGACGAAGGCGGCGTCGAGGTCCTTGTCGCCCGTCACGAACGGCACGTTCATGAGCGAGCGGCAGGACGGGTCCACCGTCGAGGAGAAGAGGTCGGACTCTTCGAGGAAGTCGTAGAGCACGGCGGCCTTCTCGGCGTTGCGCTCCCCCATCGCCTCGAGCCCGCCGCTCTTCTCGATCCACTGGAAGACCTTGCCGCAGACGTAGATGCCCCAGCAGTTGGGCGTGTTGTAGAGCGAGCCGGCATCGATCTGCGTCTTGAGACGCAGCATCGTGGGGACGCCGGGGAGGTCTTCTGGCACGAGGTCCTCGCGCACGATTACGATCTGGACGCCCGCGGGGCCCACGTTCTTCTGCACGCCAGCGTGGATGAGACCGTAGCGGGTGACGTCAACGGGCTCGGAGAGGAACATCGAGCTCTGATCGGCAACGAGCACGTGGCCCTTGGTGTTGGGGAGCTCGGGGAACTTGGTGCCGTAGATCGTGTTGTTCTCGCAAATGTAGAGGTAGCTCGCGTCCTCGCGGATGGGGAGGTCGGAGCAGTCGGGGATGTAGGAGAAGTTCTTGTCCGCCGAGGAGGCAACGGCAACGGCGTCGCCGAGGATCTGCGCCTCCTGGAAGGCCTTCTTGGCCCAGTTGCCGGTGATCACGTAGTCAGCCTTGCCGTTGGTGGCGAGGTTCATGAAGACCGTGGAGAAGAGCAGCGAGTCGCCACCCTGGACAAAGATCACCTTGTAGTTCTCTGGGATTCCCATAAGACGGCGGAGCGTGGACTCGGCGTCGTCGAGGATCTTCTGGAAGACGGAAGATCGGTGGCTCATCTCCATGACGCTCATGCCGCAGCCGGCGTAGTCGAGCATCTCGTCCGCGCACTGCTTGAGGACGTCCTCGGGCAGCACGGCGGGACCGGCGGAGAAGTTGTACACGCGTGCCATAAGATCCTCCAATGGTTGGCCTTGCCGTGAGGACATCTTAGGCGTGCTCGGACGCGTGGGCGCCGGCGGTCGCGCGTCGTTTGCGAGCCTGAAACGAAAAGAGGCCAGGGACTGCTCCCTGGCCTCGAAAGTGCTGGTCGGGTGGACTGGATTCGAACCAGCGACCCCTTGACCCCCAGTCAAGTGCGCTACCAAACTGCGCCACCACCCGTTTGCGAAGAAGAACTATAGCACCCTTTTCTTGGGGATACAAGCGGGAATTTGCACGTCTCTACGTTCGGGCACGCCCCTCTCGCCCGGTTCGAGCCAGGGTGCAATTCCTTAACCCTATCTCTCCAGCGTGAGCGTGACGGTGACGTCTCCGCTGCCGAGGGCGTTTTCCCAGCCCGAGAGGTCGTCAATGTGGGCCAAGGGCGTGTAGCTCCAGCTGTTGGAGCCATAGAAGAAGACGATCTGGTCGCCCTGGTAGAGGACGATGTCGCCCGGCACCGCGGTCAGCCGTCGATTCTCCTCGGGCAGACTCTGTTCAAGCGACCCAACCTTCTCAAAACCTGCATAATCAGAGAGCGAGAGGGTCAGCGGCCCCTTCTCCAGCAGATCTACAAGCGCGGCGGCCGCAGAGTTGCGTTCTAGCGAGGCTGCGAAGTCGTCGTTGTCCACGTTTACGATGATTCTCATCTCGGAAGCCTCCTCCATAACGGTCGGGGTTGCTACGGGCTTCTCTTCCGTATGGGACGGCGGAGCGCAGCCCACGAGCAGTAGAATGGCGAGAATGACTAGGGCGCCCCTACGCACAGACACAGGCACGGGCCCGCCACCCGTCCTTATCTCCCGCCACCTCGACGACGCCCGTGGCGCCTTCGATGTCGCGGATGACCTCGCCAACAGCGGGGACGCAGACGCGACTCCCGGCGAGCGGATTCTTGACACTATCCACCGGCGTCGTTATCTCCGCCTGTACATGTGACCTCTCGAAGGCGAGGTCACAGCCCTCCATGCGACAGTTCACGAGGCGCAGGCCCTCGCAGTAGCAAAGCGGTTGCGTGCCCATGATCGTGCAGTTTTCAAAGGTCACGTCCTCGCTGTACCAGCCGAGGTACTCGCCGCGCACGCGGGAGTTTCGCACGACGACGTTCTTGGCGTGCCAGAAGGCGTCCTTGGTGTCGAGGTCGCAATTATCGAAAACGGCGTCCTCAATGTACTGGAAGGAATACTTTCCCGTGAAACGGACGTTGCGGAAGCGCAGGCCGGTCGAGCGCATCATGAAGTACTCGCTCTCTGCCGCGCAGTCCTCCATCTGGATGCCGAGCGTGGACCAGCCGAACTCCGGTGAGACGATGACGCAGCCGCGCATTCGCACGTCCGCGCACTCGCGCAGCGCCTTGATGCCGTGAAGACGGCTGTTCTCAATTGTCAAATCGCTGCTGTACCAGAGCGCCGCGCGACAGAGCTCGGTCATCTCGACGTTGCGCAGCGCGAGCCCGTGGTCGTGCCAGAATGGGTAGCGCAGGTTCATGAACGCGCTCTCCACGGCTATGTTCTCGCACTCCTTGAAGGCGCTCTCGCCGTCCGCGGGTCCGTCGAAGCGACAGTTGCGCACGATGAGGTCATGTTCGCCATAAAGGGCGCGCTCCTCGTCGAAGGTCTGGTTCTCTATGGTCTTCTCGTTCATAAGCCCTTCTTTTACTGCAGATACCTCTCGAAGAAAGCCTGGATTCTGTCCCAGGGGATAGCGTTCTTGCCGCCGCCGTCGTAGAGATCGGTATGCACGGCGCCCGGAACGAGCACGAGCTCCTTGTTGTCACCCCTGAGCTGCGCGAAGGCGTCCTTTCCCATGTAGCAGGAGTGGGCCGCTTCGCCGTGAAGGACCATGACGGCACTCTCAATCTCGCTTGCATAGGCAAGAATCGGCTGGTTGAGGAAGCTCATGGTGCCGGTGACGTTCCAGCCGTCATTGGAATTGCCGGAGCGGGGGTGGTAGCCACGCGGCGTCTTGTAGTAGTCGTAGTAGTCGCGCACGAACCACGGGGCGTCATCGGGCAGCGGGTCCACGACGCCGCCGGCTCGCTCATAGGCTCCTGCCGCGTAGTCCTTCGTTCGCTGCGCAGCGAGGGCGCGGCGCTGCTCCATGCGCTCCCCAGACGTGTCATTGCCGTCGAAGTATCCCCTGGCAGCAATGCGCGCCATGTCGTACATGGTGACGGCAGCGGTTGCCTTGATGCGCGGATCAAGCGCCGCAGCGTTGATGGCAAGGCCTCCCCAGCCGCAGATGCCGATGATGCCCACGCGGTCGGCATCGACGTCGTCACGGCAGCTCAGATAGTCCATAGCTGCCATGAAGTCCTCGGTGTTGATGTCCGGGGAGGCAACGCGGCGCGGCTCGCCGCCGGACTCGCCGGTGTAGGACGGATCGAAGGCGATCGTGAGGAAACCTCGTTCTGCCAGGGTCTGGGCGTAGAGGCCTGAGCACTGCTCCTTCACGGCTCCAAAGGGGCCACAAACGGCAATGGCGGGGAGGAGGGCGTCCGGCGCGACGTCAACAGGCCGATAGAGGTCCGCTGCGAGCGTTATGCCGTAGCGGTTGTGAAACGTTACCTTCTCGTGGTGAACAAGATCGGACTTTGGGAACGTCTTGTCCCATTCGGTGCTGAGCTGCAGCTTCTCCTCGGTCACGGTCTCTCCTCTCTGTGTGCCGGCATCTCCAGGGAAACACGTCCCAAAAGGTGGTCAATCACGTCGATGCCGCGCTGGCTGGCGCGCATCTCGCCTACGAGGCGGGATCGCTCCTCCAGGAGCACGCGCTTCGTTTCGCGCATGCGACCCTCCTCGCAGCAACAGCGAGCGCGCTCGGCGGTAGCGTCGTCACGGGCGCAGTCGCTCAGGCAGCGCTCGATGTCCGTGGCTAGGTCCCCCATGGATGCCTCCTCTCTTGATGCTGAGTTTAGCGACGCGACGTCAACATGTATAATTCCTATATCGAATGCAATTACATGCATAAACCGCATAAGAGAGCGAGAAGAACATGGAGCTGAGGCACCTCCGATACTTCCTCATGGTCGCCCGCGAGGGCACGATCTCCGGCGCGGCAGCGGCGCTGCACGTCTCGCAGCCATCCCTTTCGCGCCAGATGCAGGAGCTCGAGCGCGACCTGGGCGTATGCCTCTTCGATCGCGGCAGCCGGCACATCACGCTCACGGAGCCGGGCATGCGGCTGCGACGGCGCGCGGAGGAGATCGTTGATCTCGTCGGACGCACCGAGGACGAGTTTCGTCTCACGGCGGATACGCTTGCCGGGGAGGTTCGCGTCGGTGGTGGAGAGACGCCGGCGATGGGGCTTCTCGCCGACGTCATGTCCGGATTCGTTGATGCCTATCCTCTCGTTCGCTTCTCGCTCTTCAGCGGCAACGCAGAGAACGTGAGCGAGCGACTTGACAGCGGAAGGCTCGACTTTGGCGTGTTCATAGGCCACGCCGACCTCTCGCGCTACGAGTTTCTCCAGCTGCCCGCGCACGATCGCTGGGGCGCCTTCATGCGTGAGGACGACTCGCTCGCTGAGCTCGACCGCGTGTCTCCAGCGGACCTGGCGAACCGCTCGCTCATCCTGTCCGAGCAGGCCAGCCGCGAGATGGGTGCGTGGTTCCATCGCGACCTTGAAGATCTTGACGTTGTCGCCACCTATAACCTGCTCTACAACGCGGCGCTTCTCGCCCGGCGCGGGATCGGCGTGGTGGTAAGCCTTGAGGGCATCGTGGACACGAGCGAGGGATCGGGGCTGGCGTTCAGACCCCTCGAGCCCGCCATTTCGGCGGACGTGTTCATCGCTTGGAAGCGCTATCAGTCCTTCTCACCCGCGGCCGAGGCTTTTCTCAGAGCAATTCGCAACCGCTGGGGAGCGTGAGCTACGCCAGCGCCGCCTCAAGCTCCGCGACGGTCGCGAGCTCGGAGCCGTAGCACTTCTCGCAGTGCTCGAGCGCGCCCTCCTGGGTGCCACAGAGGAAGGTCATCGTGGCGTCGGTCACCACGACGGAGGCGTAGTTGTTGAAGTAGGCGTCGGCCAGGGTGTGGAGCACGCAGATGTTAGTGTCCGCACCCACGGCAATGACGGTCTTGACGCCCAGCTCGCGCAGGGTGAGGTCGAGGTCGGTCTGGAAGAAGCCCGAGTAGCGGCGCTTGGGGACGATGAGGTCGCCCTCCCCCACCTCGATCTCCGGGAATATGCGCGTCTCGCCGGCCATGCCGTGCTCGCCCCAGAGCTCGAGCTCGCGGTCGAGGCCACGGACGTGCGCGTCGTTGCAAAAGATCACGGGAATTCCCGCCGCGTGGCAGGCGGCCACGGAGCGTGCGACGGCGGCGCGGTAGGCGGCGGTCGCTGCGTCGGGGTCGTAGAGCGAGTCGTCTCCCACGGCCTCGATGGCGTCAATGACGAGCAGTGCAGCGGATGAAAGATCGGTCTTCATGAGGCTCCCTCCGGATTGCGTTGGCGATGACTCTACCACGACGAGACGCCGCGAAGAGACGATTTGAGCCTCCAAGCGTCCCAGAGGCAGTATTTTGGCCCTCCGGTGTCAGTTATTGCCTCGTTTGTGTGGACAGGTGTAAAAGTGGCATAAGACATCAAAGCAATAGGAATTGTTATCTGGGACGATGCGGGAGAGTTTTGACGTGGAGGCGGATTGGGGAGAGAATTGCCACACAAACGAGCCTCAAACTGACACCGAAGGGCCAAAATACTGCCTCAAGCGCTTCGTGCGAGGAGGGAGCATCGCGCATGAACGACGGATTCTTCGAGCGAGCATGGGGTGTCGTGCGACAGATCCCCGAGGGACGCGTGGCCAGCTACGGGCAGGTGGCGCGTCTCATGGGCGCGCCTCGCTGCGCGCGTCAGGTGGGCTACGCCATGCACGGCAGCCTCGGCGTCGCCGGCGGGGTTCCGTGCCATCGCGTGGTCTTCGCTGACGGTTCTCTGGCGCCGGGCTTTGCCTTTGGTGGTCCTGGCGAGCAGCGCCGCATGCTCGAGGCGGAGGGAGTGCGCTTTTTGTCCAGCGGTCGAGTGGATATGAAGAATTGCTCCTGGGAGGCGTAAGCGGGAGGAAACGGGTACAAGAGCGCCAGTCAATCAAGGAGGCCCCATGTCATACGCCATCATCTGTAGCTCGAAGACCGGCAACACGGAAAAGCTCGCTCAGCGTGCGCGCGAGGCGCTGGGAGAGAAGGACGAGTGTCCGGTCGTTGACGCCGATTTGGTGCTCGTTGGATCTTGGACCGACAAGGGCGGCATGGACCCGGCTCTTGCAGACGCGCTCCCCCAGCTTGCCGGCAAGAAGGTCTTCCTCTTCGGCACCTGCGGATTTGGGGGCAGCCAGGCGTACTACGACCGCGTGCTCGACCGCTTTGCCGCCGCGCTGCCCGATGGCGCTCGTGTGGTCGGGCGCTTCATGTGTCAGGGCCAGATGCCTCCCGCCGTGCGCGAGCGCTACGTGAAGATGTCCAACCAGGACCCGGCGCGCTTCGAGCCGATGATCGAGAACTTCGATCGCGCTCTCGGCCACCCCGACGCGGCAGACCTCGACGCCTTCGAAGCGGCGCTTCGCGCGTCGATGTAGTTTTGCGGACACAAAAGTTATGCGAGCTTTTGGGTTTTCCCAGTTGGTCGAAAAACTCGTCTGACTTTTGTGGGCATGAGAGTTCTCAGTCTAAGCCCAGGCGCTCTGACAGCTCGAGCCACTCATCCTCGAGGGCCTCGCGCTCGGCGAGGCACGTGTCCAACGCCTCCTGCGCGGCCATGAGGGCGGCATAGTCGCTCGCGTCCACGGCGGCCATCTCGGCGCGCAGCCGCTCCGGCTCACCCTCAGTCTTCTCGAGCTTGCGGCTCACCGCGTCAAAGCGCTTCTTGAGCTCGCGCCGCTCCTGGTTGGAAAGGCCCGAGTTGGCCGGGCGAGAAGGACCGTCGGCCTGGGAGTCGCTCGAGGCGGCCGCCGTCGAGGACGTCTCGACCTTCTCGCCAAGGAGCCTCAGGTATTCGTCGACGCCGCCGGGGACGTGGCGCACATGGCCGTCGATGAGGGCAAACTGGTCGTCAGTCACGCGCTCCATGAGGTAGCGGTCGTGGGAGACCACAAGCAGCGTGCCCGGCCAGCTGTCGAGCAGGTCTTCCATCACGGCGAGCATGTCCGTATCGAGGTCGTTGCCAGGCTCGTCGAGCACGAGCACGTTGGGCTCCTCGAGGATCACGCACAGAAGCGCAAGGCGGCGGCGCTGCCCTCCGGAGAGGTCCTTGATGAAGTTGGTAAGTTCTCGCTGCTCAAAGCCCAAGCGCTCGATGAGCTGCGTGGGGCTCTGCATCTTGCCGCCCACGAGGTAGCTGCGTTTGTAGCGGCCGAGGACCTCGAGCACGCGCCAGTCGTTCTTCTCGCCAAGCGCATCGAGGTGCTGGCTCATGAAGCCAAAGCGCACCGAGGCGCCGATCTTCACCGTTCCGGACGTGGGCGTAAGCGCGCCCGTCATGAGGGCGAGCAGCGTGGACTTGCCCGCGCCGTTGGCGCCGAGGATGCCGTAGCGGTCGCCGGGGCCGATGAGCCAGTCCACGTCCTCGATCACGCGCGGGCCGTGCGCGTAGGCAAAGCTCACGTGGGACATCTCGATGACCTGCTTGCCCAGGCGGCTCACGGCGAGGCGCTTGAGCTCGAGCGGGTTTCTGAGCGGCGGGTCGTTTGCGATGAGCGCACGGGCCGCCTCGACGCGGAACTTGGGCTTGCTCGTGCGCGCCTTGGCCCCGTGCGCGAGCCAGTTGAGCTCCTTGCGCAGGGTGTTCTGCCGGCGCTCCTCCATGACGGCGGCCTGGCGCTCGCGCTCGACGCGCTGCTGGATGTAGGCGGAGTAGCCGCCCTCGAAGGGCTCGATGCGGCGGTCGTGGACCTCCCACAT
>CALULC010000006.1 GCA_944321385.1 uncultured Atopobiaceae bacterium
CGCAGGTCCTGCTTGGTGACAAACGGCGCCTTCTGCAGGTCGTCGAGGCTCTTGACGGCATACGGGTCAAAGCCGGCGTCGTCGAAGCTCTTCTTGTAGAACGGCACGTTCTCGTAGCACGCGATCACGGTCTTCTTGATGCCCTCGACCTGAATCTGCTCGATCTGCTCGTGGGGCGTGTGGAGAATCTCCTGCATATCACCCTCCCATTGGAACCCAAAACTCGCTGCGCTGATTCTATGGCGAGAAGAACCGTGCGTGAGCGGGACGTTCGCAAACGGAAACGCAGGCCTTCGCCGCCGGCGCACCCCAGCCGCAACTCCCAACGCGTCCGGCCTCTGTAAGCGCAACGTAAACCCTGAGAACGATACCGTTGACGGAGAATACCATCCGTTCGCCCGAGGAAGGCGCATACTTAATTTATCTGTGGTCCTTGAGGGAAGGAATGCCCATGCTTCGAGTTGGTCTTCTCACGAGCGGCGGCGACTGCCAGGCGCTCAACGCCACCATGCGCGGCATCGTCAAGACGCTCTACCGTCAGTCCAAGGAGCCCGTCGAGGTCTACGGCTTCGAGGACGGCTACCAGGGTCTCATCTACGAGCACTACCGCATGATGGACAACCGCGACTTCTCCGGCCTGCTTACGCGCGGCGGCACCGTGCTCGGCACGAGCCGCACCCCGTTCAAGCTGCTCGACACCCCCGAGGCCGACGGCATCAACAAGGTCGAGGCGATGAAGCACACCTATCGCAAGCTCAAGCTCGACTGCCTGTTCATGCTCGGCGGCAACGGCTCCACCAAGACGGCCAACCGCCTCTCCGAGGAGGGCCTGAACGTCATCGCGCTGCCCAAGACCATCGACAACGACACCTACGGCACCGACCTCACCTTTGGCTTCACCAGCTCCGTCGAGGTTGCCACCCGCTGCATCGACGAGATTCACACCACCGCCAGCTCCCACGGTCGCGTCTTCGTGATCGAGATCATGGGCCACAAGGTCGGCTGGATCCCCCTGTACGCGGGCGTGGCCGGCGGCGCCGACGTCATCCTTATCCCCGAGATCCCCTACGACATGGACAACGTTGTCCGCGTGATCGAGGAGCGCGACAAGGCCGGCTCGCGCTTCACGATCGTGGTGGTTGCCGAGGGCGCCATCTCCAAGGAGGAGGCCGCCCTCTCCAAGAAGGAGTACAAGAAGCTCGTTGCCGCGCGTACCACGCCGTCCGTGGCCTACGACATCGCCGCAGAGATCGACAAGCGCACCGGTCGCGAGATCCGCATCGCCGTGCCCGGCCACACCCAGCGTGGCGGCACCCCCGACGCCCAGGACCGCATCTTCGCCACGCAGTGCGGCGCCGAGGCCGCGCTCGGCTGCCTCGAGGGCGAGTTTGGCTTCATGGTTGCCCAGCGCAAGGGCAAGATGGTCCGCGTGCCGCTCAAGGAGGTCGCCGGCAAGCTCAAGTACGTCGACCCCGAGGGCGACCTCGTGCGCGAGGCCAAGGCGCTCGGCATCAGCTTTGGTGACGAGTAGGCGTTCTTCTCGCCCGATTCATTGCGCCTGATTCGCGGCTTCTGCGTGCTTCAATCACGCAGAAGCCGCTTTTTTGACATCGTTTTCACGCAGATACGCCGATTTCGGCGGCACAGCCACGCAGATGTGCCAGTTCCGGCGGCAGGAAGCGCGCCCTCGTACCCACTTGCAACGAATTGTGCGCGCACTTTGGGCGTCGGTCGATCATCGGCGCACCCACCGCCCAAAAGCAACCGCTCGCAGCAGTCAACCGGCACCTGGACAAAGGAATCATCTGCTTCGAAGCTTCACCGAACACGTCGCGTACCTGCGGCGACACTCGACGCGGAAAGATTGGCGCACGTTAGCGTCAGACTCGCGAGCGACTTTCTCAGAATCTCGGGTCCCTACGTAATCCGGGCGGTATCGTCAGAGCATGGACGTCATACTCTCACATATCACCGCACTCGAGCTGATTCGGCAGCCCTACTTTCCCAAGCGCCTGGCAAACTCGGCATCTTGCCCCACAAGCCTGCCCGACCGCATGCCGAGAAAAGCAGAGCTCATCGAGTTGGTCTCCGCAAGCCCGGAGCTCAAGAACGCAACCCTTCCCCTGCACGTGCTCGTGGACCCGGACTGTCCGCGAAACAGGACGAAGCTCGTCTGCCCGCACGTCTTCAGCGCCACGCCGCCCTCCGGGTCGTTCGTGATTCTCGCCCCGGGAATCCGCTGCGTCTCCCCGCTGTTGCTGCCCGTTTTGATGGCTCCCCACCTCACGCACAACGAGCTGGTTCTTCTGCTGGCCGAACTTCTCGGCGTCTATGTTGTCAATCCTTCTGCAGGCAAGGGGCTCGTGCAGCGCGCTCGCCCGCTCATCTCCCCGGATCAGCTGAGAGCGTTTCTTGACGAGCTCGGCCCCGCGCGCGGCACCGCAATGGTACGTGCGGCCCTTGAAGAGACGCCCGTGGGGGCGGCCTCTCCCATGGAGGCAAAGCTCTACATTCGCAGCACCCGCGGCTTCTCTAAGGGCGGGTACCACTTTGGGGGAATCGTCCTCAACGACCCCGTTGAGGTCAGGCGCATCTCGTCGGGCATCCCAGAGCTCCGCGTGAGAAAACCCGACCTCATCTTGCTCTCCCCCGGCGGTCCAACGCGAGATCACATCCCCTTCCGCGGCGTCGCCTTTGACTACCACGGCGACTGGCACACTGACCCAGAGCAGGTCAAACGTGATACCAGGCGGGGAAACGAGCTGCTGGCGAGCGGGATCAAGTCATACGTCCTCTGGAAGAAGGACTATGACAATCTCGACTACATGGACTCAATCATGGAGCAGGCGCGCCGTGACCTTGGACTGGCCCCACGCAAGCTGAGTCGGGCACGCGCCGCAAAGGAGCGCTGGGCACGCAAGAAGCTGCACGCGGAGCTTGAGCGCATCGACGGCGTGCACTGGAGCGGGTTTCCCGACAATCGCCGACGCGTTGCCGCGGGTTTTGGCGCTTCTGCGTGAGGGCGCCGCCGAAATCCGGGCTTCTGCGTGAGGGCGCCGCCATAATCCGAGCTTCTGCGTGAACGGAGCACGCAGATGCACCGGTTTCGGCGCAGCGAAGCTCGGCGCACCGCCAAACAGCGAGAAGTACTTCTCGCCTGCGGCTAACCCAGCATGTTGCGCGCCGCGAACTCCGCCTGAACCGTGGCGAGCATGAGCTCCACGTCGTCGAGGCCAAGGTGGCGCTCGGACTCCCCCGCCTTGAGCGTGCCGCGGCGACGCGCCCAGCTCTCGAGCGACGCCGGCCGCTGCTCGTGCGGCAGGATGCGCGTCTCGGGGTCCACGCGGCGGCAAATGTCACGCGTGTCTATGGGCACAACGCGCCCGGCCTTGCGGGCCTCGGCGTAGCCGTCGATGTGCAGCATGAACCACGAGTCCTCGAAGGCGGCGTTGTGCGCCATGAACGGATAGGCCGAGAGCGCGGCGAGAATTGCCGCCTGGGCCTGCTTGTCCTCGCGGAAGGGGGTCTTCCCCTCGAGGTCGGACCACTGGATCTTGTGGATGTCCGCGAGAGGAACGCCCTTCTCGGCATACATCTGCGGAAGGCCGAAGTAAGCGGTAAACGGGTCGTGGGGCTTGGCGTCAGGACCCACGGTCATGAACTCCAGGCCAACGTTGATGATGTAGCCGCGCGAGGGGTCGCGATCGGTGGTCTCGATGTCGATGCCCACGACCAGGCCCGATACCGGCGCGTCCACCCACGCCACGTTGAGGTCGCGCGCGTCCGGCCCGGCAAGCGCCGTCACCTGAGCGTCGGTCTTGTGCTGCAGGACGGCAACGGCGTGGATGAGGTCTGCGTTCGAGAGCCCGCGGGCGAGCGTGGAGGCGCTGACGTCGCGGAGCTTCTCGATCCCGTAGCGGTCGCAGACGTCGCGGTTGCGGTCCGCGAGCGAGCGGATCAGCTCAAACGAGCACGGCTCCTTGCCCGCTGGCGCGCCCTTCCAGGCGGCAATCAGCGTGGAGAGCGCGTCCTCGTTTCTCGCGCGCTCGGCGGAAAGCGCCGCGTCGTCAACGAGAAACCCCGGAAAGACGAGGGCACTCGCGCACTCTATGGCTTGGCTCAGGTCCACGCTGCTCACTTCCTCAGGTCAGAGAGAGGGCCGCCGGAAGAAGCCCGACGACCCTCTAGGCTAGCAGAACGCGCGACGCACCCGGCGCTATTCGGCGTAAAACACGCGACCGTCGTTTCTCGGCTTTGCCTCGGGCTCCTCGGCGGCGTAGCCCAGGATGCAGTGGCCGATGCCCTCGTAGTCTCCCTCGACGCCCAGCTCGGCGAGGATGGCCTTGCCCTCGGGAGTGTCAAACTCCTCGCGGGCGCGGTGGATCCAGCAGCTGCCCAGGCCGAGCGCATGCGCCGCGAGCATGAGGTTGCCCATCACGAGGCTGCCGTCGTAGACGCGGTTGGGCTGGTCGCGCGGCGCGAGCACCACGAGCACGACCGGCGCGCCATAGAACGGGTCGGTGCCGGGACGTCCCATAATCTCGGCGTTCATGGCGGAGAGACGGTCGCGAAGCTCGCGGTTGGTCACCGCAACGATGATGGGGCCCTGACGGTTCATGCCACTCGCCGCCCAGAGGCCGGCCTCCACCACCTGATCGATCTTCTCGCGCTCCGGCATCTCGCTGGTGTAGGCGCGGATGCTGCGGCGCTTCATCATGGCATTGACGACGTCACTCATGGTCTCCCCTTTCGCCTTGACTGCCTGAGGTTGTTATACCCCAACGGGCGCGGCGCGGGCAGGGAGGGACCTCGGTGAGGAGCGACGCGAGTGCAAAGCCCCGCGCGAGCCCCTATCCAAAGAGGCTGAAGTGAGACAGCGCCTTGCGGAAGGAAACGATGTCGAGCGCCCCGGGACCTCGCAGGGTCGAGATGCAGATGGGAACGGACTGCATGTCCCCCGCCTCGATCGGGCGGATGACAAACCCTTCCATGGCTCCCGTGACGTTTCCGGCGATGATGAAGGAGAACACGTTCTGGCTGGTGATGAAGTCCGCGGACATGGTCTCGGGCGAGGCCTCGAGCACCGGGGAGGACAGCCCCTTGGCGCGATACACGTCAACGACGGACTCGCAGAAGTGCTCGAAGGGAGTGGGATAGAGCACGGGATAGTCGCTCAGGTCGGTCAGGGAGACCCGGCTCTTCCGCGCAAGCGGGTGGGCTGCGGCGAGAAGCACGCTCGAGGAGAGCGTTCCGATGGATCCGCAGTTCACGTCATCGGCGGAAAGGGGGCTCACGGAGATGACGGCGTCCGAACGACGACTCCTCAGCGCGCCGAGCGCCTCCGAGCAGTCAAGGAGCTCGACCTCGACCCTGCGGCCAAGAACCTTGCCGGTGACCGTTGAGATGAGGTGCACGAGACGCTCGATCCCCGGGTAGTTGAGGCAGCAAAAGCCAACTCGAAACGTCGAGAAGCCAATGCGCTCGGCCTGGGGAGCGGCAACAAAGCGCTCGAGGGACGCCCACTCCTCAAGAACCCGACGCGCATGAGAGGCAAAGGCGCGACCAAGCGGCGTGGGGGTGACGCCGGCACTCTTACGCTCAAAGAGAGGCTCGCCCAGAGATGACTCGAGCTCAGCCATGGCCTTGGAAACAGCCTGGACAGAAACGCCTTCGCGCGCCGCAGCGGCAGAGAAGCTGCCGAGGTCAACAATCGCGCAGACATACCTGACCTGCTTGATGTTCATGACCCTCCCGATACCGTTTATTCCTCAATCAGCCTTTTTATTCTTGCACAGGGCGTCCGGCACGCCTGACGTAACCCCCTCCCATTAAACGCGGAGTTGAGCAGAGGGAGGCTCCGCTGGGGAGGGCCAATTGCACGCTCGCGGAATGCATCTCCACAACAAGGGTGCGCGCCGTAGAATAGCCGTGATGTGAGAACGTTTCCACCTCAGAAGGAGCAAGAGCCGATGCCTAACAAGAATTCGAGCGCCAAGACACCCGCGCCCACCAAGAAGCCCTCCGAAGGCAAGCGCCAGCCCCTTGCCCGCTCCGCCAAGAAGGCCCGTGATGACGCCGAGTTTCTCCATCGCCTGCGGCGCCACCACGACGAGCTGCGCTGGCTCTACATGGAGCTCTACGACAACGGGGACATGTTCGCCGAGCTGTGCGACCAGATGAAGGCCTTCTACGACGAGCGCCCCGCCACGCTCAAGTCCCTCGACGCACGCCGAGAGGGCCATGCTTGGTACCGAGACCGCGACCTTCTTGGCATGCAGATGTACATCGACAACTTTGCCGGAAACATCCGCGGCGTGGAGGACCGACTTGACTACCTGGAGCAGACGGGCGTGAGCTATCTGCACCTCATGCCCTTCCTGGACACGCCCGAGGACAGGAGCCGCTCCGACGGAGGGTACGCGGTATCGGACTTTCGCCGCGTGAAGCCCGAGCTGGGCACCATGGAAGACCTCGCCCGCCTTGCCGAGAAGTGCCACGAGCGCGGCATCAGCCTCTGCATGGACTTTGTCATGAACCACACCTCCGACGAGCACGAGTGGGCGCGCCGCGCCCGTGCTGGCGAGGGCGAGTACATGAGCCGCTACTTCTTCACGGCGGACCAGGGTCTCATCGACCGCTACACCCACGACGTGCCG
The DNA here is from genome assembly GCA_944321385.1 of uncultured Atopobiaceae bacterium. Classification (GTDB taxonomy): domain Bacteria; phylum Actinomycetota; class Coriobacteriia; order Coriobacteriales; family Atopobiaceae; genus Thermophilibacter. The sequence goes on from CALULC010000006.1 coordinate 6,657, forward strand.
CAGGTCTTTCCCACCACCGCGCCCGGCCACTTTACCTATCTGCCGGAGCTGGGGCAGTCTGTGATGACGCAGTTCTACCCCTATCAGTGGGACCTCAACTACAAGAACCCGCGCGTCTTCAACGAGATGATGTACAACTTCCTCTACCTGGCCAACCAGGGCATGGACATCATCCGCATCGACGCCGTGCCCTACATCTGGAAGCAGCTCGGCACCAACTGCCGCAACCTCCCGCAGGTCCACACCATCGTGCGCATGATGCGCATGATCGGAGAGATCGTCTGCCCGGGCATCGTGCTTCTCGGCGAGGTAGTGATGGCCCCGGTGGAGGTGGTGCCCTACTTTGGCACCGTGGAGAAGCCCGAGTGCCACATGCTCTACAACGTCACGACGATGGCGACCACCTGGAACAGCGTGGCCTGCCGCGACACGCGCCTGCTGCGCCGCCAGCTCGAGGCCGTCTGCGGCCTGCCGCGCGAGTACACCTTCCTCAACTACCTGCGCTGCCACGACGACATAGGCTGGGGCCTTGACTACGCGACGCTCTCTGACTGGGGCATGGAGGAGGTGCCGCACAAGCACTACCTCAACGCGTACTTCCAAGGGCTCACCGAGGGAAGCGTGAGTCGCGGCGAGCTCTACAACGCCGACCCGGTGACCGGCGACGCGCGCTTCTGCGCAACCACCGCCTCAATGTGCGGCATCGAGGCGGCGGGGTTTGAGGGGGACGCCGAGGCCATGGACGTTGCCATCCACAAGGATGTCATGCTCCACGCCTACCTCCTCTCGCAGTCCGGCCTGCCGATCATCTACAGCGGAGACGAGGTCGGCCAGGTGAACGACTACACTTACAAGGACGACCCCGAGAAGGCGGAGGACTCGCGCTACATCCACCGCGGACGCTTCGATTGGGTTCTCGTGGACCACGTGGACGAGAAGGGCAGCGTGCAGCAGCGCCTCTACGACGCGCTGCGCGCGCTCGAGGGCATTCGGCGCGACGAGGCGGTCTTTGACGCCGACGCCACGGTCGAGATCGTGGGATACAGCGACCCCGCGATCCTCTGGATAAAGCGCAGCCTCGACGGCGAGACGCTGCACGCGGTGTTCAACTTCAGCGACGAGCAGCGCACGCTCTGGATGCCCGAGAATGCCACGTACACCAACCTCGTGACCGGAGACTCATCCGAGCTTCAGAAGTTCGATCTGGCGGCGTGGGACTTCAGGTGGTGGCTCGCCTAAACGCGAAAAACCCCGCGAGACATGAGAGGGCTCGTCGGCAAGGGCGCCGACGAGCCCGTTCTTCTCGCTAGGGCTTTGAGGTCTTTGGCCGGGGGCAGCTAGGCCTGGGCAAGGCCGCGAAGGAAGCGGGCAACGGAGAGCGAGACGGGGTCGTCCGTACCCGACGTTGCCTCCTCGGCGGCGTCCGCGGCGTCATCAAAGGCATCGAGCTCATCGTCGCTGGAGGAGACCGCAACGGAGACCACAGCGAGGACGTCGGTGGGAGCCACGTTGCACAGGCCGGCCGCGAGGGCGCGCGTCACGTCGTCGAGCGCCTGGTCAAAGAGCGTCCTCACGCCCTCGAGGTCCAGCTCGTCCCCATCTGGGGAGGCAGCGGCAAGACCGTCGAGCCAGGCCACCCAGAACGAGACGCCCGAATCATCTCCGCCCAGTCGGGAGACGGAGAGGGACGCATCCTCAAAGAGCTTTCTGATGGACCCGTCGGACGCGGCCACGGCAGCGCTCACCGCAGACGCAACGTCTGTCATCGCGCGGCCGCCGGCTGCGTCCGCCTGGACGAGCTCGTCTTCGGACGTGATGACGCCCATCGTTGCGTGGAACAGCCGTACCGCAAGGTCGTCTCGTGAGACCATGTTGCTCCCTCCCCCTCTGCTTGATGAGATTCTAGATATCACGCAGGCGGGAGAAGGGCTGGTCAGGTTATGCGGGGCCCATCACTCGGCAAGCGGCTGAGCGATGGGCCACGCTCAAGGCAAAAGTGTGGGCGAGAGCTACTCCGCGGATGCGTCAACGCCGATCTTGTCGGCGGTCTCCTCGGTGATCCAGATGGTGTTGCGGTCTCGAGAGATGAACTGGCGCGTGACGCCCTCGTCGAGCACAAAGACCTCGGTGTTCTCCGGGACGAGCTCGTAGAGGACTTCGTTGATGTCTATGACCTCGTAGTCACCCCGCTCATGGTGACGCTGCGAACCTCGGTGGTGTCGGTGTCCACGCCCTCGGGCACGTTGCTCCCAAACGGGTTGAAGCCCATGATCACGCCCACCGCGATAACTGCCACTACGATGACACCCGCGATGACGCGACCCGCCTTGACTGGCACCGCCATACGATTCTCCCTTCGGTGCTGCTGACCCATTTCTACGTGACAAAGGGGTCGTAGCCGAATGTCACGTCCGTGCTTAACGGGGGTTTGTCGCACAAAAGCGCCCCGCCATGCGCTAAACTCATGGTGGCTGAGGAGGTTAACGTTAACATGGACATAAATCAGATCGCGCAGATGGCCGGCGTCTCTCGTGCCACGGTCTCGCGCTATCTCAACGACGGTTATGTGAGCCAGGAAAAGCGCGCCGCCATTCGTCGCGTGATTGAAAAGACCGGTTACGTCCCCTCCCGCCAGGCCAAGTCTCTGCGCACCGGCAAGACCAACGTCGTGGGCGTCATCATCCCCAAGATCAACTCCGCGTCTGTGAGCCGGATGATCGCGGGCATCACGATGGTCCTCAACGAGGCCGGCTACCAGGTCATCCTGGCCAACACAGACAACGACGCCTCGCGCGAGGTCGAGTTCTTGCGCCTGTTTGCCGAGAAGAGCCAGGTTGACGGCGTCATCCTCATCGCAACCGTCATCACTCCCGAGCACCGTGAGGCCATCTCCGCCCTGCCCGTGCCCATCGTGGTGCTTGGCCAGGAGACGGACTGCTGCGCCTGCGTCTACCAAGATGACTACAACGCCATGCACGATCTTGCCTCAATCGCGCTGCGAGACGTGCACCACCCCGCCTACATCGGCGTCTTTGAGGATGACGTTGCCGTTGGCCAGATGCGGCGCAAGGGTTTTCTCGCCGCGTGCGCCGAGGCGGGCATCGAGGTCCCCGAACGCGCCATGCGCATCGCCGATTTCACCGTAGACTCAGGCTACGAGCAGGCGGAGGCCCTTCTCGAGAACTATCCCGAGCTCGACGTGATCGTTTGCGCAACAGACTCGATCGCCTACGGCGCCCTCACCTGCCTGCGCGAGTACGGGCACGTTGTCCCCGACGAGGTTGCGGTGACGGGCATGGACGACTCGGAGATCTCGCAGATCGTCACGCCCACGTTGACCACGGTTCACCTTCACTACAAGACCTCTGGCGCGGAGACGGCCCGGATGCTCGTGGGCTTCATGACCGGCGAGGAGAGCGTGCCCCGCAAGGTCAAGATGAGCTGCGAGGTTGTGGCGAGAAACTCCACGCGCTAGCGGCGGCGCCCCCTGTTCCGCCCGTGCCCCTGCCCGTAGTGGAAACCTGACTTTTGCACGAGCGCCACGGTTCTAGTTTTAATTTTATATCGTATATCCGCCGGTAAACGCGTTGTGGTTGGTCGCGGGCTTCTCGATGCAAGATGACCGCTCGTGCAAAAGTCAGGTTTCTCGCGTTGGCAGCAGGCGAGAAGAACCGCTTGGCGACAAGATCGCGCCGTTCGCAATCTCCCTTGACGCAACCTGTTTTCAGTTGTATGGTGAGAACGATTCCATATGGGAACGATTTCATATGATAGAATCGGGCAGCGGAGAGAGAGGAACAACAATGGCACTTGATTACAAGCAAGCGGCTCAAGAGGTATTGGACGCCATCGGCGGACCGGGCAACGTGGTCTCTGCCGCACACTGCGCAACGCGTCTGCGCCTCGTGCTCGCGGATGACTCGAAGGTCGACCAGGCGGCAGTGGACAACGCCACGGGCGCCAAGGGCAACTTCAAGGCATCCGGCCAGCTGCAGGTCATCTACGGCACCGGCACGGTGAACAAGGTCTACGACGAGTTCATCGCCCTCGGCAACATCACGGCCGCCACCAAGGCGGAGGTGAAGGAGGCCGCCGCGCAGCAACAGACCAACCCCTTCATGCGCGCGATCAAGCTCCTCGGAGACGTCTTTGTGCCCATCATCCCGGCGATCGTGGCCTCCGGCCTGCTCCTGGGCATCATGAGCGCGCTCTCCTTCATGGACGCCAACGGCTTCATCACCCTCGCCACCGACAACGCCTGGTACCAGATTCTGAACCTCGTCTCCAACACGGCGTTCACGTTCCTGCAGATCCTCATCGGCTTCTCCGCGGCCAAGGCCTTTGGCGCCAACCCCTACCTCGGCGCCGTCATCGGCATGCTGCTCATCAACCCGGGCCTGCAGAACGCCAACACCGTGGCCACCGAGGGCGTGCAGCAGACCTACGCCGTTATTCCCGGCCTCTACTCCATCGATTGGACCGGCTACCAGGGCCACGTCATCCCCATCGTCATTGCCTGCGGCATCCTCGCCTTTATCGAGAAGCGCCTCCACAAGGTGGTCCCCGAGGCCTTCGACCTCTTCGTGACGCCGCTCGTCTCGGTTGCCGTCACCGCCTACGTCACCATGCTCGCCGTTGGCCCCGTCTTCGTCTGGGCTGAGAACGCCATCCTCGGCGGAATCCAGTTCCTGCTCACGCTGCCGCTCGGCCTTGGCTCGCTCATCATGGGCGCCCTCTACGCCCCCACCGTGGTCACCGGCATCCACCAGATGTACACCACCATCGACCTCGGCCAGATCGCCACGTACGGCGTGACCTACTGGCTGCCGCTCGCCAGCGCCGCCAACATCGGCCAGGCCGGCGCCGCCCTCGCCGTGGCCCTCAAGACCAAGGACGTCAAGGTTCGCTCGCTTGCCCTCCCCTCCTCGCTCTCTGCGTTCATGGGCATCACCGAGCCCGCCATCTTTGGCGTCAACCTGCGCTTCTTCAAGCCCTTCGTGGCCGGGTGCATCGGCGGCGGCCTGGGCGCCATGGTTGCCTCCGTCATGGGGCTCGCCGCTGCGGGCACCGGCGTCACCGGCATCTTTGGCATCCTGCTCTGCCTCAACCAGCCCGTTCAGTACGTGATCATGTTCGCCGTCGCCGGCATCGTGGCCTTCGCGATCTCCTACGCGCTCTACAAGGACCCGGAGACCGCCGGCGAGAAGAACGCCCAGCCCGCGCCCGCATCGACGCCCGTGAGCACCGCCTCCCCCGAGCTCGCCGCTGCGTCCGCTGCCACTGAGGCCAACGGCGCCGAGAAGGCCGCCAAGCCCGAGGTCCTTCTCGCCCCGCTCGCCGGCACGGCGATCAAGATGACCGAGGTCCCCGATCCCGTCTTTGCGAGCGAGGCCATGGGCACCGGCGCCGCCGTGCGCCCCACCGTGGGCAAGCTCTACGCCCCCGCCGCGGGCACCGTTACCGTGCTCACGGAGACCGGCCACGCCCTTGGCATGACCACCAACGCGGGCGCCGAGGTCCTCATGCACATCGGCGTGGACACCGTGACCCTCGAGGGCAAGCCGTTCACCGCGCACGTTGCCGTGGGCGAGCACGTGGAGGCCGGCCAGCTCCTCATGGACATCGACCTCGACGCCATCCGCGCCGCGGGCCTCGACCCCGTGACCGCCGTCATCGTCACCAACTCTGACGCCTACACTAAGGTGACGCCCCACGTGGACGACGCCGTGCGCCCCGGAGACCCGCTCGTCGAGCTGGCGTAGCCGGCGGCCTGTAACCGTCCCTCCTTCCCCGGGGCGGTCCTGCCGAGGGACCGCCCCCTTACGTTTGGGAGACCCCATGTCACACGATCCCTGGAGAATGGGCTTTCACCTCATGCCGCCCGTTGGCTGGCTCAACGACCCCAACGGTCTCTGCCAGCTGGGCGGAACCTATCATGTATTCCATCAGTACAGCCCCGACTGGCCCGCGCCCGACGCCCCGCGCGGCTGGGGCCACTTTACGAGCGACGACCTTATCCGCTGGAGGTCCGGCGGCCGCACGTTTGCCATCGCGCCGGACACCCCCGACGAGGCGAACGGCTCCTACTCGGGCTGCGCCGTCCCCGTTCCGGGCGGTGCGCGGCTCTACTACACCGGCAACGTCAAGGAGCCCGGAGACCATGACTACGTGCGCAGCGGTCGTCGCGCGGCCCAGATTCTCATCGAGGCCGCGACGGATGCCAACGCCCCCGGCGGCCTTGCGCTCGGCGGGAAGAACGTGCTGCTGAGAAACGCCGACTACCCCGCGTTCTGCTCGTGCCACGTGCGCGACCCCAAGGTCTGGCGCGAGGACGACGCCTGGTGGATGATCCTGGGCGCGCGCGACCTGAGCGACGAGGGCCTGGTACTCGTGCTGCGCTCGGAGGACGGCCGTGCTTGGGAGAACGCCGGCACCGTGCGAACGGACGAGTCGTTTGGATTCATGTGGGAGTGCCCCGACCGTGTGGCGCTTTCCGGGCGCGAGTGGCTCTCCATCTGCCCTCAGGGCATGCAGGACCGACCCTGGTCGGGCGGCCTGCGCGACGTGGCCGGCTACCTGCCCGTGCCTGCCGAGAAGAGGATCGCCGCGGAGAGCGAGCTCGTCCTCCGTGGCAACTCCTTCCGCCTCTGGGACCACGGCTTTGACTTCTATGCGCCGCAGAGCTTTGTCGACGAGTCGGGGCGTACGATCTTGATCGGCTGGATGGGCATGCCGGAGGCGCCCTACGAGAGCGCGCCGGACGATATGGCCTGGTGTCACTGCCTCACGGTGCCGCGCGAGCTGCGCCCCGGCGCTGACGGGCGCATCCTGCAGCGGCCGGTCGCGGAGCTCGACGAGCTGCGCGGGAGGCGCCGCGAGCTCACGGGCGGAGGGTCGCTCACGCTGGGCGAGCATCGGGCGGACGTCCTTCTCGCCAACGTCGAGGGACCGTTCGAGCTTTGGCTGGACGATGCGCTCGCCATCGCCTGGGATAGGGAGACGCTCTCCCTGCGCTTTGCGGACGACGCCGTTGGCTGCGGGCGCACCGAGCGGGGCGTGGCGTGTGACGACCTTCATGACCTGCGCGTTCTTGTGGACAGCTCGGCCATCGAGGTCTTTGCCAACGAAGGCGAGCTCACCTTTGCCACACGCTGGTTCCCCCGCTCGGATAACCTGCGGATTGATACGAAGGGACAGTCCCTTTGTATCATCTGGGAGATGGGTGACGGCATGGCGGATACGTACGAGTAGCCTCGGGGACCGCTTGCCGAGAAGAGCGGCGCGTTTGTCGCCCGGACGGCATACTGTATATGGAATCGATTCCGCATCCCGACCGAAAGGACATCTCATGTTCTCCGTCTCCGCACTGGGCGAGCTCCTCATCGACTTCACCGACGCCGGCACCTCGGCGGGCGGCCAGCGCCTCTTTGAGCGCAACGCGGGAGGCGCCCCGGCAAACGTGCTCGTGGCGCTTGAGAAGCTTGGGCACAAGACGGCGTTTCTCGGCAAGGTGGGCTGCGACATGCACGGCGAGTTCCTGCGCGCCACGCTGGATGAGCAGGGTATCGACACCACCGGCCTCATCAGCGATCCGGACGCGTTCACGACGCTGGCCTTTGTTGCCCTCTCGCCCGATGGCGAGCGCGAGTTCTCCTTTGCGCGCAAGCCCGGCGCGGACACCCGCATCACCGAGGGCGAGCTGGCGCGAGACGTGATCGCCGCCTCGAAGGTCTTCCACGTGGGCTCGCTCTCGCTCACCGACGAGCCGGCCCGCACTGCCACGCTTGCCGCGCTCGCCTGCGCGCGCGAGGCCGGCTGCACTCTCTCCTACGATCCAAACTACCGCGCGAATCTCTGGCCGAGCGTCGAGGCGGCCGTGGAGCAGATGCGCGCCGTGGTGCCGCAGATGGATCTCATGAAAATCTCCGACGAGGAGTGTGTGCTGCTCACGGGCGAGGCCGACCCGGAGGCCGCGGCCCGCGCTCTCTTGGCGCAGGGGCCCAAGGTCGTTGCCGTCACGCTCGGCGGCTCGGGCGCCTACGTGCGCACGGCCGACGGTGGCACCACGGTGCCGGGCTTCCCCGCCGACGCCGTGGACGCCACGGGCGCGGGCGATTCCTTCTGGGGTGGCTTCCTCGCGGGATTCTGCGAGAGTGGCAAGGCCGTGGTCGAGGTGACGGTCGACGACGCCGCGGGCTTCGCGCGCCTGGGCAATGCCGTGGCGTCCCTCTGCGTCCGCAAGCGCGGCGCCATCCCTGCCATGCCCACGCGCGACGAGGTCGAGGCGCTTCTCGGGGCGTAAGTAGGTGCTTCCCGGCAAAATAACACGCACGGTTTACCGTGCGTGTTATTTTTAACTGGCGATATGTGATTCTAAAGCAAACCGTGCGTGTTATTGGAGTTCGAGCGCAGCAAGAAGAACCTCCCGCCAGCGCTCCGTCAGCCGCGCCGCGGACCACGCGGCGTTCGCCGGACTCGTAGACGGCAGTGTCACAGCCGGCAGTCCGGTAACCGGCTCCAACCAGCGTGCGTAGAGTCGCCCCGCCGTGCCGCCGTTGCAGAGCACGGCTCCAATCGGCGCCACGCCCGTTATTCTTGCCACGTCCGCGGGGACCACGTTGCGAATGGAGGCGTCCGAGGAGCCGCGTACGTCGCAGCTCTCGATAACATCCCAGAGCGCCACCCCGTGGCGCAGCAGCATTGCACGCTTGCCTTCGATGTCATCGGCTGCGGGCTCCTTCTCCCCCAGCGCGTCCGCCATGACGCGCCAGAAGCGGTTGCGCGGGTTGCCGTAGTAAAAACGGTTCTCGCGCGAGAGCTCCGAAGGAAACGATCCCAGCACAAGCACGCGGCTGCGCTCGTCGAAGACGGGGTCGAACCCGTGGGATATGTGCTGGTAGTTTGCCATACCGCTCATGGTAGCCCAGCTGCCGCCCGCCGGAGACGTCGCGGCGTTTGGCGATGCGATTTAAAAAAGACGGCATGCTTGAGCTTAGCTTATGCTAGTGGGAAGACACCTCGACCCCCGAGAGGAACCCATGCTCGAGATTCCGTGCGACATCACCGATCCCATCGGCCTCCACGTCCAACTCGCCGTGCTGCTTGCAAGCGAGGTCCAGAGGTGGCGCAGCCGCGTGACCCTCGAATACGCCGGGCGCGTGGTAGACGCCTCCCAGCCGCTCGAGATGATGATGCTCGGTGTTCGCTCGGGCGAGCACGTGGTCGTGCGCGTTCAGGGCCCGGACGAGACCACCGCCGCGGAGGCCATCCGCAAGATTATGGCGTCGTTCTAGCGCTCAGTCCGGGCGCGGTGCTGGCAAAATAGCCCGCTGGCATCCCTTCTGTTGCATCGTCTGTGTTTTTTGGCCAACTTCCAAAATACAGACGATGTGGGCAACTCTCTGACCTGCGGCGACTTCTCCGGACGCATCGTCTGTATCTGATGAAACCGCCAAAAAACACAGACGATGCGCGTTGACGCGCTTCATTGGGCTTCAATACAGCACAGCGAGGCCCCGCCGCACCTACCGCCGGATCTCCGAGAGCGCCACACGCACTGCCTCGTCTTCGTCATCGGTCACTACAACGAGCTCCGGGTCGAGCGGCGAGATATTGCCCGCCTCGCGCACCGTCCCCTCAATCCAATCCATGAGGCCGCCCCAGTACTCAGAACCAAAGAGCACCACCGGCACGCGCGCCACCTTGTGCGTCTGCACGAGCGTGAGCAGCTCAAATGCCTCGTCGAGCGTTCCAAAGCCACCCGGAAACACCACCGCGCCGCTGGAATACTTCACAAACATGGTCTTGCGGACAAAGAAGTAGCGAAAGGTCATGCCGAGGTTGACCCACTTGTTGATCTCCTGCTCGTGCGGCAGCTCAATCCCCAGCCCCACGGACTTGCCGCCCGCGCGGGCAGCACCGCAATTGGCAGCCTCCATGATGCCGGGACCACCGCCCGTAATCACGGCCGCACCCGCCTCTGCCAGCTTGCGCCCCACGTGCCTCGCAGCACGATACATCGGATCCGTACGTGGCGTGCGTGCCGAGCCAAAGACGGTTACCGCCGGCCCCAGCTCAGCGAGCGCGCCAAAGCCGTCCACAAACTCCGCCTGTATGCGCAGGACGCGCCACGGGTCCATGTGCAGCCAGTCGGTCGAGTCCTCCGGAGCGAGCAGGTTGCCGGTCGTTGTGCTGGTTGGGATCATTTGCCCGCGAAGAATCACGGGGCCGCGATGGTAGGTGGTGCCCAATTCCTCGTCGTGCACATTCTTCTCGATAGACATGCCCTCTCCTTCTTTCCGGGAGAACCACGATACTTCGCCGGCATCAGCGTCGGGTAAGCGCCTCATGGTGGTTGTGTACCCGTTTTATCCGCTACCGAGAAGGGCACAGCCCCGGTCTACCCCAGACCGAGCGCCATCCCCACCAGGCGCACCACTAGAGCCACGACCCACGCCACGCCGCACTGCATGGCAACGACGGCCCACATCATGCGCGTCCCCAGCTCGGCCTTCACCGCGGACACCGCTGCCACGCACGGCGTGTAGAGCAGCGTGAACGTGAGGAACGCAAAGGCCGTGAGCGGCGAGAAGAGCTCGGGCAGCCCCGCCGTTGACCCGCCCATGAGGACCGTAAGCGTTGCCACGACGTTCTCCTTGGCACCAAAGCCGGCCGCCAAGGCCGCCGCCGCACGCCAGTTGCCAAAGCCGAGCGGGGCGAAGAGCGGCGCCAGCAGGGCGCCCAGCGCGGCGAGCATGCTCTGGGACTGGTCCGACACCACGTTCAGGCGCACGTCAAAGGTCTGCAGGAACCAGATCACCACACTCGCCACAAAGATGATCGTGAACGCCTTGGTGGCAAAGCCCTTGGCCTTGTCCCAGGCCAGACGCGCCACGGTGCGCGGGGCGGGCATGCGGTAGTTGGGAAGCTCCATCACAAAGGGCACCGGGTCACCGCGGAAGGCCGTCCCCTTGAGCACAAGCGCCACGAGAATGCCCACCACGATGCCCATGAGGTAGAGCCCGATCATCACAAGCGGCGCGCACTCCGGGAAGAAGGCAGCCGAGAAGAGCGCGTAAACCGGCACCTTGGCCGAGCAGCTCATAAACGGCGTGAGCATGACCGTCATCTTGCGGTCGTGCTCGGAAGGCAGGGTGCGCGTGGCCATGATGGCGGGCACGCTGCAGCCAAAGCCGATGAGCATGGGCACAAAGCTCCGCCCGGAAAGGCCCAGGCGTCGCAGCAGCTTGTCCATCACAAAGGCCACGCGCGCCATGTAGCCGGAGTCCTCGAGGATAGAGAGCAGGATGAAGAGCACCACGATGATCGGCAGGAAGGAGAGCACCGAACCCACGCCGGCAAAAACACCGTCTATGACCAGGCTGTGCACCACGGGATTGAGGCCAAAGGCCGTGAGCGCGGCGTCCGCCTGGGCCGTCACCCAGTCGATGCCCAAGGCGAGAAGATCGGAGAGCCGCTGGCCCACCACGTCAAAGGTGAGCCAGAAGACGAGCGCCATGATTCCGATGAACACCGGGATGGCCGTGTACTTACCCGTGAGAATGCGGTCGGCCGCCACCGATCGCGCGTGCTCGCGGCTCTCGTGCGGCTTTACCACGCACTCGGCGCAGATGCCCTCGATGAACGAGAAGCGCATGTCCGCGAGGGCCGCCATGCGATCGCGTCCGCTCTCCCCCTCCATCTGCGTGATGATGTGCTCCACGGCGTCGAGCTCGTTCTGGTCCAACCCGAGAGCATCCATCACCAGGGAGTCGCCCTCGATGAGCTTGGTGGCAGCAAAGCGCACCGGCAGGTTGGCCGCTGCGGCATGGTCCTCGATGATGTGGCAGATGCCGTGGATGCAGCGGTGAAGGGCTCCGTGGTCCGGGCCGTCCGCCGCACAGAAGTCCACGCGGCCCGGGTGCTCGCGGAAGCGCGCCACGTGCAGCACGTGCTCCACGAGCTCGGAGATGCCCTCCTCGCGCGCCGCGGAGATGGGCACCACGGGAATGCCGAGCGCGGCCTCCAGGCGGTTCACGCTCACCGTGCCGCCGTTTGCCGTGAGCTCGTCCATCATGTTGAGCGCGAGCACCATCGGCCGGTCCAGCTCCATGAGCTGGAGCGTGAGGTAGAGGTTGCGCTCGATGTTGGTGGCGTCAACGATGTCTATGATCGCGTCTGGGTCGTCCTCGAGGATGAAGCGGCGACTCACCACCTCCTCGCTCGTGTACGGCGAGAGCGAGTAGATGCCGGGCAAGTCCGTGACCGTGACCTCGGGGTGGCCTTTGATCTGCCCGTCCTTGCGGTCCACGGTCACACCCGGGAAGTTGCCCACGTGCTGGTTCGCACCCGTGAGCGCGTTGAAGAGCGTGGTCTTGCCGCAGTTCTGGTTGCCCGCCAGCGCCAGGCTCAGCGGACGGCCCTCGGGTATGGCCTTGCCGGCCGCGCGCGGCGCGTACTTCTCGCCAATGGCGGGGTGCTCGGCGGCCTCCAGGCGCTCGCGTCCCTGCGGGAGGTCGTGCATGTCGTGCACCTGCGTGAGCGCGATGTGCGCCGCGTCGTCCTGGCGCAGCGTGAGCTCGTAGCCGCGCAGGCGTATCTCCAGCGGGTCGCCCATGGGGGCGCGCTTCATGAGCGTGACCTCCACGCCCGGCGTGAGGCCCATGTCGAGGATGTGCTGGCGCAGCGACGGCTCGTCGCAGTCAACCGACGCAACGATCGCGTCCTTGCCAATCTCCAGCTCGTCCAGGTTCATGCATATCCCCCCTCGTTCTTGTCGCCCGCAATTTTAGCGTTACCAAACCCTCCGGAGGGAGTGAATGCACCGCGTCTTTGCAGCGTGGGGAGGCGCTTTGTCCCGGGGCCGCCTTTTCCGCATATGTGACACAACTTCCGGCCAAAAATATGAGATGCTAGAGAGCCATACCGGACATCGAGGAAGAGAGGGCACCATGTATCTCGAGCACATCAGCTCGCCTGACGACGTGCGTGCCCTCCCCGCCTCCGCGCTCCCCTCCCTTGCAGACGAGATACGTGCTGCGATTGTCTCTTCAACCGCAGAGATCGGCGGCCACACCGCCTCCAACCTGGCGACCGTCGAGCTCGCCATCGCCCTGCACCGCGTCTTCAAGACGCCGGAGGACAAGATCGTCTTTGACGTCTCGCACCAGACCTACGCGCACAAGATGCTTACCGGGCGCGCGCCCGCGTACTTAGACCCGTCGCGCTACGGAGAGGTCTCCGGCTTTGCCAACCCCAGCGAGTCCCCGCACGACCTCTTCTCCATGGGGCACACCTCCACGTCCGTGAGCCTTGCCTGCGGCCTCGCCCACGCGCGTGACGTCGCTGGCGAGAAGTACGATGTGGTCGCCATCATCGGCGACGGCGCGCTCTCCGGCGGTCTTGCCTTCGAGGGCCTCGACAACGCCGCCGAGCTTGACACCGGCCTCATCGTCATCGTAAATGACAACGAGTGGTCGATCGCCCCCAACCGCGGCGGCATCTACCGCAACCTCGCCGAGCTGCGCGCCACGCGCGGCGCCTCGGAGCACAACGTCTTTCGCGCCCTCGGGCTGGACTACCGCTACCTCGAGGCCGGCCACAACATCGCCGCGCTCGAGGACGCCCTGCGCGAGCTGCGCGGAACGGACCACCCGGTGGTCCTCCACATCCACACCGAGAAGGGCCACGGCTACGAGCCCGCCCGGAGCAACCCGGAGAGCTGGCATCACGCCGTCCCCTTCGATGTCTCCACCGGCGTTGTCCGCCCCGGCGCGACCGCCCATCCCGCGGACGAGAACTACGCCAACGTGACCGGCGCCCTCCTGCTGGACTGGATCAAGACGGACCCGCGCGTCGTTGCCGTGAACGCCGCCACGCCCTACATCATGGGCTTCACGCCCGAGCTCCGCGAGCTGGCGGGAGACCGCTTCGTTGACGTGGGCATCGCCGAGGAGCACGCCGTGAGCTTTGTTACCGGCCTCGCGCGCGGCGGAGCCCGCCCGGTCCTCGGCATCTACGCGACCTTCCTGCAGCGGGCCTACGACCAGCTCTGGCACGACCTCTGCCTCAACGGCGCAAACGCGACGATCCTCGTCTTTGGTGCCTCAGCCTTTGGCACGACCGATGCCACCCACCTCGGCTTCTTCGACATCCCGATGCTCGGCGCCATGCCCGGGCTCACCTACCTAGCCCCCACCTGCATCGAGGAGTACCTCGACATGCTCTCCTGGTCGATCGGGCACGAGGGTGGTCCGGTGGCCATTCGCGTCCCCGTGGCAGACGTGGCCTCGCGGCCGGACTTTGCCCAGGCGGAGGACTACACCCATGGCTGGGAGACCCTGCACGAGGGCTCCGACGTGGCGATTCTCGCCCTCGGGGACTTCCTCTCCCTCGGGGAGCGCGTGACGGACGAACTGGCGACGCACGGCGTGGACGCCACGCTCGTGAACCCCCGACTGGCGACCACCCCGGACGAGGCACTTCTTTCCGAGCTTGCCGAGAAGCACCGCGTGGTGGTGACACTCGAGGACGGCGTTCTGGACGGCGGCTTTGGCGAGCGCTGCGCCCGCGTGCTCGCCGCTCGTGACGACGTCCGGACGCTCTGCTATGGTCTCCCCCTCGCCTTCGTGGACCGCTACGACCCCAGCGATCTTCTCGCCAGCTGCGGCATCACCGTCGAGAAGATCACGAAGGACGCACTGGAAGCGCTGGGGCTCTAGGGGTTTCAGGCGTCCGACACGCGCGCCTGGAGCTCGGAGCGCACCTCCTCGACGGTGGCAACCGTGTCCTCGACGCCAAGCTGACTGGTCGAGTCGTACTGCACAAAACCATAATCTATGAGCCAATAGAAATATGAGGTTGCATACAGCTCGTCTAGGATGTCTCCGCGACGCTCGTAGTCGACCTTCTCTCCGTCGTAGTATTGGAACGGCTTGTCGCTCTCGTCTGTGTGGAAGGACTCCGAGAACTCGTGGACGACTCCGATCTCTCCCTCGTCCGTGAGGCCAACAAAAATCATCTCATTTTTGCCCTCAACAAGCAGGCGCCCGGTGTCTGGGTCGGACATCGTTATAAGTAGGAGGCCGCCGGCATACGAGACGGAGGGATGGCTCTGGTAGACCATCTCGCCCTCATCTGATTCCTCGTTGTATTCCCAGATTTCTAGATAGTAGGAATCCCAATTGGCAAGGTACTCGCCCGCCTCCCCGACCTCGTCACCAGCCCAGTAGACAACTACGAGGCGATCCTCACCGTCCCCAAAGTCAAAGAGGCCGGCAAAGCACACGCCGTGCGCGTTCGCCATGTCAGTCTCATCACGCGTTATTCCCGGCTCACCGTGCTCCTTGATAAGACCGTCGAGCACATCGAGAAAGGCCTTGGAGGCTTTGACCTGGGCATCGGGCTCGTCTGCTGTGTCCGACACGCGCGCCTGGAGCTCGGAGCGCACCTCCTCGACGGTGGCAACCGACTCCTCGACAGTGGTGAGCGCGCCCTCCATGCTCGACCCCAAGAGCAGATACGCCGACCCAAACCAATCCCCCTGCGTGAACTCGTCCTCGAGCTCGTGATAGCGCTCGGAGCTCACCTCGTTGCCGTCCACGTAGTACGTGGGCGACGTCGTATATTCCCCAGAGACGGAGAACTTGCTCACGACACCGATCTCTCCGCTCTCGGTTATTCCAACGTATTCGCGGAAGGACTCGTCTCCCCAGTGCCAGGAGCGCACAAATGTCTTGCCGTCACCGGGCTCAAACAGACTGAGGAAGTACCACCCGCCGTTCGACACGTCGGGCTCCCCTCCCCTATAAACCATTTCGGCGACATCCGACGCCTCGTCATACTCCCAGATTTCTATGATGTAGTTCTCGGAGAGGCCGTCGTAGTCCTGAGGCCCCCCAATCCAATCCTTGGCGCAGTAGACTACGAGCAGGCGCTCCTCACCGTCGCCAAAGTCAACGAGCTTGGCGAAGCACAGGCCATTGGCATAGGCAAATCCAGTATCGTCGTACGCCACGGCCGGCTCGCCATGCTCCTCGATGAGGCCGTCGAGCACGTCGAGGAACGCCCCGGCGGCAAGAGCCTCCGTGTCCTCACCGGCATCTTGCTCCGGATCGGGGGCCACCATCACCGTCACGGTCTCAGGCGCCTCTGGGGCGTCCTTCTCGTAGTTCACAAACAGGTCGTTTGCCTCACCGGATTCCGACTCGACTACCTGCATCTCGTAGACGCCGTCGTCAAGCTCGCCAAACTCCTCCATTTTGAAGCCATCCCCGCCCTCTATCGCAAGCTCGGGAAGAGATGTCACGTCAATTGGGGACCCGTCGCTTGACGAGCCCTGAACCATTCGGACGACGCACCCCATGATCGGGGCGCCATCCTCCGATGCGGGAATGATGACGGTCACCCCTCCAACCGTCACGGGGTTCTCGGCGTCGGAGCGGACCGCTCCCCCAGAGCCGCCCAGGACACCTCCGACCCAAAGGGCGGCCACGATCCCGCAGACTGCAATGACCGCAAGGCAGACGGCGATGACGACCTTCCAGCGACGGTTGGCCGGGGCCTTTGTTGCGCTCTCTTGCTGCGAATCGGGCACCTGCTCACCACATGCCGTGCAGAACTTGGCGTTCTCTTTGAGCGCGGCGCCGCATTTTTGACATATCATCACAGCTCAACTCCGTTACCTTGGACTCTATGCTGCCAGCCTCGCCTGTCTCCACGAGCGGGAGAGCGAGCGCGCCCCGAGCGCCGTAAGGCCGCCGCCCATGAGGACGCAGCCCGCCACCGTGGCCCACACGATGCCAGTGTTGTCCACGAGCTCGGCTTCCTCCCCGGATGCCGCGCGCCAGACGTCCTCAAAGACGCCGTCTCCGTCCTCGTCCACCCTGAGAATGGTCTCGCTGGCGCGCTCCGCACGAGTCTCCATTCTGGTGTCCTCGGTTACGTCGATCTTCGAGAAGGTCCTGTGGTCGGCGTAGTCGCCGTACTCGTCCATGAAGCCGATGGTGTAGTCCATCGTGCCCTCACCCGTGCCCACGATCTCTATGTCGTACGGCTCGCCCTCGCGCAGGCGCAGCACCTTGCTCGTGGTGCCGTCTCCCTCTTCAGAGGGCTCGATGGTGAGCGACCCAAACGACGTCCTCGTGTTGAGGTTTTCCGGGTCGGAGGAGAGCGTCTCGTCCCCGAGCGTCACCGTCACCTCAACTGGGCAGTCGATCTCGGCGCGAATGAACGGCGTGCCGCTGATCTCCTCCGCGATGTCGTTGAAGAAGTTCTCGAGCTCGTCGGTGTTGTTGGCGTTGAAGTAGCAACCCTCGCTTGCGAGGTCGGAGAGCAGCTGGCGGCCGCCCTCGTCGTCGCCAAAGAACAGGGTGTAGACCTTCACGTTGTCTTCCTTGAGGGTGTCGACGTACGAGACGAGCTCACTGCCTGTCCTTCCCTCGTTCGGCAGGCCGTCTGACATGAGGACCACGATGCGGCGGCGGTCCCCCGAGTCGGACCCAAGGAGCTGCATGCCATCGCGCAGGCCGGCCTCCATGTACGTGTTGCCCCCGCTCTCCAGCCGTGAGATGGAGCTCCCCAGCGAGCTGAGGTTTGCCGAGAGGGGCGAGAGCACCGCCGAGTTGCTCTCGTACGCAACAAGCCCCACGCGAACGTTCGGAGATGCTGCGACCTCAACGAAGTCGGTTGCCGCGGAGCGCATGCGAGAGATGGGCTCGCCATCCATGCTGCCGGAACAGTCAAGCACGAGCGCGACGTCGCGGCTGCCCTTGATCTTGGTGACCGCATCGCGGACCTTCTCCTCGTCACCGTCTTCGATGAAGTCGTTGTTGTCCGCTCGATCGATCTCCACCTCGTCGAAGGCGGCGGAGATGCGCGTGAGATTATCGGAGGAGAGATAACCCTCCTCGATCATGATGGTGGCGGTGAGCTCCATGCAGTTGCGGTACTGCGAGAAGGTGCTATAGGGCGTGAGCGAGAAGAACGTGGCGTAGACGAGACGCGCCATCTCCTCGGTGCTGAGGCTCTCTCCGTCGAGACCGGTGTCGTTGCACATCAGATAGGCCGCGTAGCTGACGACAGTACAGTTGGTGTGTACCCCGCCTCGGTCGTTTTCTAGACTCACGTCGCCAGTATTGACCCAATAGTCGCCTCGATATGTGTCGGGATAATCCCACTCCGTAGGTTCGACGAGGTTTCTGTTTGTCGAATGAATCCAGTCGAGTTCCTCGCCATCCACCCTGTTATCGAGCCAGCCGTCCTCATAGTCCTCGGCGATCTCGCCCATGATGTCAGAAGTGGCCTCCATAAGAGCGCCGGACTCCCCTCGGTACACCATACCGGAAATCGAGCTCTCAACACTATGAGTCATCTCATGTCCAATGGTATCGACCTCTCCCTTGTTGTCCTTCCCCAGCGAGACAACGGAAGAGGGGGCCAATTGACTAGCACTCCATGAGTAAGCATTCGTAGTGTCCCAGTCATTAAAATCGTTGACAACAAGAATAAGTTCCCCAGAATTCCCGTTATAGCCCTCTCTACCTAATACATTTTCGTAGAGGTCGTGCACTGTCTGAGCACGAACTACTGCGGCTACCGCCTTGTCGTTGCTGAATTCGTTAGTCCGACTCGTCACCGGCTTGATTTCCCCAAAGATATTCTTTACGTCAAGACGAAGTCCGAGAAAGGAGACCGGTATCGGGTTGAAGCCCTCCGGCATCTTCTTCCCGTCCTTGTCGTACCATCGCCCATCACCAGAGTTAAATGAGTAATCTTTTCCGTCCTCCGCTCGGAACGAGGCAACGCAGTATAAGGTGTTCCCACCGGCATCGTATACGTTGATATTTCTATCCTCGTCATACATCCGGTATGAGTTCTCATCAACCTTCTGAGCGTTGAACCATACCTCTTCTTTTGTGATGGCATCCCTTCCTTTTGCCATTACGGAATCATTGATTACGAGAGGTTCTGTTGCCACAATTTCGCCCGTCTCAGAGTTCACAAACACCGAGTCAATGCCCGAGTCGGACTGTGCGATTACATTCCATGTCAAGCAGGGATCGACTTCTCCCAGAGAGTAGACAACGGTTCCTCCGGCTATTGACCAACTCGCTCCTTCCAGGTAACCATCCGCCGCCTCCTCGGCCTCCTCGCCGGAGATCTCGGGCTCGGTGGGGACGCCCTCCAGGTCCAGGAAGTTGCTCGAGAGGAAGAGCACCTCGCCTTCCTCGTCCGCGCCGACGATAACGTCGCGCCCGTAGACGGGAATCCCCTCGTAGCTCTGCGAGAAGCGCCAGTAGCGGTTGTCAAAGGCCTCGTCCTGCTGGCAGTCCACGAGCTCCTCGTCCACGTCGTCGATGCCGAGCTTGTCGGCAACGTCCTCGATGACGCGCCGCGCGGTCCGCTCGCTCGTGACGCGCTCGGAGGTGAAGCCGGGCTGGAGCATCACAAAGGGGTCGACCGTCTCCTCGCTCGCCGGGACAGCACCCTCGCCGCCCTGGCCAGTCCCTCCCCCGCCGGGCTGCTCGCCCTGACCGACGCCAAAGACGCCCGCGAGCCACAGCCCACACACCACGCAGCAGGCAATGATGACCAGCGAGGAGGAGATCAGCGCCACAAACGGCCACTTGCGCCTGTGCTCCACGGGAGACCCGCAGTTGGGGCATTGCGTCAGACCCTTGGGAACGCGGCTTCCACACCTCTTGCACTTGCTCATACAATCACCGCTCTCAGGCGCTCTGAGGCGCGCCCGAGGAGCGACGCGCATTGGATACAGAACAGACGGAGAGGATCGCCGCCATCGCAAAGACTACGACGCTTGCGATGATCCATCCGCCAAAGGGATGCAGAACCGCAAACCCCACGGCCTGGACGGAGGTCGTGGAGGAGACGGGCTCAGAGAAGAAGGTCGCAGACATCACAAGCATGACCAGCGAAATCACTGCCAGCGACGCCGCCGTGGATATGAAACCACCGCGCGGTCCCTTCGTCTTTGCCATCAGAAGCCCGCGCAGGCAGAGCATGATCGGGACTATCGCAAGGATGAGCGCGAGAACGGAATAGAGCAGCGCACCCACAAAAGCCTGCAGCGCGTCTAGAATCCCGATGATTCCCACGGCGCCGGGGAGGGAGACAAAGAAGTTGAAGAGGTTCAGCGCCCCCATCACCCCAACGGCACATGCGGAAAACGAGAACAGCGCAGAGCTGCTGTCGATTTTGGTAGTCGAGCCTCCGCCAAGGGAGGTCTTCTTCCTGAGGTCAAGTCCGCAGCTGCCACAGAACTCCGCCCCATCAGGAAGCTGGGCGCCACAACGCGAGCAGAACATCGCTCCCCCTCTCCGCCTCAGAGCAGCAAGAATCCATCCTCTCCGTTATAACCGAGAACAACAAAGGCTATTTTAAGCTAGCGGGCGAACGGCGCGACCTGAGGCGGAACCGGCGTCCCTGACGAGCGGATACGCTGGCCCAAGACGCCGCTACTCCACCGCGTCGGGCTCGACGGCGTCGGCGGCGTTCCCCGTCTCCCCGCGGACGGCACGAGCCTCCTTGAACTTCTCGCTCATCGTGGGGTTCTTCCACGTGAGCTTGCGAATGGTGAGCTCGTCCGCCTTCTTGTTTGCCAGCCGCAGCTGGTTCTCTGAGGAGGTGAGGTTCTCCTTAACCTTCTGGAGGTGCTGGATGGTCTTGTCTATCTCGTCTATGGCCGTCTGGAACTTGCGACTCGCCGTCTCGTAGTTCTTCCCAAACTTCTCCTTGAAGTCCTCGAGCGCGTCCTCAAAGTGCGTGATGTCGATGTTCTGCTGGCGGATGTCCGCAAGCTCGCGTCGGTACGACTGGGCGTTCTCCGCCGCGTTTCTCAGCAGCGTGATCATGGGTATGAAGAACTGCGGGCGTATGACGTACATCTTCTCGTACTCGTAGGAGACGTCGACGATGCCCGCGTTGTAGAGCTCGCTCTCGGGCTCGAGCATCGAGACGAGAACCGCGTACTCGCAGCCCTTGTTGCGCCGGTCTTGGTCGAGCTTCTTGAAGAAGTCCGCGTTTCTCTTGCGGTTTGTCGCGGCGGAGGCGTCGTCTTCGTTCTTCATCTCAAACATGATGGAGACAATCTCCACGCCCGCCTCGTCCTTCTCGCGATAGACGTAATCCCCCTTGGAACCGCCCACGACGTCGTTGTCCTTGTGGAACTCGGCGTTTCTGAAGGCCGTGGGCCGCCAGCGGTTGAACTCCATCTCGCAGTGCTGCTCAAGGGTCTCGCCGATCAGCTTGGTCGAGAGGCGGGCGCGCTGGTTGCGCAGGCGCTCTATCTCGTCCTCGCGGTCGCGGATGGTCTGGTCCTTGAAGGCCGCCTGCTCCGCCATCTGTTGCTTGAGCGAGGCCTCAACCTGATCGCGTTCGAGCTGCGCGCTGCGCAGATTTCCCTCGAGCTCGGCGATGCGACGACCCTGCTCTCCGGTTGCCTCCGTGACGGCGAGCGCCTTCTCCGTGGCAAACGAGGTCTCGCGTGCGCTCATCTGCGCCTCGAGCTCGGCAATGCGACGGTCGCGCGAGGCAAGCTCCTCGGCACTCTTCGTCGCCGCGTCTGCAAGGGCACGCTGCCGCTCGGCGTCGGCGGCGGCGAGGGCGCGGTCCTTCTCGGCCGCCGCGCTCGCGAGCGCTTGGTCCTTCTCGGCCAGCTGACGCTCTCGCTCGGAGAGCTGCTGGGCAAGCTTGCGCTCCACGTCCGCCGCGGCGATCTTCGCTGCGTCCGACCCGCGCTCCACCTCGGCGCGCAGACGCGCGAGCTCGCCGTCCTTCTCGGCAGCGACCCTCTGAGCCCGCTCCCGCACCTCCGCGAGCTGCGCCTGGAGCTCCTCCCGCTCGCGAGCGGCGCCGTCCTGCGCCTCTTGGCGCGCTCTGGCCACGGCCGCCTCCACGGCACTTTTTCGCTCACGCTCGGCAAGCTGCTCGCGCGAGGCGAGCTCACGCTGAAACTCGGCGTCGCGCACCTGGCGAACGATCTCCGCGTACTCCGTCTCGTCAACCTGGAACACCTCGCCGCAGTGCGGGCACCTGATCTCTGCCATGGGACCTCCGTTCCTCGTTTGCACAAGCTTACCCGTCCCGCCGGACAACAATTGGCGAGAAGGGCTGAGCGGGCTGGTGCCGGAGGTTTAGGGCCTCGCGCTTAGAAACAGGGGCCATTGGAGGGCGGCGGCCGGACGACGCTTAGCAACGTGGGCCGTTGGAGGGGAATCGCCGTATGGCGCTTAGTTCTTCTCGCCATTGGAGAGCTGTTGGCATGAGGTGCTTAAACATGCGCTTCGTTGGAGGGGCGGGCGAAGTGTGCGCCCTCCAACGGGTCCAAACCCTAAGCGCCGTCCGCGCTGCGCCCTCCAATAGAACCCATTCCTAAGCGAGAAGAGCCGCGTGGCAGCAGGCGATTAACAAACAGGGGCTATTGGAGGGCCCGCCCTCCTCGGCGCTTAGACAATCGAGCCGATGGAGGGCGGCGGCCGGCCGACGCTTAGCATTTCTCGCCGTTAGACGGACAGCAACGCCCACGCGCTTAACATTTCGCAGAATCAGAGGGGCGGGACGGGGCACACCCTCCAACCAAGCCAAACCCTAAGCGCCAGCCGCCCCCAACCCTCCAATCGCGAGAATCGCTAAGCGCCGTCCACGCCACAAAAACGAGGGGCCCGCAAATGCGGAACCCCTCGAGAGGTGCAGTCTCTTGTCCTGAGTCAAAGACCTAGCGCGTGGGCATGCCCATGTTCTGGTACTGCTCGTAGAGCTCGATCAGGTCGTCGATGGAGATGTCCTGGCCGTTGATGTCCACGGTCTCCTGGCGCTGCTGCTCCTGGCGCTCCTGCTCCTCCTGCAGGGCCTCGTCTGAGCTCAGCGTCACCTCAAAGGTCTTCTCCTCGTCTCCGCGCATGACGGTGACCTCAACGGTGTCTCCGATCTCATGGGAGCGCACGGCAAGGATCGCTGCGTCTGCGGAGTCTATCTGCTCACCTCCAATGCCAATGATCACGTCACCGGCCTTGATGCCCGCGGCCTCGGCGGGACCGTCCTCGGCAACCTCGATCACATAGGCGCCGGAGTCAACCGAGAGGCCGTTGCGCGTCGCGTTCTGAGCATTGACGGTCTGCATGGTGAGCCCGATGTAGGCGTGGGTGACGGTCTCCCCCGCGATGATCTTGTCGGCCACCTGGGTCGCATAGTTGCCCGGAATGGCGTAGCCGATGCCCGCGAAGCTCTCGGTGTCAGAAGAGAACAGCGTGCAGATACCCACGAGCTTGCCCTCGTCGTCCACCAACGCACCGCCCGAGTTACCGGGGTTGATGGTGGCGTCGGTCTGGATGAGGTTGGTATAGAGGGTGTTTCCGGTGGAGTTCTCGAGCAGGGTGCTGCGCGAGAGCGCGGAGACGATGCCCTGGGACACGGAGTTCTCAAGGCCGAAGGGGCTACCAACGCTCATGACCCAGTCGCCGACCTGCAGGTCGGAGGAGTCGCCGATCTCCATGGGCGTGACGGAGTCCCCGCCAAAGTCGGCGTGGATGACGGCCACGTCGCTCGAGGGGTCGGTGCCCACGAGGGTCGCCTCGTAGCTCTTGCCGTTGTAGGTGACGGAGATGCTCTGGGCGTCCTCGATGACGTGGTTGTTGGTGATGATGTTGCCCTCGGTGTCATAGATGACGCCCGAACCCATTCCCGAGCCGTCGGGGAAGGTGCAGTAGACCGTGCAGACGGAGGGCAGTGCCTTGGCCGCAACGGCGTTGGCAACGGTGATGTCCTCGTCGTTGGGGTCGATCGTAATCTCCTGGACGCCGTCGGTGCTCACGAGCTGGGTTGTGGTGGCAGGTCCGATGACGCCCGCCAGGACAAGCGAGCCCACGAGCGCTCCCGTGCCCACAAGCCCGCCGAGAAGCCCGATGAGCAGCGTCTTGAGCGTGGAGTGGCCGCCCTTGGCCTTCTTCTTTGGCTTGTCGCTGAAGTTGGGGGGAACCGGGGCTCCGGAGGAGCCTGCAGAGGAGAAGTCCTGGGGCGTCTGCGTGGCAGTCTGGCTGCCAGAGTGCTGAGAAGAGCTCGACGGGTCGTACTGCCCGGGTACGGGAGGCCTGCGCACCGTCTGTCCGTAGGCGCTCCCCTGAGTGCCCGCCGAAGCGCTGCTGGACTCATGGGCCCAAGAGAAGTTTGGAGCAGATTCCTGGCCATGCGCCCCGGGAGTCTGAGCCCTCTGATAGGATGCCCCGAACGTCTGGTAGCTGGACGAAACTGAGCCCTGGGGCGCCGGGTTTTGGGAACCGGAGCCCTGGGAAGCCTGGGTGCCAAGACCCTGGAAACCCGACGCCTGAGACGACTGGGCCCCCTGAGACGTCTCAGACTCCTGAGCCCCCTGATTCTCCCAAGGTTGACGTGATTGGCTGTCAGATCCCTGCGGCTGAGACGAGCCAAAGATGTTATCGCCCATACATCCTCTTTTCTCGAAACGTCGCCACAGGCGACGATTCCTGCTTCGTGGACGAATGTACCCATCACAAAACCATAGCCACAGGTGATTCTACGACCACCACCTCAGTGACACGTTGCTTTCCGCTATCTGAAAAAATGAGTTCACATCGAGCCGCGGGAATGTCAAAGGCCAGAGCAAGGGGGGTCTCGTATGCTTGGGTCATCTCGCGCCTAGTAATTCGCTCTTCTCGGTAAATCGAGAAAATCGTGTCCGAGATCCGCTCTTCTCGGCGTTTCAGCGAG
Source organism: uncultured Atopobiaceae bacterium (assembly GCA_944321385.1). Classification (GTDB taxonomy): domain Bacteria; phylum Actinomycetota; class Coriobacteriia; order Coriobacteriales; family Atopobiaceae; genus Thermophilibacter. The sequence continues at coordinate 31,398 of CALULC010000006.1, forward strand.
ACGAGCCTCCGGCCACACGCCCGTTGGAATCACGTTTTCCCAGTTGGCGCCTTTAGCCACACCGTTTTTCTCGACCTGAAACGCAAAAAAATGGAGCACCTACCGCGTCAATCGGCCGAGAAGCGACAATCTCAAGACGACAAAACCCGGTATTACCGAGAAGAACGAATTCTTGGACAAGCGTCGCCGGAGAACGAGAAGCACGAGCCGGCGCTTCTCGCTTCCCTTAGATGCGGAAGAGGTAGCCCACGCCGCGGATGGTGACGATGTGGCTTGCGACCTGCGGACCCACCTTGGAACGGACGCGACGGATGTGAACGTCGACCGTGCGGGTGCCGCCACAGTACTCAAAGCCCCAGACGCGGTGGAGCAGCGTCTCGCGCGAGTAGGCGCGCGAGGGATGCGTTGCCAGGAAGGAGAGCAGCGAGTACTCCATGAGCGTGAGGTCCACGGGGCGCTCGTCGATCGTCACCTGATAGGTGGCAAGGTTGATCGTCATGTTGTCGATCGTGACGATGTCCGCCGGGGCGCTCTCCTCGCCGGGCCAGAGGAGCAGCGTGCAACGCAGCTCAAACTCGGCGGTGCTCGCCGTGGAGAGGATGAAGTCGTTGGTTCCCTGCGTGGGCATGTGAAGGGTGGCCAGCTTGTCAGGGTCCTGAACCATCAGTCTGGGCGTAAAGCCGTTCTCCGCCACAAAGGAGTCCACGGAGTTCAGAAGGTCCTGGCTCATGCCCTCGCCATCAAGAATCACGAGGTCAAACTCGTGACCGGAAGAGACGGCCTGGGGAAAGGTATCCTCGTTCGCAAGCGCGATGGAGACGTCAATCGCATGCGAGAGCTCGCGCATGCGATCGTGCAGACGAGTTGTCGCGGACACGAGCAGGATGTTCTTGTGGTGCATCCAAGCCTCCCGGAAAAGTGCACATGTTTCTAAGAGATTAGCACAACGCTCCCGTATGATGCGGGAGCGTTGTCAGAACCTCGTAAACAAGCCGCAGCTAGCAACGTTTTCATAACGACGGTTCACACATCGGAAACGCTGTGTTCTAGTGGCCGCCCTAGTTTATGCTGCCAAGAAACTCGGCGGTACGGGGGCTCTTTGGGTTGGTGAAGAGCTGCTCGGGGGCACCCTCCTCAACCACGTAACCACCTTCCATGAAGACAACACGGTCGGCAACGTCACGGGCAAAGCCCATCTCGTGCGTGACCACGACCATCGTCATGCCCTGCTCGGCAAGCTCGCGCATGACGTCGAGGACGCCGCGCACGAGCTCCGGGTCCAGTGCGCTCGTGGCCTCGTCGAAGAGCATGACGTGGGGCTCCATGGCAAGGGCGCGCGCGATGGCCACGCGCTGCTGCTGGCCGCCGGAGAGCTCGTCGGGATAGTAGTCCGCGCGCTCGGCAAGACCCACGCGGGCAAGCTGCTCGCGGGCAACGCGCTCGGCCTCCTCGGCGGAGCGACCCAAAACCTTCTGCTGGGCGAGCATGACGTTGTGCAGGGCGTCCAGGTGCGGGAACAGGTTGAACTGCTGGAACACCATGCCCATGCGCTTGCGGACGTCGTTGACGTCGGTCTTGGAGTCGGTGATGTCCTGCCCCTCGAAGAGGATCTTGCCGCTCGTGGGCTCCTCGAGGCGGTTCAGGCAACGCAGCATCGTGGACTTGCCGGAACCCGAGGGGCCGAGCACGACCACGACCTCGCCGCGGTGGATGTCGATGTCGATGCCCCGCAGGACCACGGTCTGCCCAAAGCTCTTGTGCAGGTCAACGATGCGCAGGATGGGCTCGTTCGCCGATGCGCCCTTCTGGGCAGCCTCAGCGACCTCCGCGTCCTTCTCGGCCTCGTTCACAACGGCGTCACTCATGGGAGGCTCCCTTCTCGGCTGCGGCCTCGGGCTCAACGGCATGCTTGCGGCTGCGATGTCCGCGGACGCGGTCCTCCAGGTGACGCGTCACCTTGGAGAGGGGCAGCGTGATCACCAGATAGAACAGGGCCGCCACGATGTAGGGCGTGATCGAGCCGGTGGAGGCAACGATGGTGCGCGCATACATGACGAGCTCCATGATGCCCACGGCGGCGAGCAGCGACGTGTCCTTGTAGAGCACGATGAACTCACTCGTGAGGTTGGGGATCACGATGCGGAACATCTGGGGCAGGATGACGTAGAACATGGTCTGGGCACCGTTCATGCCGAGCGAGCGCGCGGCCTCGGTCTGGCCCTTGTTGATCGAGAGGATTCCGGCACGGAAGATCTCGCACATGTAGGCGCCCGAGTTCATGCACATGACCGTGACGCCGAGGATGAAGTTGGGAATCTGGATGCCGGCGAGCGGCAGGCCGAAGAAGGCAACGTAGATCTGAAGGAAGAGCGGCGTGCCGCGCACGATGTTCACGTAGGTGGTGGCAATGCCACGCAGAAGGCGCAGCTTGGAGATGCGCATGAGCGCAAGCAGCAGGCCCATCGGGATAGCCAGCGGGAAGGCAACCGCAACGATGGAGATAGACATGAAGAAGCCGGTGAGAACAACCGGGAAGCTCGTCACCAGAAGCGACGGGTCAAAGAACAGATGCAGGAACCGGTTGGAGTTCCACGCCTGGACCCAGGCCTGCTCCTCGAGCCACTGAGAGATCGACTCGGTGAGAGAGATTCCCTCCACCGAGATGACCGGAATGCCCTCGATGGACTCCTCGGTACCGTCCGTCAGCTCGTAGGTTGCCTCGAGCTGCATCTCTCCGCCCTCCGTGGGGAAGAACACCTCGTACACGAGGATGTTGAGGTGCCCCTCCTGGGTGATTGGCTCGGCAAACTCGAGCGTGAGATCCTGGCCGTCAACGCTCTCGGTGTAGTCGACCTCGTTTCTCGTCATGAGGTCGTCGCCCGTGAGCAGGGTGACCGCCAGGTCGTTGGTGCTGAAGGACGTCCCGTCGGGAATGTGCAGGGTGAGGCTCGAGACGCCCTCGCCCTCGGCAATCGAAGCCTCAAAGGTAATGCGGGACTCCGTGGCGCCCATGATGACCGTGGGGTCGTCCTCGGAGTTGGGACGTCCGGTGCACTTCACCGCCTCCATGGCCTCTGCGCGCTCCGCCGGGACTACAAGGGCGCCAACAAGGGCAACCGCAAAGACCAAGACGGCGAGAAGGACGCTCGCCCCGCGGCGACGCCCGTATTCAAAGAATGTGGGTGAGTTCACGTGTTTTTCCTCGCTCCTCATGCGCTGGCGGCCCCTCCTCGCTCGAAGGCAAGAAGGGGCCGCGAACCATGTCCGTGATGCTGACGCGCGGCTTAGCCCATGTTGGCGGAGATCAGCTCGTCGATCGTGCCGTCGTCCTTGAGCGTCGTGATGGCGTCGTTGATGGCGTTGAGAAGCTCGGGGTTGTCCTTGTTGACCGCGATGGCGTACTCCTCGCCGGTGGCGGAGGTGAGAACGACGTGGAGGTCGGTGTAGGCACCGGCGAGCATCTGCTCGACCACGGCGAGGTTGCCGCAGACGGCGTCTGCCTGACCGGCGGCCACGGCGGCAAAGGCATCCGTGAACAGCGGGAACGCGAGCTGCTCGGCGTTGGGGAAGTTCTCGGCGGCAAAGTCGGCGCCGGTGGATCCGCTCTGGACGGCAATGGTCATCTCGGCGGTGTTGAGAACCTCGGCGGCGTTGTCCTCGGTGACGTCGGTGCTGGAGGAGGGCACGGCAACGGCCTGGTTGTCAATGTAGTACGGCTCGGAGAAGTTGACCTGCTTCTCGCGGTCGGGCGTGATGGAGATGCCGGAGAGGCCGGCGTCCGCCTGCCCGCCCGCGGCGATGGCGGGAACGATGCCGTCGAAGTCGAGGTTGGTGTAGACGCACTCAAGGCCGAGCTGCTCGGCGATGGCGCGGCCAAGGTCCATGTCCAGACCCACGTACTCGCCGTCCTCGAGGTTCTCAAAGGGCGGGTAGTCGGGCGAGACGGCAAAGGTGATGGAACCCTCCGTCACGAGGCCGAGGCCGCTGTCGTCGGTCTCCTCCGCGGTGTCGTCGGCGGTGGTGTCGTCGGTGGTTTCGACGGCCTTCTCGCCACCGCAGCCGGCAAGCGCGGCGGTGCTCGCAACCGCACCCGCGACGGTCAGAAAGTTCCTTCTGGTCATGCTCTTCATGTCTGGGTTCCTTCCCCCAATGCTTTGGCGCGTGGTCACGCCCTTTCCCGACGGAGGCACGGGTCTTCCCGTGTCAGGGCTCGCGCCCCGCCCGTCGCCAGAAGACCAGTTTGGGCCTTGACTCCCGGGAATTTCAACCACATCGGTTTTCTTAACAAGATGGACATGAGTCCGAGCTGCAAAAGCCGGGGGCCAGCCGGCACCGAGCGTGGCCGCCGCAGCCGGTTATGCGCACTTGCTTCGGTTGTGCGCACCGCCGCAAGCTGTCGTATTTCTCGCCAAGTCATCTACCTGGAGCTTTCCAGAAGGCATCAATGCGCACAACCGTCAGGAGTGCGCATAACCGTCGCCCGTGCGCACAACCGCACGGCGAGAAGGACCTCCTCCCCTCCCTATGCAGGTAGGCCGGCCGTCGAGAAACGTGTCGACCCCGGCTTTCCGGAGAGAGGCTTCCCACAGGGCACCTCTCGCAGGTAATCCGGGGTCGGCCATCCCGTTAGAGAATGGGCGCCTCACACGCCGCCGTAGTAGTGCTCGCGCTCCCAGTCGGTCACGGACGTGCAGAACTCCTCCCACTCGCGGCGCTTCTCG
>CALULC010000007.1 GCA_944321385.1 uncultured Atopobiaceae bacterium
TCGGCGTCGGCCTTCATCTTGGAGAGGATCATGGCGCTGATCTGCTCGGGGGTGAAGTCCTCGCCGTCGATCTCCACCACGGCACGGTTGCCCACGCCGGGCTTGACCTTGTACGGGACGGTCTTGAGCTCGGAGCTAACCTCGTCGTAGCGACGACCCATGAAGCGCTTGATCGAGAAGACCGTGTTGGTGGGGTTGGTGACGGCCTGGTTCTTGGCCGCCTTGCCAACGATGCGGTCGCCGTCGGTACGGAAGCCCACGACGGACGGGGTGGTGCGGTCGCCCTCGGCGTTGACGATGATCGTGGGCTCGCCGCCCTCGAGAACCGCCATCGCGGAGTTGGTGGTACCCAGGTCGATACCAAGAATCTTGCCCATAGTTGCTCTCCTTTGCTGTGCGCGGGCGGCGTGGCCGACCGCTGCTTGTATCCGTTGTGTACGGTGGAGTTTATCCCCTTTGCGCCCCCATTCTATACATAATCTAAGTCTCCACATATGAGATTTCTTTAAGCATGGATTTTAGGGGGAGCTTCAGGGGCGCGAGGGCACGGTTTGGGGTGGCGGGGGCGCGGTTTTCTCGCCAATTCGGCGGTCCGCATTGCGGAAGTGGGGACTTTTGCACGAGCGCTTCGGGATGCTGTTTGGTTGCGTATTGCATATGTGCAGGTAGTTGAGCCGCGTTGTCCTTATCGCTTGGCGAGAAGTACGGTGTGCTCGTGCAAAAGTCGGGATTTCGAAACGTTAGGGGGCGACGGGCGCGGCGGCGCGGCAAGCACGGCGCGGCGCGCGACCTACAGCAGGCGGTGCTCGAAGTTACCGCTCTCGTAGACGCCGTAGCTGGCAGAGCCGTCCTTGGGAATGCCAACGGAGCCGGGATTGAAGATCCAGGCGTCGTGTTCCTCGTCCTTCTCGCTCACCTTGATGTGGGTGTGGCCGTAGACCAGCGCCGAGTGCGGCGGCAGCGCGGGCCAGGCGTCCACGCTGTTGTGTCGGCCGGGGCCATAGACGTGGCCGTGCGTGAGGAAGAGCGTGAGGGGGCCAGCCGGGGCGTCTGGGTCCAGCAGGACGTTGTGGTCTGCCATGCAGGGAAACTTGAGGACCATCTGGTCGACCTCGGCCTCGCAGTTGCCGCGCACGGCGATCACGCGGTCGGCCACGGAGTTGAGCATCTCGATGACGCGCTTGGGCGCGTAGTCCGAGGGGAGGTCATTGCGCGGCCCGTGGTAGAGCAGGTCGCCGAGAAGGACGATGCGGTCCGGGGACTCCGCCTCGACGGCGGACATGAGGCGCGCGCAGGCGTCGGCGGCGCCGTGGATGTCGGATGCGATGACGAGCTTCATGTGAGCTCCTTTCTCGAAAATGATACGAAGGGACAGTCCCTTTGTATCATTGCGTGTTTGATGACAAGGGCGCGGACGGCAGGCAGCTCGGCGAGGGAATGCGCCCAGGGCGTGACGGCGAGGCCGTCGGCGGCCAGGCGGGCGGCAAGGCCGCCGAGCACGTCATGGCGCGCGTGGCGGCCGAACGCCATCAGGAGCGGGCCGAGAAGCACGGCGCGCTCGGTGCGCTAACGGAGGCGAGAGCGCAGGAGGTCGGGTGCGGCAACAAGGACGTCGGAGCGCCCGCGAGCGCGTAGCGCCGCCTCAAGCTGGGCAAACGCGGCGGCGCATTCCGGGCCGCGATGGCCGGCAAGCGCAACGGCGCGTCCGGGTGCCGGGGGTAGGGTCTCGTCGAGGGCGGCGGCCACGGCGGCATGATCCTTCTCGTCCGCGAGAAGCGGAGGGGCAAGGCGAAGCTCATCAAAGCCGGCGGCCGCCACGCGCACGGCGTCCGCAGCCGCCCGCTGCAGGCGCCCATCCGCGATGTGCGTAGTCGCCACCAGCACGCGCCGAGCGCCACTGCGCCGCAGGTCAGACAGCACGTCCGGCAGCAACGCGCCCACGGGCCGGCCGCCCGTGCGCGCACGGGCCACCACTTCCGCGCCGACCGCAGCCGTGAGCTCGTCCACGAGCGCCGCAGCGCCCGCGTCAGCCTTCTCGCCAGACAGACAGCCGGCTATGACCAGCGCGTCCACCATCCGTCCTCCAAAATGATACGAAGGGACTGTCCCTTCGTATCATCAATGGTGGCAGGCGTGCTCCTCGCCCATGACGGGGAGCGTGCCGGCGGCGGCCATCTGCGCGACGTCGCCGACGCCGGGGGTCTGGTTCTCAAAGTAGACGGTGATGCCCGCCTGCGCGAAGCCCATCATCGGGCGCATTCCCATTCCGGCGGCCACGATGGCGTCGATGCCGTTCTGGGCGAGCAGCGCCACGGGACGCATGCAGCCGCCCTCCTCGTGGGGCGGGTTGTCGATGACGCTCACGGCGCCGACCTGGCCGTTCTCCACGTCGACCACGGTGAAGCAGTCACAGTGGCCAAAGTGACCGGAGCGCTCGCAGTCCAGACCGCCCTTGCCCAGGGTCGGGATGGCAACCTTCATGGGATTCTCCTCTCGTGGGGCGTCGCGCGGGCGCCCGCCCGTGCCCGGGCGCAGGAATTTGCTCGGGTTTTACTCGGCCATTCTCTCACATACTCGAGAGGTCGAATAAATAACGTACTTTGGTTTGCTGAAAATGGCCCTCGCGAAAGGAAAAGCCCAGCTCGCGATTTTCTTTCAGGAATCCAAACTGCATTATTTTTTGAGCTCGACAAGTAGCCCCCGTTTCAGACTCCTCGGCAGGCGCGCCAATGACCGCCAAAGGGCGACGCCCAGTGACAATCTCATCAGAAAAACGGACGGCCGGGCCTACCATGGGAGAAACGCGTCGCACGAGGCGGCGCAAAAGGAGAGGAACGCCATGAGGTACCTGATCGTGGGCGGCGTGGCCGCCGGAACCAAGGTCGCGGCCAAGCTCAAGCGGCGCGACCGCTCGGCCGAGGTCGTGGTCGTGACCAAGAGCGAGGACATCAGCTACGCCGGGTGCGGCCTGCCGTACTACATCGGCGGGGACATCCAGACGCGCGGCGAGCTCATCGTCAACACGCCGGCCGCCTACGAGGGGCTTACCGGCGTGGAGGTGCGCACGGGTGTGGAGGCCGTGGCGCTCGACGCCGCGGCGCACGAGGTCACGGTGCGCGAGAAGGACGGCTCCGAGCACGGCGAGAAGTACGACAAGCTGGTCATCGCCACCGGTGCCTCGCCGATCGTGCCCGCGAGCATCCCCGGCACCGACCTGCCCGGCGTCTTCACCGTGCGCACGCCCGACGACGCCGAGGCCATCCGCGACTACGCCGACGCCGGGGCGCGCCGCGCCGTGATCGTGGGCGCCGGCTTCATCGGCCTGGAGGTGGCCGAGAACCTGCTCGCGCGCGGCCTCTCCGTCACGGTGATCGACGCGCTGCCGCAAATCCTTCCCAACGTCTTTGACCCCGAGATGGCTGGCTTCGCTCAGCGCCAGCTCAAGGCGGCCGGGATGCGCGTCATGACGTCGTGCCCGCTTGCGGCCATCAAGGGCGGCGACAAGGTCGAGGGCGTGGAGACCGGCGCGGGAACGCTGCCAGCGGACCTCGTGATCCTCTCCATCGGCATCAGGCCCAACACGGCATGGCTTGCGGGCTCCGGTGTGGAGCTTGACAAGGGCTGCGTTATCGTGGACGAGTTTGGCGCCACCAACCTGCCGGACGTCTACGCCGCCGGCGACTGCGCCGAGGTCACGAACGCCATCACCGGCCGCCCGTTCTGGAGCGCCATGGGCTCGACGGCCAACATCGCCGGCCGCGCGATCGCCCGCACGCTCACGGGCACGCCGACGCCCTACCCCGGCGCGCTCGGCACCGGCGTGGTTCGCCTGCTGCCCACGCTGAACGGCGGCCGCACCGGCCTCACCGAAGCGGCGGCGCGCGAGGCGGGCTTTGACCCGGTGAGCGTGGTCTCCGTGGTGGACGACAAGGCCCACTACTACCCCGGCTCCTCGAGCTTCATGGTGAAGCTCGTTGCGGACCGTGCGTCGCACCGCCTGCTCGGCGTGCAGGTGCTCGGCGCCGGCGCCGTCGACAAGGTGGTGGACGTGGTCGTGACCACGCTCTACCAGAAGGCGCGCGTGGAGGACCTTGACCTGATGGACCTCTCCTACGCGCCGCCCTTCTCGACAGCCATCCACCCGCTAGTCACGACGGCCTATATCCTGGAGAACAAGCTCGCGGGCCAGCTCGAGAGCTTCACGCCGGCAGAGTACGCTGCCGGTGCCGCCGCGGACTACCACGTCATCGACGTGCTGCCCGCGCCCACGATCCCCGGTGCGGAGTGGATTGACCTCACCAAGATCGGCCCGGACGGACTGCCCGGTCACGAGAAGGACGAGAAGCTCCTGCTGGTGTGCGCCAAGGGCAAGCGCGGCTACTTCGCGCAGAACCGCCTCAAGGCCGCGGGCTACACGCAGACGCGCGTGCTCGAGGGCGGCATAACGTTCAACGAGGTTCGCGTGCCGCGGCCGGCAGGCAAGAAGCTGCCCGCCGCGGAGGTCAAGCGCCTCAAGGGCCTGGGCTGCCTGCAGGACAAGCGCTATGACGACGTCTTCAACATCCGCGTGATCACGCGCAACGGCAAGATCACGGTGGACGAGCAGCGCGCCGTGGCCGAGGCCGCCGAGCGCTTTGGCTCCGGCGAGGTCACGATGACCACGCGCCTCACGCTGGAGATCCAGGGCGTGCCGTACGACAACATCGACGCGTGCATCGGCTTCCTGCAGGACCACGGCCTGGACGCCGGCGGCACCGGCTCCAAGGTGCGCCCGGTCGTGAGCTGCAAGGGCACCACCTGCCAGTACGGCCTGATCGACACCTTCGGTCTGTCCGAGAAGCTGCACGAACGCTTCTACGTGGGCTACCACGGCATCGACCTGCCGCACAAGTTCAAGATCGCCGTGGGCGGCTGCCCCAACATGTGCGTCAAGCCCGACCTCAACGACCTGGGCATCGTTGGCCAGCGCGTGCCGCAGATTGACCTCGAGAAGTGTTGCGCGTGCAAGGTCTGCCAGGTCGTGAAGGCGTGCCCGATGGGTGACGCGCAGATCGGGCCGGACGGTAAGATCACGATCGACGGCTCCGCATGCAACCACTGCGGCCGCTGCGTGGGCGCGTGCCCGTTTGGTGCCGTGACCGAGGGGCTTGCGGGCTACAAGGTCTACATCGGCGGACGCTGGGGCAAGAAGGTCGCGCATGGGCGGGCGCTGGACAAGATCTTCACCAGCGAGGACGAGGTCATGGACCTCGTGGAGCGCGCAATTCTCTTCTTCCGCGACGAGGGCGAGAGCGGCGAGCGCTTTGCCGACACCGTGGCGCGCCTCGGCTTTGACTACGTGCAGGAGAAGCTGCTGACCGCGCCGATCGACAAGGACGCCATCCTGGGCAAGACCGTCATCGGCGGCGCCACCTGCTAAATGATACGAAGGGACAGTCCCTTCGTATCATTCTTCGTAACATTAGGCGGGCTCGGACGTGAGTGTCCGGGCCCGTCCGTTCTTGTCGGCTGAGGCCCCTTTGGCTCGTTGCCATTCCGGAAAACTGGTCTATGGACCAGTTTTCTCCGGAATGTGTGCTCCGTAGCCCCCAGCAACCGATTCCTAAACAGTCTCGTGCAGCCCCTGCGAGACGGACTCTGAGAGTGTTAGTCGTTTCCCATCGTGACGTGCCAGCCACCAGAAACCTATCCGAGCGCAACGCGAATAGCAGCTATTTCACTGCGAATTTCCTGCTATGATGAATTCACTGTCTCACGTCGAGGAGGGCCCATGGCTTCAGTCGCTTCGCTCACCGACTTTAATCGCAATCAAAATGCGGTTCTTGCTGATTTGAGGGACACGCAGAAGCCTATGTACCTCACCAAGAACGGCAAGGCCTGCGCCGTAATCATGGACGCGGAGGCTTTCGATCGCATGATGGCCGAGCGAGAGGAAACGCGCTCCCGAGAAGAACGTGTCTACCAGGGGATTATTCGAGGCATCGAGGAGTTCCAGCGCGGCGAGACGACGGACGCCGCCAAGGGGTTTGCCGCCATACGTGACCGCAAAGGCTGGAACTGATGGCGTATCGGGTCCTGTTTGCAAACGGCGCGCTCTCGTTCATAGAGGATCACGTGTACTCGGAGCGCGTCTTGGCGCGCATCGAGACGTATTCCGAGCTGCTGGCGGACTATCCCTACCTTGGAACGGTCTACGATCCTGACTACCCGGCGGCGCGGCCGCCCCTCCCGTGTCGGCACATCCGCATCCCGGACACGCCGTTCGCGCTGTTCTACTCCGTGGACGAAGCCGCCGAGGAAGTTGACGTGTTCTACGTTGACTTCTCGGCGGGAGATCCGCGCGGGCGGCTCTAGGGGGCCGCCGCGCATAATCAAAGTCGCATTGATTGGGCAAAATGCCGAATAGATTACCTGCCCTCTATCGCTTTATCTCATTTTATTTTGGACTGAAGCGTACTAAAATGATAATGAGCCGAAGGGAGGAGCTATGGCAGGCAAAAAGAATCCTTACGCGACCGTGCTCGGGATGGAGCTGACGCTGGAGGGGAATGCTTTGGCAGAAAGCAACCTGCCCAGGATTCATCGCGAGAGATACGACCTGCTAAACGCTACGCTCAAAGGCTCCAAGGACCACCACTTTATCGCGGCTGTCGCCAAGCCCGATCCGACCATTCTTTCAGCGAGAAGCCTCAGGTCGGCAGTTCAACGGCTTGGAGAGAAACTGCCAGTCGTAATCTGCCTCGATCGAATAGACCCCGGAATGAAGCGAGGGTTAGCAAGCGAGGGCATCCCCTTCATATCTGAAGACGGAAATGTCTACCTCCCATTCCTCGGCATCCAGGAGACTCCCACGCTCCCGCTCCCCTCGCCGCTCTCACCCCAGGCACAGCGAATTGCACTCAACCTCGCTGCAGGCAGATGGGTGGGGGTCACCGCGACGGAGCTGGCAGAACGGTGTGGCAAAAGCAGGGCCTCCGTCACGAAGTACCTGCGCGAGATAGAAGCGATCAAGCCGGCCCTTCTCAACACGTCTTGGAGAAGCCGCATTCTGGGCAACGACGATCTGAGCCGAGAAGAGCTTCTTGACCTGTTTGAGCCGTACCTCGTAAACCCGGTTGCACGGAGGCATCGGCTTGCGACGCTGCCCGACATTGATGTCCTGACGGGCCATAACGCAAGGCTATCCGGGCTGAGCGCGCTGCCGTTCTTCTCCGACCTTGCGCACGACCCATCGCATCTGGTTGTCATGATGGGCCATGATGACGTCGACGCACTGCAGAACGCGCTTGGGAATACGTGGGAAGAGACAACCTGGTATGAAGACACTCCTCTGGTCATAGAGGAGTGGACCTATTCTCTTGATTTCACTTCGGACGTAAGCGCCCCCTCAACCGGCTTGAAATGCGTTGACCCGTGGTCACTATACGCGGAGCTGGTTAACGAGAAGCATGAGGATAGCCGTATAGAAGACGCAGTCGAACAGCTCAGGGGGCGTCTATGCCAGTAGTGGGCGGAATCGAAGCGTTTCGGGAGGCGATGGCAGGGCACGAGGATGAATACGTGCTGATTGGCGGAGGCGCATGCAGCGTCCTGTTTGATCGAGAAGCCGTTCCGTTTCGCGCGACAAAAGATCTCGACATGGTGGTTTTGGTCGACAAGGGCGGGAGCGGGTTCGCCAGGGCCCTCTGGAGCTTTATTGTAAGCAATAGCTACGACTGCTGGAAGCATGCAGAAGGGGGCTGCTCCTACTATCGTTTTGTGCTCCCAAAGAATAGCCCGAGCGCGACAAGGCTGCCGGAACAAATTGAGCTCTTTGCCCGTCACCCAGACTTCACGCTGGAAGACGAAGAATCAGAAATAACTCCCCTGCCCTTCGATGAGGGCATCTCCAGCCTGTCCGCCATCATCCTCGATGACGGCTACTACGAGTTCATTCAAAAGCACGCACTCACGGTCGACGGCATTCCGATGTTGGACGCGATTCACATCATTCCTCTCAAGATGCGCGCGCACATTGACCTGAACAGGAAGCATGAGGCTGGTCGGCATGTCAACGATAAGGACCTCGTAAAGCATCGCGGCGATGTTGCAAAGCTAGCGCTTCTGCTCTCTACCACCAACAAGCTCCCGCTTGAGGGCAGAATGCGCGACGATGCCGAAGCGTTCATTGCAGATTTTGGCAACTACGCTCAGCGCCAGACAAATCGAAAGCAGCGGCGCATGCTAGAAGACGGCCTCAAGGTTCTGAGGTCGACCTATCTTGAGGCATAGACGGGTGGGCAGACGGAACGGCACCTCCTGTGCTAACCGTACCTCTATCCGTCGCGCCAACCTGGTCGACTAACAGGGCCATCCAATTGTTACTCTGCGGCCCCGCTTTTCTCCGCAAGCCGTTTCGCGAACTCTTCGCTGAGTTCAAGCTCGCCAGGTGCAGTAAAGTCGCCCTTCAGGTTCTGCGCAAACACATCGGCAAGACGCTCCCCCATGGGGCGAAAGGTTGCAAACGTAATTGCCCCCGAAACAACACCCCCGACCACCGGAACCGCTTTCGTTATGGTCTTCTCGACAGTCTTCTTGGTGATTTTCTGTCCGACAAGCGCTCCAACCTTCTTGATGAGCGGGTACCACGTAGTTTTTGTCAGAGCTTTAGCCGCAACCTTCTTGCCAACAGTCTTGCCCACAGCTTCGGAAGTTACTTTTACCAGCTGCGCGGCGCCTCCCGCTCCAAACATGACGCCCAAATACGCGAGTATTTTAATCTTGGCTTCCTCGGACATCTCCGTAGATCCATCCTCGAAGAGCTCGTCCTCCCCAAACAGGTATGCCAGCCTTTCGGCAAGGTAAATCGCGAAGCCGAAATACTGGACAACATCGGCGCCGCCCGCAGCGACCATGGTAAGCGGGCTCGAGGGCAAGCCAGAGACGAAGCTCGCCACTGATGTCTTAGTGGTGCATTCATTTATTACAGTGTTGGCCTTCTTACGTAGCGCATCCGGAGAGTACACCGCTTGAGGTCCATGTTCAATGATCTCATCAAGATACGGTGACTTTGCAAACTGCTTGCGGAGAAACTCATCACGATCGCCCCGAATGATGGACAGCCGCGAAACCTTGGCAATCATGCCAATTGCCGTGTCGTAAAGCGAATCCTCGCCGTCGCCCTCCACCGAAGCGACAAGAGCGCCCCCCGCTGACTCCGAGGCTGTTTCTTTGATTTTTGTTCCGCAGCTCGGACAGAACTTCGCAGCTGAAACAAGGCTGCGGCCACAATTGGGACAAACGGCCATGAGGCGGCTCCTTAGGCGACGACGCTCGGACGACAATCTGCAAGACAGCTTTAGGATAAGCCCGGAGCGACCGCGCGCAAATTACACTCCCAACAGAAAGTACAGCCTTATTCCCAAGCTCATGCAGTCGCATCAAAACAGGGCCAGTCAGAGTATCTACTCCAAGCGCGTAAGGCTCTCAATTACCGCGGCCTCTATGTCCTTTTGCTGGGACGCCATCAGATAGTCCGATGTCCTCACCACACATGTACCCACAACCGTGTGGGAACCAGTCGAGAGCATGCCCCCATCAAAGGCCCCGAGATAAGCGTCGCGCTCCTCCGCATCCTCGACGGTCGCGTAAACCTCAACCGCGCCACCAGCGTCTGTTCCAAGGGCGGGAATACCCGTATAACCTTCGCTTGGCCATACCTCATCTTGGTTTACCAAGTCAGACGAGAAGTACACCGTAGCCGTATAGCCGCCCTGCTTGTTCAGATTGCCGTTTGGATCGTTGTTCTCGGTGACAGCCTCAACACCGGAAATATTTGGAAGGCCCGTAATTCGCTCGATTACAAACTGCTCAGTCGGATTGGTAACCTGTTTGAGCTGGTCAATGCTGTTTTGCAGGTTCGCCTGCGCCTCCGCAAGAGAGGCGATTTGAGCGGAATAATCACCCACCCCTTCCACCTCGTCGGCAAGGGCATGAATCTCCTCCGTCCCGCTAGGCATCTTGGGGGCATCACACCTGGCGCCCTGCGCTTCTCCAATAGCAGCACTTGCCGCATCTAGGGTGGCGGGATCAAGAGGGCCAGGCTCGGAGCCCATAAGTTCCTGCAAATCCGCAATGGCGTCATCAAGCTCCGCATTGCGCTCATTGAGTCCAGCAACCGCGGCGTTGAACTCAGACTCCGCCTCACTATGCGGAATCTGGTAGCTTACCACCCAAACTCCAATGGCAATCGCAGCGACTACGATGACGGCAGCAATGAGGCCAATCTTTCTTGCGGCGAGCTTCTTTTGCTGAGATAAGCTCTCGGTTATCTCGATCGCCTCAGGCTCCTCGGTCTTCCCCGGCTCTTCGGAATTGTTTGGCTGCTCAGACATTCTTGGTCCCCCTCTCCCTTAATTCCACTTCATTCTGGGAGAGCTGGCCGAGAGAATCCTCAGTTGGCAACTGAAATACGTTTGGCTGCCCTTTTCAACGTCTGGCAATTATCTGTCATTACGTAAGCGAGCCGCCCTGCCCCAGTTCCCAGAAACGCCGCCTACCTCAACCTAAGCGGGCAACGAGTAAAATGGCGGCTCGCCTCAGCCAAAACTCGGTTTTGTACTGAGGCGAGCCACGGTTCATAAAGCCTCCGCTGAGCAGGGTGGAACCTCGCTGTCTATGCACGCAACTAAATGAGAGCGTCTTGTTGGTCGATGACTGTCAGCGTTTCGTTCGTAAACTGAAGGGCGATGCCATGCTCAGGGTCAAAGCGGTATGCACAGAGTAGCAAAACAACGCGCTTGTTCTCATTCCTCTCAACGTAGAGCCCCTCGGGAATCACATACTTAAATACATTGTCTACAGTCTCGGAGCCGATGTCTCTTCCGTTGTTTTCGAGACAGTACCGCTCGACCTCAGGCTTGGCCTCATCGACCACCTGCCAGGACTTCCGCAGGGCCTCAAGGGCGTCCTTCTGCGACTGAAGAATCTCTTCGCCCGTACAACAATCAAAGTAGACCCTTAGAGAAAAGTCTCTTCCCCAAACCTTAGTTGTCAAAGATTGCATAAAGCCTCTTCACTCCCGTCGCTTCATCCCGATGCCTGCACTCAGAAACGCCCCCTGAATGCCTAAACGTTGCATGTATGTCCCTGTCTACAAACATGCAGGTCTTTCTATCGGAGCATTCGTGGATTGTTAGGTTATTTGCCTCGCACCACGTCTTAACGTCTCTTGAAGTCCAATCTGTCCTGCCGTCACGCCCAGACTTATTCCATTGTTCGGCAAGTTTCAATCTTGCTTGTTCGAAATTCCCGCTAAGCCCGTACCTCTCAACACCCATATTGTCAATCTTGACAACCGCCTCGGAGCAGGGCTCAAAATCCGGCACCGCATCCCGAAACTCGATACCGTCGAGGCCGTAGCACTTGAGCTTTTCCTCTGCGCGCGCCCCCCTCTCGCTTTCGGGGTTTGGGACACACATAGACTCCCCTTTTTCACCAATAAAGAACGCGTCTTTTCCAGCGGGGGTTAACCCTAGTCTCTCGAGGTAGTCTGTGAAAAAAGGGCTTCGGACTTTTTCGATTAAGTCCCCGATGCTCTCGCCAATGGATTCCACTCGCTCGTGAACTGCCCCACCAACCTCTCTTATTCGGTCGCCAAAATCTATCCCGCTCTGACTCTTCACATTCTCTGAAAGAGGCTTCGCAGCTTCGAAGAACTCCCCTCCCATACCTCCTACACCACCTTTGAGCGCCCGCACCAGTTACGGAAAGCCTGCTCGTCGTTGAGCTTTCGATACAAGCTGTCAACCATAACGCAGTGAATAATCGTCCTTCTAACCTGATCAATAATCTCTTCTTCAAGACATCCACGCAACGCGGCATCTGCGGCGTCAGTCCAAGCATCAGGGTTCTTGGTCCGGATGTAGGCATCTTCTACGGCGACGCTCACAGACGGGAACAGAGCCGCAACGAGAGGCGCAATCGCGGCAATCTTTGGCTTTTCCCTTTCAGGGCGAACCGCCTTGAGAATTGCGACCTTCGTAGAGGCACTGAGATCAAGGTGCGAAAGCCGCATCTTTACGTCCTTCAAAACCTGTTCCCCACTCAAAGAAGTGATGCCACAAAGAACCTCGGCCACCCTTGCGGCGTCATCGAGGTCCTCGTATTGGCGAGTCCGGCTCTCCCGCACATACTCATACCGACCTCCACCATGCTCAGCCTTGTCGATCTTGCACAGCACGGCCTCGATCCAGTCGTTCTGGTATACCGCCGCAACGCCGCGCGGCAGCCTCGCGAGCTCCGTTGTCTGCGCCTCGGTCAGCGCCTCTGCTCCACCAACAAGCTGACGGTCACTGCCGTCGGGTAGGCGCATAACAATCTTGGTGTTCGTGTTCCTAATCACCGACGCGTCAAGCAAACCCGGAGCTTGGTCGGCAATGATGAAGCCTTCCCCATACGTGCGCATTTCGGCAACAGCGTTCGAGAGCATCTCCACGCTCTTACCCAGCAGATTGCCACCCTCAACAGGCTGCTCCGTCGACGTCTTCCTAAGAAGGTTGTGCGCCTCCTCAAGAACGGTCACGTGGCGTAGCCCAGCATTGTGCGCAATCCCCTGAGTCATGCGCCGCTCTTGCAGCTTGAGAACGAGAATGCCCATGAGCAGGGACTTTGTCTCACTCGAGCCAACCCGGCTCAAATCAACAATCGTCCGTCCATCAAATAGGTCGGCCTGATCGGTCTCATCCGAGGAGAACACCATCCCGTTGATGCCGGAGGAAAGGGAACTCAGGCGCGTGAGCAGCGAACCCTTGTAAGCACCCTTGTTCTCAGCATCGTACTCGCTCGAATCGATAATCTCGCGTACGTTGCGAGCCACGTCGGCAAAGCAGGGATAGAGGTCATCGCCGTACGGGTTTCTCGACTCCACCAGATTCCAGCCGCAGTCCTCATAGGACTTCTCGATAGCGCTCTTGAGAACCGCTGGCATTGCCGCATACATAGGCCAGCATACGTTGAAAATCTCCACGAGCCGGTCAAGGTGCTCGAGCACGTGCATGCCCGCAGGGAAGCCGAAGGGGTTGAGCCTGAGCAGCGGCGCGTACTCAGGATTGGTGCCGTACACGCGCGCCCCAGCGTCAGCACCAAAGACGTCCTTGTACTCCCCCTTTGCCGGCTCCACAACAAGGAAGCCAACGCCCTCTTGGGCCACTCCCTCGAGCAGGCGGTATACGGCGTTGCTTTTACCCGCGCCAGTGCTGCCCGTCACAAAGACGTGCGACGCCAATGAATTCATATCGAGAAGTACGGGGGTAGGCTCCTCGCGATGCATGTGGAAGATGGAGCCGAGGCGAACGCTCTTGCCGTTCGATCGCCCGTCGAAGGTGGAGACGTTCCTGCCAAAACTGGCACACTCAAAGACTGGAAGGCCCGCCACGGACTTGCGTGGGAAGTTGAGCGACCGCGCAAGCTCCTTGCCGGTCAGAGTCGTCGTTGCCGTCACTGCCGCGGGATACGGCAGCACGTTGGGCTGGCTCTCCACGATATCGAGGTTGAGTCCAAATGCAGGGTGGCGCAGGTCCCTTAGGTAGCTGCAGATTGTAGCCGCGGCATGATTGTCTGGAACATCACCACGCCAGACGTTCACCGACGCCTGCGACATGAAGGATTCCTCGCCCTGGGTCAGCGCCAGATAGGAGTGGGCAACGTTGTTGGCGGTCACCACATCTTCGCTCAAGACATAGGCGGCAAAATCCCAGAGGCCGAGCGCCGCACCCTGCTCCAAGCGCGCCATCTGCTTCTCGAGAAGTTCGAGGGCATGCTTGATGGCGTAGTTGGTATGAGTCTGGGTGATGCCCTCGTTTTTTCCGATCGTTGCCGTAACGGTAGAAGAGCGTGCAAAGTTGACGCCAAAGTTGCCGCCGAGATTGGCGCTGGCAAAGCTGCCAACGGTATTGGTGAGGGAGCGGGTAACGGACTTGCCGAGGGTGTTGGAGAGAGCGCGGCTGGTGGTGCGTCCCACGGTCTCGCTGATGCCTTTGGTTAGTCCCTTTGAATATGAAGCAGAAACGCTGCCTTGAACAGAAACCGGAGAAAGGACCGAGGTTCCAACGGAAACATTCGATGATCCTCCCGCAGTATCAGTCTCAGACTCCGACTCCGCCACCTGCCTCGAATCGCCCTCGGTATCCGTGGTCCCACGACTCTCGGACTCCGCCAGGGCCTCGCCGTCGCTCAGCGACTGGTTGTTCCCCTGCTGGCTGCCTATGCTCAGACCCGCATTCACGCCAACGGTTGCCGAGGAGCCCTGGGCGCTGGATTCTTGGTACGTGTACTGCGTCTGCCAGGAGGAATATGGCGCCAAGCCCGTATAGAGCTGCTCGAGGCGCAGTTTGCGCTCCTCAACATCGAGGGTGGGCGTTGCCAGCAGGACGAGCGCGTACTCCTCCCGATGGTTGCGCGGGACAATGCCGTCAAGCAGCTTTTCGATGGTCTGGCTCACGAACTTCTCGGACTTCTCGGTAGGCACGTTTGAGACCGTGGCGACCGAGACTTCACCCATGCCTCGAAGACAAGGCGGAGTGCCGGAACCAACTCCCCCGGAGCACTCAGACCCTGGAAAGTTACCGCGAAGCGCCTCCTCGAGCCTGCGCGCAAACGAGTCGGCATCAACGTTGTTGTTGGCGTTCTCCGTATTGACAACGGCAAGGTAGACATCTGTCGAGAGCTTGGTTCGATGAAACACCAGCGCGATGTTGCACCTATCGCTGGACAACACGTCATAGACGTTGACCAGCTTCTCTAGGCTGTTCTCCTCCGGGTCGCTCACCCACTTTGTGATGTTAAGAAACCTGATGTTGCGAGCGGCGTCGAACGGTCCGTCGTACTCCGCCTCAGAGCCGAGGGGCAGGTAGATGCTGCCAATCTGAGGAAGATAGGCGCTGTAAATCTCTACGCCCGCAGCGGCGATAAGACGGCTCGTCTGCTCGATTGCCGTGGCGTCATCAGCGGACGGCATCTCCTCGAGATAGCGGGCGCGCTTCTCCTCAACCTCCTTGAGCTGGCCGGGGCTGAGAGTGGAGAGCTTGAAGACGGCGTTTCCCGCTTTGCCCGCAGCCTTGCCGATTGCTCCCCCGATGGCGCTCTTAATTCCCATTTCCTATTCCTCCCCGCGCCAGCTCATGAGCGACGAGACGCGCTCCTCCGCACGCCGCAGCCGGTCTCGCTTGAGCCTGAGCTCCGCAAGCTCGCGCTCATTCTTGCGAATGAACTCGAGCTTTGCGCGAAGCTCGGGATTGAGACCCACGATGTTCTCGCCCAGCTCATCAGTCAGCTCCTCCAACCACTCAAGGAAGCTCGCCTCGTGCGCCGGCTCAACGGCAGCACGCCACTGCGAGACGCGCCGCGAGAGCTCGAGGTTGTGCTGCAGGGCAAGGGGCGCCTTCCAGAGCCTGTTGGGATCAAACGGGAGCCGGATGTCCTTGATCTCCGGGACCGAACCCACAAGGCTCAGAGGGCGGAAGCTCAGGATGATGCCGCGAAGGGCGTCCCGCTGGGATTCGTCGATCTCCTCACCATTGGAGACCAGGTCCAGCAGGCCGTCCCTCGCCCTTTGGGCGCAGAGCTCCCAATAGTGCTTCGACCTTGCCTCGACCATGCTTATCGACCGGCTCAGCTCGGTGTCAAAGTGCTCGCGCACGTGACCGAGAAGGTCTTCCGAGGCGCTCCTGTCCGCGGCGTGTCGCGCATCCATCTCCTCGGAATGGCTCTCCAGTGCTTTGGAGATGTCGCCAACCAGACTTGCAGCAAGGTTCCCCAAACCAAGGAAGTCCCTGGAGTCGACCATCGTGGAGAAGCGCTCCTTGAATCTCCGGGTAACCGCAAGACGTGACTCGTCGGCGGCGCGGTCCTTCTCGTCGACTCCCTCTTCCTGCTGTCGGACCCTTGAATACTCGTCCTCCCATCCGCGAAGTATGTCCGTGTCGAGCATCGCCCCAGACGTAAAGTCGCGCTCGTTCATGAAGGGCAGATAGCCGCCGGTCGCCTGCTCTCGAAGGGCGGCAGACATAGCGTCAAGGCGCTCAAGGTGCGCCGCGCGACTCTCGTCCAAGTCGTTCTCGCCCAGGCGCTTGCTTTCCTGGAGCCTGGACGAAGCGTCCTCAAGCGCGTCGTCGGTTTTCTCGATGAGCTTACGGAGAAGGGCATCCGAGCGATAGCACTTGTTGTAGACGGAATACTTGGTGGCAAAGTCCTCAATTCCGCACTCCACGCTGTAGAGTCCGCTGTTGGCGAGAACCGCGTCCGGGCAGGCCTCCGCATCGGCGAGCATCTCTGCTCTGAGCTGCGCGGGCATAAGATCGTAGTCGTACAGCCTCGTGTAGTAGCGGTCCTCCGGGTCCTGGTAACTCATGAGCAGCTGGCGATAGCAGCGGTCGTAGTGACGATCGAACAGGCGCCCTCCGCTCTTTGCCCCGAGGCCCATGACTGAAGAGGCGAAATAGACTCCCTGGGCATAGAGATTTCGAGCCACGGCGGTTCCCATGACGTAGTCAACGTCGTCGGGCGTGAGCCCTCCCTCGGGAAGGTCTGCCGCATCCGCCTTGTTCACCACAATCATCGAGAAGCGCTCATCAAGGGCTTCGATTTTCTTTATCTCGTCGTAGAGCTCGGCGTTGTCGTTGCTGTCTATCGCGCTGTACTCCGTCACGTAAATCGGCAGACCGTCCGACATGCCCCGCATGGCCTCTTGCAAAACGCGAAGATGGTCGACGTTAGAGTTGGAGTTTGATCCCGGCGTGTCAAAGATGACGAAGTGCTTGTCTCGCATCCATGCGTCGCTCCTGTACGGAACCCGCACTTTCACGAGATTACCGATGAGCTCTCCCTCTTCTGCCTTGTAGCCATTGATTGAGGCGAGGATCTTACGAGCTCTCTCCACAACAGGAGAAGTGTCATCCGGGGAGACCGCTGCTGCGATCTTCTGTGCAAACGCCCCTTCGGGTTTGGGGCTCGATACCGTTGCGCCGCTATCCGCCATGTTAACCACAAGCTCGCCGCCCATGTAGTCAATCGCAATGCTCGCCCTGTCAGGCTGATCGGAACGCTCGATGCGATAGACGCGGGCAGTGAGGGGCTTGTCACCGCTTGGAAGAAGCTCCGCGCCAATGAGGGCGTTGATGAACGTGGACTTTCCGGAGCTGTAGTTGCCAACGACACAGACGGGAACAACGTCTCCCGAGGCATCCTTGAACTTCTTCAGGAGGTTGCCGGCAACCGCATCGCCTCCCAAGGATCCGGAGATGATCGAAGAGACGCCCTCGAACTCGCTTCTCACAAAGGGAAGGATGTCGCGCGCGTTTGCTAGGGAGCGACCTCCTCGCACAAGCCGCACGCTCTCGCGAAGGGGAGACTCGGCACATACGCCAATAAGCTCGGCCCATTCGTCATCCGGGCCCTCGAACACAATCTCAGTGGGTTCGTCCGGACGGCCGTACTCGGATATGATGCTCTCCACGATCTGATGGGCCTTAAAGGGCAGAAAACCCTGCACAAACTGCTTGCCCAGGAGCGCACTGTTTGGATTGCTTTCCCGGTCAAGGGGGACCCAGGCATTGTTCCAGCTCATGAACTGTGTTGAGCGGCGATACGGGTTGCTGACGATCTTAACCTTGGACACAACGGCCCCTTCCGACGAGCAGCGCTACGTTTGCCAAGCCATTGGAAGCCCGGCGTCCAACTTCGCTAATTCTATCTGGTGATATAAGTCCGTTTACCGACCTAGCGGCGGGCGAGCGCATTGAGGAGTAAACGGAGAGACGGGGCCCGCCTGAACGGGAGCCGCCCCCATTCGCTGTGAATGAGGGCGGCAAGGTTACGTTAGATTTCCCGCCATTGATGCTTCTACGCTGTCTCCACAGCTATGCATAAGGCGTCGTAATAGTCTCGGTAAACCACTTCGATGGTATACCCTTCATCATTAGAAGCTTCGAACCAAGTATCACTATCTGTTTCGACGTTAGAAAACCCTGCGCTCTTGCATTGCTCAACGTAGGGCGCAAAGTCGTCTTCCGTTGGTCCGTAGACGTAAACGTATGAGCGATCATCTTCGTCGTCGTGTATAACAACGGCATCCTTTTTTTCGATAACGGGAGCGAGCTGACCAAGCTCACTATCAGGCCAATCAACGACTTCCTTTGTATGGTCAATATCAATTGAATAATTATCGTTGAGGAAGTCGTAATACTCGAGATAGACCTTTCCATCCCCACCAAGATACTCGATGCCGATGTAGCTTGGCTCCATAAGCTCGTATTGGTCCATTGTCAAAATCTTACCCGTATATGCCAGAGTGCAGAGAGACGGCTCAGCGCTCTCGCCGGGCTTCGTGTAGTGTGCATTTTCTCCATCGACATAGAACTCGCTCGGCTCAACAGTAGGCGCAAAATCACCTTCGTAAACTTCATCAAATACTGATCTCTGTTCATCAGTAACGTCTTCACGCTGAGTGAATTGCATGTCGATGTTAATGACTGCGTATTTTGAATTATTCGTATAGGCAAGGGTAACTCGTCTGGTCCCGTTTTCTATTGTTGGCTCAACTGTCCAATCAATCTCGTCAATCTTGATTGAGTCATCCTGACCGGGTCCGTCGGTTGCTGGAATCGCTTGCTGCCCCTGCGTCCCTCCTGACGGCGTCGCCGCCCCACCGGGCTGTCCACCGCCGCACGCGCCGAGCGACAGCGCAAGGGCCGCCGCGCAGACCACGACAAACATCTTCTTGGCCATCTTGGCCTCCTTTCAGAACGGTGAGTCCCATTCTGAGAAGGCGTGTTGAGTGATTCCTCAGTTGCCAACTGAATTATGCGAGCGGTCGCCGGGCGCCCCCAAACGCTACCACTGCATAGCGCACACGTCATACGAGGCGAAGTCGGGAGCGCCAAACATGCTGACCTCGAACGACGTCGACTCACCCTCCGCCGGGGTGCTCACAAAGCTCACGGTCCCGCACAGGATGGCGCCCGTCTCATCGCGCAGCACCACCACAACTGCAACCTCTTGGGGTCCAATCTGCGGATCCCCGGAGGACACAGTCGTCAGATCACCCGTGAAGTTCGTGTTTCCGATGCTATCCGTGGTCGCGTTCGTCCCAGACACCGAAAAGCGCGAAGCCTTGGCACCCTCTTTCAACTGGTAACTTTGAGGTTTAATGGGAGCAAAGTCCACCGTCGCGGGCTTGGTTCCGTTGCCCGCCTGAGAGCCCCAGTACACGGTTTCGCCGGGTTCCAGAACAAGGAGAGCTTGCTCTTCGGAGAAGACCACGCGACCGGACGCATCACGACCTGTAATAGTAAAGCTCGGCGAACTCACGGCAACGTCGCTGTTGTTGCGCAGCCCGACCGCGTAGTGCACGTAACCTTGATCGCTCGCCACCCACCCGGACTCCACGATCTCAAGGTCGGCCGTCAGCTCCTCGGGAGCCTCGCCGCCCGCGGGATCGTCGCTCGCTGCGGGCGCGTCTCCGCCGGCGCCCTCGCCGTCCGCGCCCTCGCCTCCCGCAGGTGCCTCCGCCGCCGGCGCGTCCGCGGGCCCATCGCTCTTCTCGCCGCCGCGACCAAACGTCACCGCCAGGATGATGCCCACCGCCGCCACAAACGCAACGACGGCCATCACAGCGAGAAGCACCTTCACCCAGTTGCGCCTCCGCGGCGCGAGCTCAAACGCGGGCGGCGCCATCGGGTCCGCAACTGCCTCGGCCTCCACGACCTTCTCGCTGCCCAGCGCCCGGGCCAGCTCGGCCACGCTCTGGTAGCGAGCGCTCGGCTCGAGCGCGCTCGCCCGGCGCACCACCTCGCGCACGCCCGCGCCCACCACGCTCTCGTCCGCGAGGGCCCGCTCGTACTCCGCGGTGTCCGGCGTCTCCGGCCGCACACCCGTGAGCAGGTAGCCCAGGACGCGACCGAGCGAGTAGACGTCCGAGCGGGCGTCGGTCTGCGCGTAGCCGCACTGCTCCGGCGAGGCAAAGCCGCGCGTGCCGAGCTGCGTGGTGTCGTGCGTCACGCCCTCGGTGCGAAAGCGCGCGATGCCAAGGTCGATGAGGTGCACGCCGTCCGCCGCCATCACGATGTTCGACGGCGAGATGTCGCGGTGGATGATGCCGTGCGCGTGCAGCGCTGCCACCGCCTCGCAGAGCTGGGCGACTATCGTGCACGCGTCCTTCTCGCCAACACGGCCATGCCCGGCGACAAACTCCTCGAGATTCTCTCCGGGGACAAAGTCGCAGACCACCACAAACTCGTCGGGCATCTCGTAGGTTGCCACCACGCGCGGGAGACGGGCGCAGCCGCACTCGGCAAGCATGGCCCACACGCCGCGACGGGCCAGCTTGGAGGGTATACGCTTGCGGATGAACGGGCCCGAGCCGTCAAGCGAGACAAGCTCGGTCACACCGCCGGGCCCGCTCGCGAGCACACGGTCGACCGTGTAGGCATCGTCGATGCCCAGCGCATGTATGACCTGGCGGTCGTTCACATCCATCGCCCCAGTTGTTCGGTGGCCGGTATGTCAATGGTAAAGGTTATATTCAGTTGATGACTGATTCCTCAGTTGAGAACTGAATCGCGTGCGGCAGGCGGGCGTCTTTGACGCGTCGGGCGGCGAGAAGCGCGCACCGCCAGCAACCACGCGCCCCTACTTGAGCGGACTGGTCCCGAACAGGGTCTTCTCGCCCAGGCGGTAGAGTTCTTCATCCGTCTGCAGGCGGGTGAAGCCGTGATTGATGCACCAGATGATGATGGCGTCGCGGCGAACCTTGGGCCAGAGCTCCGCCACGCCGTCCAAGCGCAGAAGGCGCTGGGCCTCAAGCAAGGTGCAGCCCATGCCGAGCGCGAGCATGATGGCGTTGTCGCGGCCGAGACGGCTCTTACCTTTGAATACGTCGTAGACGAAGGTGGCGTTGACGTCCGAGGCGCGGATGATCTCCGAGCGCTTGAGGCCCTTCGCCGCGCGGAGCTGCTCGAGGTAGTCCGGCAGGGTGCGGTCGAGCGTGAGGTCCTGCTCGAGGTAGGCGTCCGGCGTGGGGGCGGCAAGCAGCTGCTCGAGGAGCTCGCCGGTCAGGCGCTCGCGCGGGGTCTCGTTCTTCTCGACGTTCTTCTCGACGTTCTTCTCAGCGCTCTTCTCGGCCATGCACGCTCCTCTGGAGTGAGTGGGAATCCCCCACATCTTAGCGCCCGGCGAGAAGAGCGCGCGGGCGCGGAAAACCGGAAATCCGAAACCACGCATGCGCTTTCAAAGTTTTCAAATGATACGAAGGGACTGTCCCTTCGTATCATCAGAACTTGTCCACGTGGCCGGTCGCGGCCGTGGCCCGCGCGTGCAGGTCGGCGATCGCGGCCGGGATCTCGTCCAGGTCGTACGGCGTCATCTGGTAGACCCAGTTGAGCCAGTTGCGGTAGAGCAGGTTGGCGTGCGCGCGCCAGGTGAAGAGCGGCTGCTTCTCGGGGTCGTCGTCCGGGAAGTAGTTCTCGGGCACGCGGATGGGCAGGCCCTTGTGGAAGTCGCGCCAGAACTCGTCGGCCAGGGTGTCGCGGCCGTACTCAAAGTGGCCGGTCACGTAGACCTCGTGGAAGTCGCGCGTGGCGAGAAGCGACGGGCCGCTCGTGAAGCCCTCGGAGAGCGTGCAGAGCTCCGGGTGCTCCGCCAGCGCACCGGTGTCGATGGCGGCGTGGCGGCTGTGCGGCATGTAGTGGACCTCGTCAAAGCCGTTGGTGAGGAAGCTGTACTCGTCGCAGAGGCGCTGCTTGAAGACGCCAAAGAGCTTGGCGCCGAGCTGACGCTTGGGAATGCCGTAGAGGTGCCACAGCGCGCCCAGCGCGCCCCAGCAGAGGAACATCGTGGAGAACACGTGCTCCTGGCTCCAGTCCACGATCTCGCAGAACTCGTCCCAGTAGTCGACCTCCTCGTACTCGAGGTGCTCCACGGGCGCGCCAGTGATGATGAGGCCGTCGTAGTTCTTGTCGCGGAACGCGTCGAACGTGTCGTAGAACTTGACCAGGTGGTCCTGCGAGACGTGCGTGGACTCGTGGGTGGAGACGCGCATGAAGTCGCAGCTCACCTGCAGCGGAGACTTGGAGATGAGGCGCAGGATCTGCGTCTCGGTCTCGATCTTGGTGGGCATGAGGTTGAGGATCGCCACGCGCAGCGGGCGAATCTCCTGGTGGCTGGCCACCTCCTCCTCGAGGGCGAAGATGCGCTCCTGCTGGAGGATAGTCTTGGCGGGCAGGCCGTCGGGGATGTTGATGGGCATGCTCTGGTCTCCGTTTCTGCGGCTTTACCCGTTCAGTATACGGCGGAGAGGAGCCAAAGGCAGCTGGAGGGTGCCGCTGTGTCACTTTGGGCCTCGTCTGAGGGCCTAATCCGATTCGTCTCGAGAGCCCGGTCGAGTTTTCCCAGTTGGTGATTCCCTGTCGAGCAAGCTTTGCGCCCTTTCGGCTTTTTGAGGTCCTCAGACGAGGCTCAAAGTGACACAGCGCCCTCGTTTTTCTGCCTCGGCCATTGAAGTCGGTCTCCGATGCGCCCACGCCCAACCGCCCATGCTCTATACTTAGCCCCATGACTACTACATTTGCCGAGCTCGGGCTTAACGAGCAGATTCTCGCCGGGGTGGAAGCCCTCGGCTTTTCCACCCCAACCCCCGTCCAGGAGCAGGCCATCCCAGTGGTCCTCACCGGCCGCGACATCGTGGCCTCCGCGCAGACGGGCACGGGCAAGACCGCCGCATTCGCACTGCCCGCGCTGCAGCTCGTGGCAGGAGCGGAGGGCAAGGGGCCGCACGCGCTCGTGGTCACGCCCACGCGCGAGCTCGCGGCACAGATCGAGAAGGTCGTCTCCGTGGTCTGCGAGAAGACCGGCCAGCGCGCGGTCATCGTCATGGGCGGCGCCAAGTTCGACCGCCAGATCAAGGAGCTCGAGCGCGGCTGCGACCTGCTCGTTGCCACCCCGGGCCGCCTGATCGACCTCATGGAGCACAACCACGTGAGCCTGACGCAGGTCAAGGTCCTCGTGCTCGACGAGGCGGACCGCATGCTGGACATGGGCTTCTGGCCGAGCGTCCGTCGCATCATGCACGCCCTGCCGGCCAAGCACCAGACGCTGCTCTTCTCGGCCACCATCCCGCCGTCGATCAAGTCCACGATCGACGCGCTGCTCACCGACCCCGCCACCGTGGAGATCGCCCGCGTGGGCGAGACCGCGGACACCGTGGAGGAGCACCTCTGCCCCGTCACCCAGGGACAGAAGACCGAGCTTCTGCGCGCCCTCTTGGACACCGGCGGCGCGGCGGGCGAGAAGCCCGAGCGCGTGCTCGTCTTCTGCCGCACCAAGCACCGCGTGGACGACGTCTCCAAGACGCTCAAGGCCGCCGGCGTCAAGGTCGACGTCATGCACGCCGACCGCCCGCAGAAGGCCCGCGAGCGCGCGCTCGAGAAGTTCCGCGAGGGCAAAGTCCAGGTTTTCGTGGCAACCGATGTCATGAGCCGCGGCATCGACGTCTCCGGCATCGACGCCGTGGTCAACTTCGACGTCCCCATGGACCCGGAGGACTACGTGCACCGCATCGGCCGCACGGGCCGCGCGGGCGCCACCGGCCACGCCTACACCTTCGTGGCGCCGGACGAGATCAGCCCCCTGCGCGAGATCGAGTACTTCACCAAGAAGCTCGTGCCCGTGTGGGACCTGCCCGGCTTCTCCTACGACGCCGGCCGCATCGTGCCGCAGGAGGGCCGCCCCACCAAGCGCGCCGCCCGCACGATGTTTGCCGGGTCGCGCGGACGTGGCCGCGGCATCGCCGGCGGTCGCTACGGCCGCCACTACTAAGGCTGGCGAGAAGAACGTGAAGCAGGCACGCCCCTATCCTCGTGTGACGGTAACCCGCAAGGCCGCGCGAGCGTTGGCCGGCGGGCATCCGTGGGTCTTTGAGGGCGAGGTCATCGCCGCCGAGCCTGCCGAGAACGGCGCGATCGTGGACGTCTTTGAGGAGAACGGCACGTGGCAGGGCGCTGGCCTGCTCTCGCTGGAGTCCAAGATCCGCGTACGCCTGGTGAGCCGCAACGCCAACGACCGCTTCGACGACGCCTTCTGGGCGCGGCGCGCCACGTGGGCTTGGCAGCACCGCCGCACCACGATGGGGAGCCGCGGCCTGCCCGGCGCCGAGCCGGACACCACCTGCTGCCGCGTAGTCTTCTCCGAGGCGGACGGCATGCCCGGCCTGGTGGCGGATCGCTATGAGAACGTGCTGGTCACGCAGGTTGGCACCGTGGGCATGGAGCGCCTGAAGCCCGTTGTGTACCGCGCGCTTCTCGACGCCCTTGCCGCGGACGGCGAGAAGATCGACGCAATCTACGAGCGCAACGACGGCGCATCCCGCGCCAAGGAGGGCCTGTCGCAGTACAAGGGCTGGTGGGACGGCCTGCCCGCGCCGGAGACCGCACGACTGATGGTGCGCGAGAACGGCCTGCGCTTTGACCTCGACATCGAGAACAGCCAGAAGACCGGCTTCTTCCTCGACCAGAAGTACAACCGGCGCGCCGTGCGCGAGATCGCGGCCGGGCGCCGCGTGCTCGACTGCTTCTGCCACGTGGGGCCCTTCGGCCTGAACGCGGCCGCCGGCGGCGCGGAGTTCGTGCGCTGCGTGGACGTGAGCGACACGGCAATCGAGCTGGCGCGCGAGAACGCCCGCCTCAACGGACTGGACGCGCGCATGGACTTCACCTGCGCGAACGTCCTCGACTACCTGCCCGAGCTCGCCCGCGATCGCGCCCGCTTGCGCGAGGAGGGCGGCCCGTTCGACCTCATCGTGCTGGACCCGCCCGCCTTCACCAAGAGCCGCGGCACCGTCGCGCACGCCGCGCGCGGCTACCGCGAGATCAACTACCAAGCGCTGCGCCTGCTGCCGCGCGGCGGCTACCTGGCCACCTGCAGCTGCTCCCACTTCATGACGCGAGACCTCCTGGCCAAGGCGATCGCCGAGGCCGCGCATCAGACAAACGTGCAGCTCAAGCAGGTCGAGGAGCGCCAGCAGGCGCCCGACCACCCCATCCTCTGGGGCTTCCCCGAGAGCCATTACCTGGACTTCTTCATCTTCCAAGTGGTCTAGCGGCGCCGACGTGATTCTCTAAGAACGATTTACGCGTCTAATTCGTTCTTAGAGAATCTGTGGTCTCTCTAAGAACACGAACGTGTTCTTAGCGGCGCAGATTATATTCTAAGAACGTTTTAATCCATTAATTCGCTCTTAGGGGGAGTCATGCTTGACGCCATTCATCCCGGGAGGCAGGGAAGCCTTCGCCGCAATCTCTCCGGAGAGCTTGCCTACCTTTCTTTTCTCCCCTCCAGCCTCCAGAGCTGCCTGCCCCTATCCCTGAGCGACAGCTCACAGCGCGCGGTCTCTGATTGCCGCGCGCTTCTCGGCGAGATGCAGGGTATGGCGCGCTTCATCCCAAACGTGGGCATGTACCTCACCATGTACGTAAGGAAAGAGGCGCTCCTCTCCTCCCAGATTGAGGGAACCCAGTGCACCTTTGATGATGTTCTCGACCCAGAGAACGAGAAGAACGCGAGCAGGGACCTCGAGGATGTAATCAACTACGTCTCGGCAACGGAACAAGCCGTTGAGCTCATGGGCTCCATGCCGCTCTGCACCCGCCTTCTGCGGGTGGTACATGAGACCCTGCTCGAAGGCGTCCGCGGATCCGAGAAGCACCCCGGCGAGCTCCGCACCTCGCAAAACTGGATCGGGCCAAACGGGTGCACCCTCAACGAGGCCGCCTACGTGCCCCCTAACGTTGACGATATGAGGGACGCTCTGTCTGACCTCGAGGTTTTTCTCAACGAGGAACGCACTCTCGACCCCATCGTCAAGGCGGGCCTCGCCCACTATCAGTTTGAGACGATCCACCCCTTCCTTGACGGCAACGGCAGGATTGGCAGGCTCCTCATCACGCTTTCCCTCATGAACGATGGCATTCTCGAGCTGCCCGTACTCTACCCCTCCTACGAGCTCAAGCGCCGCCGCTCGGAGTACTACGACCGCCTGACCAGCGTGCGCGAGACGGGCGACTACGAGGGATGGATCGCTTTCTTCTGCGACTGCCTGCTCGAAAGCGCCCTTGACGCGCGCGACTCCATGCGGGCGCTCGCGGAGCTTCACGCCTCTACGGAGCGCCTCGTGCTCTCGTCGATGGGCCGCGGATCGGCAAACGCGCTGCGCCTCCTGGAGCTTCTGGAGGGCAGCCCCATCGTGGACACGTCGTACGTTGCAGAGCGTCTGGGGCTAAGCGCCTCGGGGGCAAACTCCCTCATTCGGGCAATGACGGAGCTGGGGGTGCTCGTACAGCGCGACAGCTCAAAGAAGCGCTATCGGATCTTTACCTACGAGCCCTATCTCAAGATTCTCAGGTCAGGCAGCGAGCCCTTGCGGTAGCGCGCGGCGCCGGCGCTCGGGTTTTCTCGCCAGCAGGCTCGCCCCCGAGTGCTAGATTTAGTGCTTGATTGATCGCACGACCTCGGGAGTCACCGCAATGTTTGAGCTCTTTGGCATGTTTGTCCTTGCCCTCGCCCCCATCATCTGGCTCGTCATCGCACTGTGCGGGCTGCACATGGAGGCCTATCTCGCGAGCCTCGGCGCACTCGTCGTGGCTGCCGTCTGCGCCGCGCTCGGCTGGGCGATGACGCCCGTCAACATGGCCACCGCCGCGCTCGAGGGCTTTGCCATGGCGCTCTGGCCCATCGTGATCGTGATCATCGCCGCGGTCTTCACCTACAACCTCACCGTGCACACCGGCGCCATGGAGACGATCAAGCGCATGCTCTGCTCGGTCTCGGCCGACCGCCGCGTGCTCACGCTGCTCATCGGCTGGTGCTTCGGCGGCTTCCTCGAGGGCATGGCCGGCTTTGGCACCGCCGTGGCCATCCCCGCGAGCATGCTCATGGCCCTCGGCATCAGCCCCGTGACGGCCATCCTGGCCTGCCTCATCGCCAACGGCGTGCCCACGATGTTTGGCTCCATCGGCATTCCCACCACCACGCTCGCCTCCATCACCGGCATCGACGTGGTGCAGCTCTCCACGGTCCAGGCCATCCAGGTCTTTCCGTTCGTGATCGCCTGCCCGATCCTCATGGTCGCGCTCGTGGGCCATGGCCGCAAGGCGCTCAGGGGCATGCTGCCCATCGCGCTTGTCTCCGGCGTGTCCTTTGCCGCGTGCCTGCTGATCGCCGGCCACTTCATCGGCGGCGAGCTGCCCGACGTGGTGGCCTCCGTGGTCTCGCTCGTCCTCACCTTTGCCTACGCGCTGCGCATGCATAAGAGCGGCGTCGAGGTGCCCGAGAAGTACCGTCTGACCGTCGGCTCCGCCGGCGACGACGCGCCCGCCGAGTCCGTGGCCGACAAGCTGCGCGCCTGGGCGCCGTTTGCCCTGATCTTTGTGGTCCTTCTCGCTACCAGCAAGCTCGTGCCGTTTGTGAACGGCCCGCTCTCGGCCATCAAGAGCACGGTCAACATCTACGCCGGCGACCCAACCGCCACGCTGACCTTCTCGTGGGTGAACACGCCCGGCGTGCTGATCTTCATCTGCGGCATCGTGGGCGGCCTCATCCAGCACTGCCCGCCGCGCGAGATGCTCGGCGTGCTGGGCGCCACGTGCAAGCAGATGAGCAAGACCATCGTCACGATGCTCGGCGTGCTGGCCTGCGCAAAGATCATGGGTTACTCTGGCATGATCGCGAGCATCTCCGACTTCTTCGTGGCCGCACTCGGCAGCTTCTATCCGCTGGTCGCGCCGCTGCTGGGCGCGCTGGGCACCTTCGTCACCGGCTCCGGCACCTCCAGCGAGGTGCTGTTTGGCAACGTCCAGCTCCACGCCGCGCAGTCCATCGGCGTCAACGAGGCCTGGCTCGTGGCGTCCAACTCGCTCGGCGTCTCCGCGGGCAAGATGCTCAGCCCGCAGAATATCGCCATTGGCTGCGCCGCATGCGGCCTTGTGGGCAAGGACGGAGAGATTCTCGGCAAGATCGCCAAGTACGCA
This sequence comes from uncultured Atopobiaceae bacterium, assembly GCA_944321385.1. Taxonomy (GTDB): domain Bacteria; phylum Actinomycetota; class Coriobacteriia; order Coriobacteriales; family Atopobiaceae; genus Thermophilibacter. The sequence goes on from CALULC010000007.1 coordinate 28,053, forward strand.
TTCGCGTTCGCCGTGGTGATGGCGGCCATCATCTACGTGGGCTCGCTCGTGCTGTAGCGGCGGCGCGTTTTTATCGCCCCCCTCGAAATAACACGCATAGTTTGCAATGCGTGTTATTTTCAACTGGGCTTATGCAAAGTTAAAGCAAACTGTGCGTGTTATTTCTGGCGAGAAGAGCGCTCGCGCCCTAGCGCCGCCGGCGCGCGCGGAAAAACGCCCGCAGCAGCCCCGCCGCCTCGTCTGCCAGCACGCCGCTCGTGACCTCAAACTCGTGATTGAGCCGCTCGTCGTGGCTCACGTCAAACAGCGTGCCCACCGCGCCGCCCTTTGGATCGGCCGCGCCGTACACGCAGCGGGCCACGCGCGCGTTCACCATAAGGCCGGCGCACATGAGGCACGGCTCCAGCGTTACGTAGACCGTGCAGCCGGTGAGTCGCCAGCGCCCCAGCTCGCGGGCCGCGGCAACCATGGCGAGAAACTCGGCGTGGGCAGACGGGTCGGCGTCGGTCTCGCGACGGTTGTGCGCCCGTGCGACCACCCGGCCGTCACACACCACGACCGCGCCTATGGGCACCTCGCCCTCCGCGGCTGCCGCTTCGGCCTCCTCGAGCGCGAGGCGCATGTACTTCTCGTCTGTCGCTGCGGCCTCATCCGCCTCGGTCAGCGCTTCGTCCGCGGCCGCGGCCGCAACCTCGACCGCGGCCGCAACCTCGTCCGCAGCCGCCGCAACGTCGTTCTTCTCGCCCACGCTTCCTCCCGCGCTCGGCAACGTCTCACATGGGGTAGGATACTAGTGCTCACACTCGGAGGAGTGGCAGAGCGGTTGAATGCAGCGGTCTTGAAAACCGTCGAGCGGGCAACCCCCGTTCCGAGGGTTCGAATCCCTCCTCCTCCGCCATACGCAACCACCTGTGGAAGAGGGCTCGCCCTTTTCCACTTTTTTGAACGGAGCGTCCGTGGACCCCATCGTTGTCATCCTGCTTGTTGGGCTGGCCATCATCGCCCTCGTCATGGTCTACACCCGCACCTACCTGAACATCATTGCCGAGGACAACCGCTGCGTCGACGCTTGGAAGGTCGTTGAGAAGGACATGGTGCGCCGGGGCGATCTGGTGCTGAGCCTCGAGGCCACGATGGCGGAGCGCGTCGGCCGCGGCTCGGACGCGATCGAGCCGATCTCCGCAGCGCGCGTTGCGGTGGAGGCGGCCGAGAAGCCCGAGGAGAAGGCCGCGGCCTCCGACGCCCTCACGGAGGAGCTGCGCGCGATGTTTGCCATGGCGGAACGCTCCACGGTCCTCATGACCAATCCCGACCTGGTGCAGCTTCTGACGGACATCGCGGACGCCGAGAACTGCCTCGCCCGTTCGCGCGAGTCCTACGAGAAGTGCGTCCGCGGGTACAACAGCCGCGTCACCAGCTTTCCCGGCAACAAGATTTCCGGCTATCGGTACCGGCCGCGCAAGAGCCTGACCGCCAAGGCGCGGCACGAGCGGGAGCACGAGCTGCCCTGGGCGCGCTTCTAGGCGACGGTGCGTGGGGGGGCTTGACGAAAGTGGGCTCGTCTCAGCCCGAGGGGCTTCTCGCTTGACGAAAGTGGGCTCGTCTCAGCCTGAGACGGCAAAAATCCTGAGACAAGCCTCGTTTTGTCAAGTTTTCTCCCAGCGAGGCTGAGACAAGGCCCGTCTTGTCAAGCGAGAAGGACACGGGGTCGCAGCCGCTGCCTCCGCGGCGCGGAACAGCCCCACCGTTGGCCGAAGGGTTAAAGCCATCTGCCAGCTACCTGCGCAAACGCGGAATCAAAACTGAATATCCCCTGCTAGAGTGGTTTAGATTATGGGTTTCCCACCCGAAGCTCAAACGAGAGGGGAAAGCATGAGCAGGAAGCAACCAAAGCGAAGGCTCTTCGCGGCGCTTCTGGCCGGCGCGCTTGCGCTGGGCGGAGTGGCCGTGGCGGGCGCCGCGGCGACGGCTCAGGCAGAGCCTGAGCTGACCAACTTCGCACAAGGTGCCACGGTAACGGCATCCGGCACGGAGGAAGAGAACGGCACGACCACCGCCTGGGCACCGGAGCGCGCTGTGGACGGCCTCGTTGGCATGATGGGCGGCGAGGACAAGCGCGCCGATAAGGACTGGCGCGATGACGGAAACAACTTCCGGAGCCAGGAGTCCAGCCGCTGGTCCTCCAACAAGGAGGGCGACCGCTGGCTGACCGTCGACCTCAGCAAGGAGGTCGTCGTCGACAACGTGACCATCTACTGGGGCAAGCAGTTCGGCCAGGGCTACAAGCTCGAGACCTCCCTGGACAACTCCAAGTGGACCGCCGTCACGGAGAACGGCTCCGAGACGCTCTCTGCCACTGCCTCCGAAGAGGACACCGTCCAGCTGAGCGACACCGTCGCGCGCTACGTGCGTGTCACCATCACGACCCCCAACTCCGAGTACTCCACCGGCATCTGGGAGTTTGAGGTCTGGGGCACCGATAAGGCCGCGGAGCCGGAGAACCTGGCGCGCCTCGAGACCACCAAAGTCACCGCCTCCGGCCAGGAGGTCGACGGCAAGTGGGGCCCCGAGCTCGCCGTTGACGGCAAGGTTGGCCTGACCACCGATGAGACCTGGCGCGAGAAGGACTGGCTCACGGTCCGCGAGAACCACGTCAACGACGCCGCCAGCCGCTGGTCCGCCAACAACGCCGACGGCGTGTGGCTAGCGCTCGACCTGGGCGCCGAGGCCGACGTCTCCAGCGTGAAGATCGTCTGGGGCAAGCAGTTTGGCAGCCCGTATCGCATCGAGACCTCCACGAACGGCACCGACTGGACCGCCGTCACGGAGAATCTGACTGGCGCCGACTCCGAGACTGTTGACATTCCGCTCAACGACGTCCAGACCCGCTACGTCCGCCTCTTCATCGAGCGCCGCAGCGCCACCTACGCGATGAGCGTGTGGGAGTTCGAGGTCTGGGGCACCTGGACGAACGGCGCCCCCGAGCCCGAGCCCGAGCCCGTTGACGAGGAGCTTCCCGCAGTCGTCCCCGAGCCCGTCTCCTACACCGCCGCCGAGGGCGACCCGTTCGTGCTGGAGCCCGACTCCGACATCGTGTACCAGGGCGAGGGCGCCCAGGCCGAGGCCGAGAAGCTTGCCGAGACGCTGCGCGTCTCCACGGGCTACGACCTTGACGTTGTGGCCGCGTCCGACGACAACGTCGCGGACATCACCCTCTCCATCAACACCGAGGCCGGCAACGGCACCGAGGAGTCCTACGAGCTCTCCGCCGGCGCCGAGGGCCTCACGCTCTCCTCGCCGTCCGCCCACGGGCTCTTCAACGGCGCCCAGACCATCTACCAGCTCTTCGGACCCTTCTCGGTGGCCGACTTCGTCACCAACGGCTCGTGGGACGTCCCGGCGCTCCAGATCTCCGACTACCCGCGCTACGAGTGGCGCGCCGTCATGCTCGATCCGGCCCGTTCGTTCCTCACGGTTGACGAGATCAAGCAGGCCATCGACGTGCTCTCCATGTACAAGCTCAACGTCCTGCACCTGCACCTGACCGACGACCAGGGCTGGCGCGTCGAGATCACCAACGAGGGCCGCGTCGAGGACGATGACATCGACTACACGCGCCTCGCGGAGATTGCCGGCGACGCCGCGATGGGCACCACCCAGTACCAGCAGAACCCCGGCATCCGCGGCTACTACACGCAGGACGACCTGCGCGAGATCGTGGCCTACGCCAACGAGCACCACATCGAGGTCGTGCCCGAGGTCGACATGCCCGGACACTCCCAGGGCATCCTCCACGCCATCCCGCAGCTCAACTCCGCCGAGTCCTCGCACGACGGCACGGTTGACCCCAAGACCGGCGAGAAGATCGAGAACCCCGCCAAGTGGATCTGCGCCCCGGCCCAGACCACCGGCGACGTGGGCGGCTCCTATCTCGACTACAACAACGAGTACACCTGGATGTTCCTCGAGCACGTGGTGAAGCAGATCACCGACATCTGCGGCTCCGAGTACATCCACATCGGCGGCGACGAGACGCACCAGCTCAACACCGACTATCCCGGCCGTGCGGTCCAGTTCCTCAACAAGGCCGGCGAGATGGTCCGCGAGATGGGCCTCACCCCCATCGGCTGGAACGAGTGGGCGTCGAGCGGCGTTGACCTTGAGTCCGGCGACACCATCCAGTGCTGGAACGGTCAGCCCTCCGCAGGCACCATCACCAGCTCCGACGCCCGTATCATCTGGTCCATGGCCCAGAACGCCTACTTCCCGCAGCGCCCCGGCACCAACGTGGCCGGCCCCAGCTGGGCGGGCGGCGCAGACGGCGTCTGCAACATCGACGACTTCTACAACTACGACCCGTCCGCCCGCGCCGGCCTCTCCGACGAGTACGTGCGCGGCGTCGAGGGTGCCATGTGGAGCGAGCACGTCCGCGGCATCCAGGACTTCTTCTTCCCCTCGTTCCCGCGCGCCATGGCTCTGGCCGAGGTCGGCTGGACCCCGCAGAACAAGCGCACCGGCCAGGTTGCCGACCTGCGCGAGCGCCTGGCAGACACCGTCCCCGCCCTCACCATGAAGGGCGCCGACTTCTACGCCGAGGACGGCCTTGAGAACGAGCCTCTCGTCGCGGCCACCGACCTCGAGACCGCGCCGTCCGTGGGCGTTGCGCACACGATCGCGCACGGCTACATGCCGATGACCGACATCGCCGACGTCACCGCCACCATCGCGTGGGAGGACGGCACCACCCAGCAGCTCGGCGTGGTCCAGAACCGCCCGTACCAGGCCCCCACGGCGGCGAACAACAACAACCGCGCCCAGAACGGCCTCTGGGAGCTCACCCTCACCGAGCTTCCCGGGCAGGGCACCCACACCGGCACCGTGACGTTCACCGCGGGCGGGAAGACCGTCACGGACACCGTGACCGTCACCGTGACCGGCGGCGAGACCATCTACGGCAACAACATCGCGCTCTCCGCCGCCTCCGGCGAGCAGGGCGAGAAGGTCACCGTCACGCTGAGCGACTTTGCTCCCAGCGCGTCCGTCTCGCTGAGCTTTGGCGACTCCACGCTCGGCTCCGTCACCGTTAACGAGTTCGGCGTGGGCACCTACGAGTTCACCGTCCCGGCCGTCAAGCCCGGCACCTACCAGGTGACGACCGATCCCGTCGGCTCCGGCGCGGAGTTTGAGGTCACCCCGGCCTTCTCGCCCGAGGTGACGCTGTACCCGGCCACCGCGGCCCCCGGCTTTGAGGTCTCCGTCACCGTGACCGGCCTCGAGCCCGAGAAGGACGCGACGCTGACATCCGAGTTTGGCGAGGTCGCGCTCACGGCTGACGCCGACGGCGCCGCCGAGGCAATGATCTCCGTCCCCGAGGGCGCCACGACCGGCTCCTACGAGGTGACCGTCGAGCAGGGCTGGTGGAGCGGCTCCGCAATGCTCACGATCGCGAGCGACGCGCTGGCGCACCCCATCGACCAGGAGCTCTACGAGATTGCGGGCTTCTCGTCCGAGGAGACGACCGGCGAGACCGCGCCGAGCGGACCCGCGAACGCCGCCATCGACGGCGACCCCAGCACCTACTGGCACAGCGCTTGGCAGAGCGGCACGAGCAGCCTGCCCGGCTACATCACCATCGACCTGGGCGCCGAGTACGACGTTGACGGCGTCTCCTACCTGCCGCGCCAGTCCAACGCCAACGGCCTCATGAAGGACTACAAGGTCTTTGTGACGGCCGACAAGCCCAGCGGCGCGCCCACCGGCACCCCCGCCGCCGAGGGGACCTTCCCCAACGTGACCAGCGCCGGCAGCCGTGACGCCACCATCGTCAACTTTGACGAGCCCGTGACCGGCCGCTACGTGACGATCGTTGCCACGAGCACGCACGCCGGCAACAACTTTGTGGGCGCGGCCGAGCTCGTGGTGAGCGGCCTCGAGCACGCCGGCACCGATCCCGAGCCCGAGCCCACGCCCGTCGACAAGACCGCCCTCCAGGACGCGCTTGACGCGGCCGAGGCCGTCGATCGCACGGACAAGACCGAGGATTCTCTCGCCGCGCTCGACAAGGCCGTTGCCGCGGGCAAGGTCGTGATGGCCAACGACGAGGCCACCGAGGCTGAGGTTGCCGAGGCCGCCCGGGCCATTCTGGACGCCATCGACGGCCTTGAGACCGTTGAGCCCGAGCCGGAGCCGGAGCCCACGCTCACCGGCATCGCGGTGAAGGCCCTCCCGGCCAAGACCAGCTACGTCGCGGGCGACGAGCTCCAGCCGTCCGGCCTCGAGCTCACCCTCACCTACTCCGACGACTCCACCAAGACGGTTGCCTACGTGGGCGCCGCGGACGAGTTTGCCTTCAGCCCCACGGCCTTCTCGGCCGCCGGGACCATTGAGGTCACCGTCACCTACGCGGGCATGACCACCACCTTCGAGGTCACGGTCTCCGAGCCCGAGCCCACGCCCGACCCCGTTGAGGAGGCGCGCAAGAACCTCCAGGAGGTCATCGAGAACAACAGCGGTCTTGCCGAGGACGACTACACGGCCGAGACCTGGGCAGTCTACGCCGAGGCGCTTGCCAACGCGCAGGCCGCGCTCGACGACGAGGGCGCCACTGCCGACGAGCTGAACGCGGCAGCCGACGAGCTGCTCGCCGCCGTCGCAGGCCTCAAGGACGCCGAGCCCGACCCCGGAACCGACCCGGATCCTGACGAGCCTGGCACCGACCCGGATCCTGACGAGCCTGGCACCGACCCGGACGACAAGCCCGGAACCGACGAGCCTGGCGCCGACCCGGACGACCAGAAGCCGTCCGACGACCAGACGCCCGGTGACGATCAGAAGCCTGGCACCGACCAGAAGCCGTCCGGCCAGCAGAAGCCGGGCACCAGCGGCAGCGCGGGCGTGCCTGCCACGAGCGACCCGTCCTGCGGCGTTGCGCTTCTCGCCTCCATGGGAGCGGCCCTCTCCGGCGTGGGCGCCGTCCTCGTGACGCGTCGCCGCCAGTAGGCAGCTTCCAAGCCACACGGCCAGCGGGCTCGGACGCCAACCGCGTCCGGGCCCGCTTCTTGTGTCGCACCGCAGCATCGCTTGACGAAACGGGGCTCATCTCAGCCCAAAGATCTTCTCGCTTGACGAAACGGGCCTCGTCTCAGCCCAAAGTTCTTCTCGCTTGACGAAACGGGCCTCGTCTCAGCCTGAAACGGCGTAAATCCTGAGACGAGCCTCGTTTCGCCAAGAAATCCCGTACCCAAGCTGAGACGAGCCCCGCCCCCCCAACACACTCCTTACACGACTCCCCGCGCTTCTGGACGGCTCATGGGCTACAATACTCACGACTCATCCACCTAGGAGAAAGGTCCGCATGAAACCTCGACCTCACAGTCGATGACCTGCGGCGTGCTCACGCGAGCGAGCGCGCCCACGCGACGCACGTAAGGAGCACGAATGATCTACCTGTCCCAACTCCTGGGCAACCCCGTTATTGACGCCGACGGCGAGAAGGTCGGCACGGTCTCTGACCTTGGCATCGCCACGGGCGAGGTCTTCCCCCGCATCACG